>CAYMPL010000041.1:0-18314 GCA_964392415.1 uncultured bacterium | reverse complement strand
CCCACCCCCCCCCCCCCCCCCCCCCCCGCCCCAACCCCCCCCCCCCACACACCCGCGGGGGTGGTTCACTGGAAAACAATTCATACGATGGCCGATGGGATCGCGGTGAAAAAGACAAGCCCTTATACTTTTGGATATATTCAAAAATATGTCGATGATGTGGTGACAGTGACCGATGAGGAGATTTCATCCGCCATTGTTCAGCTTCTCGAGAAAACAAAGACAGTTGTCGAAGGGGCGGGGGCAACCACACTTGCCGTCTTGTTGTCTGGAAAGTTAAAGCCGCGGGAAAAAAATATTGTTTGTCTTCTGAGCGGGGGGAATATCGATGTCACAACCCTTTCCCATGTCATTGAGCGTGGTCTTGTTCAGGAAGGGCGGATGGTGAAACTAAGCGTTGTTTTGGAAGACCGCCCGGGGGCGCTTCATCAGCTGACAGAGATCATTGCAGAACAAAAGGCAAACATCATGCAGGTGGCGCACGACCGCGCGCTTCTAAATCTTGCCTATGGTAAAACACGCGTCTTTTTAACCCTTGAGACGCGGGGGCATGAGCATATCCGGGCTATTTTTCGGGCCCTCAAAAAAGCAGGCTATGAAACCTTGTCAGCGACTTTCTAAATCTTAAAAATCCAAAGAAAAATGTTTGTTGATCTGCTTCATTCTATTTTGTATTGAATCCTTATGACAAAAGAAATTGTAATTCTTCCCGGTCAACGGACACCGTTTGGGGCGTTTGGAGGGGGGCTTAAAGATCTTTCGGCGACAAGCCTCGCCGTCTTTGCATCAAAGGCGGCGATAGAAAAGGCCGGAATATCACCAGCCTCGGTAGATCACGTTATCTTTGGCAATGTGGCGCAAACTTCTTTAGATGCCCCTTACCTTGCCCGTCATGTCGGTCTCCATGTCGGTGTTCCGATGGAAGTCCCAGCCTATACGCTAAATCGTCTCTGCGGCTCCGGTTTTCAGGCGGTGATCAATGCTGCCGAAGAGATTTTAGCGGATGAAGCAGAAATGGTTTTGGCAGGTGGAACAGAGAACATGAGTCAGTCCCCTTATATCGTAAAAGGGGCGCGATGGGGGATCCGGATGGGTCCGACCGAGCTTCAGGACGCGCTTTGGGGGGCGCTCACCGATTCTTATGCCGGCCTTCCGATGGCGCTCACAGTGGAAGGGCTTGCGAAACAAAAAGGGGTATCACGCAAAGAGGCGGATGACTATGCGCTGAGAAGTCAGATGGCTTATAAAAGTGCGTTGGAAAAGGGGTATTTTGATGAAGAGATTTCGCCGATCGAAATTTTAGACGCGAGAGGGAATAAAAAGGTTTTTCGGAATGATGAACATCCAAAACCTGAGAGCACACTGGAAGGTCTTTCAAAACTCAAGTCGCTTTTTGTGAAAGAGGGGGTTGTGACAGCAGGGAATGCGAGCGGCATTACAGATGGAGCAGCCGCAATGGTTGTGACATCCTCTCAGGCTGCCAATCGCTTGAAAGTGAAACCGATTGGCAGGCTTTTGGGATGGGGTGTTTCAGGATGCGATCCTAAAATCATGGGAATCGGTCCGGCTCTGGCGATTCCAAAGGCGTTGAAAAAAGTTGGGATGTCGCTTGATGAAATGGATTTGGTCGAAGTCAATGAAGCTTTTGCGGCACAATATGTTGCCGTTGAAAAGACACTAAAATTAAATCGGGAGATCATGAACGTAAATGGAGGGGCTATTGCCGTCGGTCATCCGCTCGGCGCCTCAGGGGCGAGGATTATCATGCATCTGCTTTATGAACTTCGTCGTCGAAAAAAGAAATATGGCATCGGCTCTGCCTGCATTGGCGGCGGGCAGGGAATTGCGGTGGTGGTGGAAGCATTACAGGATTCGTCTTTCTCCTATTGTTAAAAGTGAACTTATTAGGGGGTGTAAGACTCAAAGGGCAAAAAGGCTTACAGAATCCTATATTCATCATCTTATTGAAATGCCTGCTCCTACAAATAAAATTTGGGAACAGGCAGCAATAATTCTGTCGCGGCTTCCACAAACTTTTCAAAAATATTCAGAAGAAATTCAAAATGATGTCTTACTGGCGTTATCTGCTAAACAGAATGGCGCAATTCTTGTGAGCCGGGGCAAAGATTTTGAAATAATCTCTAAATATGTTTCGTTTCGATGGATTTTATTTAAATGAAAAATCAAGAATTATCGGCTTTCAAGGGGGATAAGAAGCCATGCAATCAGATAAAGAAGAATCCCGGTTCCAAATAGAAGAACGGCCCCTATCCATATGAGGCGAAAGAGAATCGGGTCAACGGAAAAATATTCACCGAGCCCCCCACAAATCCCCGCGATTTTTTTGTTTGTTCGCGATCTGTAAAGAAATTTTGTCATGTGATTCTTCCTTTATACCTATTCCATACGATATTTTTCTATTCCCCTATTGCCTTTAGGAGAACCCTTTTATTTCTCTGCCCGTCAAATTCTGCGTAGAAAACCTCCTGCCAGGGGCCAAAATCAAGTTTTCCATCTGTGACGGGGACGATAACCTGATGGCCGATTAAAAGATTTTTAAGATGCGCGTCGCCATTATCTTCTCCGGTCTGATGGTGCCGGTAATTTATTCCCGAAGGGGCGAGCTTCTCCAGCCACTCTTCGATATCTTTATGCAACCCTGATTCGTTGTCATTGATGAAAACTCCCGCCGTAATATGCATGGCAGAGACCAAAATAAACCCCTCTTTTATTTTCGCGCGAGATAGAAAGGACTGCACTTTATCTGTAAGTCTAACGATCTCTCTTCGTTTTTTTGTGTTAAAGGTCAGATATTCTGTAAAGGATTTCATAATGTCCCATGTCGAATTTTTTTCCAGATCTTTTTTTGTTTTAGAGTGAGGACCTTATGAAGAAATAGATTTGCTTCATATCGTCACACTTTCTTTATACACCCCAAATACTTCCCGAAGCGCGTCAGAAATTTCGCCGAGGGTGGCCCGGTTTTGAACAGCCTCAAGGATTACAGGAATGAGATTTTTATCTGATTTGGCGGCTTTCTTAAGTTGAGAGAGCGATTTTCCAACGAGCGCCATATTCCTTTTTTTCTTAAATTTTTTGAGACGCTCGATCTGTATCTTTTCATGTTGCGGGGCGACCCGCTGAATTTTTAGTTTCTTTTCATTTTCAACCATAAATTCATTGACCCCCACAATAATAGTTTCTTTTTTCTCGACTTTACTCTGATACTCAAAGCTTTCACGCTGAATTTCACGTGGAAGGTATCCATTCTGGATACAGGCAATGACCCCCCCCTGTGCATCTATTTTTTGAATATACTCTTCGGCTCGTCCCTCGATCTCGTCTGTGAGATGTTCGAGCAAATAAGATCCGCCGATGGGATCCACCGTATCTGTGACCCCCGACTCATAAGCGATGATCTGCTGAGTTCGAAGCGCAATCCGGACTGCTTCCTCGCTAGGGAGCGCCAATGCCTCATCATAGCTATTGGTATGGATCGATTGCGCCCCCCCCAACACCGCTGCCATTGCCTGGAGCGTCACACGGGAAATATTGTTCAGCGGCTGCTGGGCGGTGAGAGAAACGCCCGCCGTTTGGGCGTGAAAACGAAGCATGCACGATCTGTCGTTTTTAGCGCCAAAGCGTTCACGCATGATTCTTGCCCAAAGTCTTCTTGCGGTCCGGAATTTGGCGATCTCTTCAAGAAAGTTATTCTGAACATTGAAAAAGAAGGAGAGCCGGTTCGAGAATTCGTCGACATTAAGCCCTGCTTTGATGGCCGCATCGACGTAAGTGATGCCATTTGCGAGCGTAAACGCGACCTCCTGCACCGCCGTAGCCCCAGCTTCCCGAATGTGGTAGCCAGAAATTGAAATCGTATTCCATTCCGGCATTTCATCTTTACAGAATTTAAAAATATCTGTGATCAATCGAAGCGAGGCTTTGGGGGGGTAGATGTAGGTCCCCCTCGCCAGATACTCCTTTAGAATGTCATTTTGGATGGTGCCGCGAAGTTTTTTTATCGGTATCCCCTCGTTTTTTGCAACGGCGGCATAAAGACAGAGAAGAATCGAAGCGGTTGCGTTGATCGTCATCGATGTGGAGACCTTGTCCAGAGGGATGCCGTGAAAAAGGGTTTTCATATCCTCAATCGTATCGATGGCGACACCCACTTTCCCCACCTCCCCGCGGCTCATCGAATGATCCGAGTCGTATCCCATCTGTGTGGGAAGATCGAACGCGACACTCAATCCCTTTTGTCCATGCTTTAAAAGATAGTGGTAGCGTTTGTTCGATTCGGCTGCTGTGGCAAAACCGGCGTATTGCCGCATCGTCCAGAGACGGTTCCGATACATTTCGGCATGAATGCCGCGTGTAAAGGGGTATTTACCCGGGGCGCTTATCTTTTTTTGTCTCTCCATGAACCTACTCAAGTAAAATCAACTCTTCACCCGCCTCAACGATCTGCCCTTCTTTGACCCGAATGGTCTGGATGACGCCGGTCATCGGGGATTTGAGTTCATTCTCCATTTTCATTGCTTCCATAATGACAATGCCTTGTCCTCTTGCGACTTTATCTTTTTCCTTCGCAAGGATTTTAATAATCTTCCCAGGCATGCGCGCGATGATCTTTTTTTCTTCAAAGCCTTTGGCCTTTACCCCTTTCAATTTCGGATGGATCAGTTCGAGAGAATAAAGTCTCCCTCTTAAGAGCACATGGTACGTATTTTCTTTCTTTTCGATATCGAACTGATAGGAACGTTCTTTGAGAAGCATCGAATAGCTCCCCGTTTGCAGATCGACAACATCGACATGGAACGGTTTTTCGTTGTCAACCGTAATAAGGTATCCGCCTCGTTCTTCAACGATTTTTACCTTGTGTGGCTTTTCATCTATATAGGTCGTAAAAATCATGTCAGCGATTTATCTCCACGTCGTGCTTCGCAATGCCATTGCCCGTCCCTCGCTCAGCCACTGAGATTCTTTTCGCTCGCCCGGTATAAATGTCTGACTTTCTTTTAATTTTTTGAAAGCATCGACGGCAGCGATCGCAAGAACAAGGTCTCTTACAGGCTGGATCGGCCGGGTCTTCGGAACCCGGAATTCACGGTCTATAAAAGTGGTGTCGTAAGTGCCATGAACAAAGGGGGGCATTCGCATAACCTGTCTGTGAAAGGTGAGGGTGGTTCGGATCCCTTTAATGACAAATTCTTTTAAAGCCATCGTTAATCGATGCACAGCCTCCATTCGTGTCGAGCCATAGACGCTTAATTTACCGATAAGAGGATCATAATATATCGGCACTTCGTATCCTGCGTAGATATAGCTGTCGAGTCTTACAAATGGCCCTTGCGGTACCCGATAGGTTTGGATTTTTCCCGGGCATGGCAGAAAATTATTAAAGGGGTCTTCCGCGTAGATTCGGCATTCAATTGCATGCCCCCGTTGTGTGACCTCCTGCTGTTTAAAGGGGATCGGTTCCCCTTGTGCGATGTTGATCTGGAGTTTGACCATATCGATACCGGTGACCCATTCTGTGATCGGGTGTTCGACCTGCAGCCTTGTATTCATTTCAAGAAAATAGAAATTCTTGTGTCTGTCGATCAGAAATTCAATGGTGCCAGCATTGAGATATTTAAAGGCCTTCGCTGCTGTGACGGCTGTCTCGCAAATTTTTGCCCGCGTTTTTGCATCAAGAAAAGGGGCTGGGGTTTCTTCAATGACTTTTTGATGGCGTCTTTGAATCGAGCATTCCCGTTCATAAAGATGGACAATTCTTCCCTGGTGATCCCCAAAAATCTGGACCTCCACATGATGCGGCTTCTCAAGATATTTTTCCAGATAGATTGTTTCATCTCCAAATGCCGATTTTGCTTCTCTTTTTGCAACCTCCATCCATTTTTCAAGATCCTTTTCTGATTTTACAATCCTCATCCCCTTTCCGCCCCCCCCAGCTGAGGCTTTCACAACGACTGGATATTTCAGCTCATGCGCGATTTTTTTTGCGTGAAAAAAAGAAGTGACCGGTTCTTTGCTCCCCGGAACAACAGGAATTTTTTCTTTGATCATCATTTCGCGGGACTTGATTTTGTCTCCCAACTGGCGCATCGTTTCTGCTTTGGGTCCAATGAACGTGATCCCCGCTTCTTCGCAGGCCTCAGCGAATTCATCATTTTCAGAGAGAAAACCATAACCGGGATGAATGGCATCGACCCTGGCATTTTTAGCGACCTTTAGGATTTTAGGAATGTTGAGGTAGCTTTCCAAAGAAGGAGCCTCCCCAATGGGATAGGCCTCCTCAGCCATCGAGATATGGCTGCTCGTGCGATCGGCCTCTGAATAGACAGCAACCGATGCTATCTCCATTTCGTGAAGCGCGCGTATGATCCTGATCGCAATTTCTCCGCGGTTTGCGACGAGGACTTTTTTAAAATGCTTCGGCATTTTTTAAAGAGGGATATTTCCGTGTTTTTTAGGAGGGGAATGTTCGCGTTTATTTTTGAGCATCTCAAGGGCTTTGATCAGTTTTGAACGGGTCTCCTGTGGAAAAATCACCTCATCAATATATCCAAGTTCCGCGGCTTTATAGGGATTTGCAAATTTTTGACGATATTCTTCAATCAGCTCTTCTCGCCGCCTGACAGGATCTTTTGCCTGCTCAATCTCTTTTTTAAAGACAATATTTACCGCCCCCTCAGGTCCCATGACAGCAATTTCTGCGGAAGGATAGGCATAATTAATATCAGCCCGTAAGTGTTTGGAAGCCATGACGTCGTATGCCCCTCCATACGCTTTTCGGGTAATAACGGTAATTTTGGGAACGGTTGCTTCTGAATAGGCATAGAGGAGTTTTGCCCCGTGGCGGATAATTCCGCCATATTCCTGATCGGTCCCCGGTAAAAAACCCGGAACGTCAACCAGGGTGATAATGGGGATGTTAAACGCATCACAAAAACGAACGAACCGGGCGGCTTTGATAGAGGCGGAAATATCGAGACATCCGGCCAAAACATCTGGCTGATTCGCCACTATCCCAACCGTTTTTCCGCTGAGAGTTGCAAAACCAATGACAATATTTTGCGCATAGTGCTGCTGGACTTCAAAGAACCGGTGATCGTCGATAATACTATGAATGATGATTTTTACATCGTATGGTTTTTTTGAATTTTCGGGAATGACAGACTGGAGTTTTGGATCTGTCCGTTTTGGATCATCCTCCACTTTTCGAAGCGGCGGATCTTCCAGATTATTGGAAGGGAGATAGCCGATCAGTGACCGGATCATCTGTAAACATCGTTTTTCATCGTCAGCTGCGAAATGAGCAACCCCACTATTTTGGTTATGCGTCATCGCCCCCCCCAATTTTTCTTTTGTAACTTCTTCATGAGTGACAGCTTTAATCACTTCAGGACCCGTCACAAACATATAGCTTGTATTTTTGACCATGAAGACGAAGTCTGTGAGGGCAGGGGAATAAACAGCCCCCCCGGCACACGGGCCCATGATGGCTGTGATTTGAGGAATGACGCCAGAGGCGAGTGTATTCCTCAAAAAGATATCGGCATAGCCGGCGAGCGATTCAACCCCTTCCTGAATCCTCGCCCCCCCTGAATCACAAATTCCAATGATCGGCGCCCCATTTTTCAGCGCAAGCTCCATGACTTTACAGATTTTTTTCGCGTTCGAGCCGCTGAGCGATCCACCAAAGACGGTAAAATCCTGGGAATAGACATAGACCGTTCGTCCCTCAATGGTTCCATATCCGCAGACGACACCATCACCCGCATAGTGATCGTTATCCATATCAAAATCGGTGCAGCGGTGCTTTACGAAGCGATCGAGCTCATGAAAACTCTCTTCATCCAGGAGGAGGTCGATCCTTTCACGGGCTGTCATTTTCCCCGCCTCATGCTGTCGTTCAGTCCGTTCTTTCCCCCCGCCGAGCAAAGACTGTTTGTTTAATTCCTCAAGAATTTCATAAGGATTTGACACGATAGACGGAGTTTATGAGACTCGAAGTGTCTTGTCAATTAAGTTTTGGTATGTTAGATTTCAGATCGCTCATGTCTAAGGAAACGCGATTATCACCGCGAACAAGAATTCAAGCCCAAATCGTTTTTAAAATTCCAACTCAGAAGACGAGAGCCAATTTTGTGACGCTCTACTCTGAAAATATCAGTGAAGGGGGGGTCTTTTTAAAGTCTTCCTCACGTGAAGTTCCATTTAAGGTTGGAATGGTTCTTGATCTTCACTTTTCTCTCCCTAACCACCCAGCTCTCATTCGTTCAAAGGGAAAAGTTATCTGGGCAACAGAGGGTTGGTCTGATGATCTTCAAGGGATCAATGGAATAGGGATTCAATTTATTGACATTAAACCCGAATTCCGGGAGGTGATTCGGCGATTCGTATCAGAAAATTTGGATAAGTAAGCCCGGGTAAGTCCATATTTTTGGACTTTTTGAATCAGTCCTGATCTTGAAATGCCAAGTTCACGTGAAACCTTTGATTTGTTGTCTTTATACTTGATAAGAGCCTCAATAATCATTTTTTTTTCCAGGGTCTCGATTGCCATCGGCAAACTTTCTTGGGCATCCATAATTGAATAGAGTTCTTTTAACGAAGAGCCGATAATCTTTTCGGGGAGCACATCGATGGTGAAGTTTTTTTTATCACCGTAATCGAGCAGGATTCGTTTGATTTCAAGTTTGAGTTCACTCATATTTCCAGGCCAATGATATTCAAGAAGCTTGTTGAGCGTCGAGGGAGAGAAATCAAGCACATTTTTCTCATTTTTTGAAAATTCTCTTACGAAAAAGTCGATCATTGGCAATAGATCTTCTTTACGTTCTCTCAAAGGGATCATCTGCAGCGGGATCAGGCTGATTTTTTTGATAACTTTGGGTTCCAAATCATTCATCTGTTTTGCGGAAATCATCAAACGCGGCGGTGTGGGGCTTGTCTGATCAATCAATTCAAGAATTTTCTTTTGCAGATAAGGAGTGGTGAGTGAAACCTCTGGCAGGTAAAGCGTAGAATTCTCAGGCCACTCCTTTTGCCGCTCTCCATTTTTTTCCCCATTCTTTTCCATTGACCGGTCATAGGCAATAAAAGGGCCTTTCTTTTCTGAACGAATATGAATGACGCGCGCAAGAGCCTCTTTTCCAGTGCCTCTTTCTCCAAGAATTAAAATAGGTATCTGGCTGTTTTTATATTTTTCGGCCGTTGTAAATGTTCTCTGCATTGCCTTGTTCTTGCTTGAGAGGAATCCAAAATGTTCTTTTGAATTTAAATGAAGACGAAGGAGCTCCATTTCATTTTGTTTGGTTTCGAGGTTGTCTTCTAACGAGGAAAGTTCCCCATCCAGATATTCTAACGAATGAAGGATTTTGTAATAACCGGGGGTATCATTTTCGGAATAGTGCTTTGAAAAGCCCTCTTTGAGCCTTTCAACCTTTTTCTTCGCTGCTTCAGTAATCATCTTCTTCTTTTTCCCATGGGGGTTTCGCCGTCCAAAAAGCAATATCTATGCCAAGTTATTTTGTGAGGCAAAAGGAGGCAATCAAACAACGAAAGATTTGTTATTTTTTGTCGAGAAGCTGCTCAGCGTCTACTTCTTGAGCATCCGGCGCTTATCGAGTCCGTATTTTTCAACTTTCATAATGAGGCCTGCGCGGCTGATGCCAAGTTCTTTGGCGAGTTTCGATTTGTTCCACCCGGTACGTCTCAGGCCATCCTTAATCATCTCTCTTTCCAGTTCTTCGAGCGCATCTTTGAGTTTCCCCTGGATGCGAACCCCCTGAACCTTCCCCTTTTCGCCGAAATTCTTGATACGGGGAGAAAGCATATCGGCGGCGATTTTGAGATCGGCCCCAGCCAGAACATTGAGTCTTTCCATCTCGTTTTCGAGCTCTCGAACGTTTCCTGGCCAATTGTAATCCAGAAGTTTCTCCATGGTTCGTTTTGCAATCAGCTTCTTTTTTCCCCCTGTTTCTTTCGCACACTTTTCCAGGAAGGAATCGATCAGGAGCGGAATGTCCTCTTTTCGTTCCCGTAAGGGGGGGACATGAATATTGATGACGTTAATCCGGTAGTAGAGGTCTTCTCTGAAGACGCCACGTTCAACCATTTCTTTCAGGTCTTGATTGGTTGCCGCAAGAACGCGGACATTAACCCTTCTCAGTTCTGTTGCCCCCACCGGAATGAATGTCCCTTCCTGGAGGACGCGCAGGATTTTCACCTGCATTGCGGTCGACATATCCCCTATTTCATCGAGAAAGAATGTGCCCTTGTCTGCAACTTCAAAAAGTCCTTTTTTGTCTCTGATAGCCCCTGTAAAGGATCCTTTCGTGTGCCCAAAGAGTTCGGAGTCCAGCAGGTTTTCATTGAATGCTGAACAGTTTTGGGTGACAAAAACTTTGTCTTTTCTGGGACTGTTATAGTGGATGGCACGGGCGATGAGTTCCTTTCCAGTTCCGTTTTCTCCCTGAATCAGACAGGTACTCTCGGAAAGCTTAATTTTATCAAGGAGATCATAGAGATCTTGCATGGGTTTGCTTCTGCCGATCATCGTGCCATATCGATATCTAACTCCTAATTCTTTATTGAGTTCGTCAATGCGCTCTTCACGAACGGAAATTTCGCTGTGAAGGGTTATAATTTCTTCAGCAACAAGGCTTATGAGTTCTGTAAAATAAGACATTTCCTGGAGTTTAATGATCTTAATGCTTCCAATCGCTTCTTTGACATCTTCACCCCCAATGGCCAATGCTTTAAGATTCTTCGAAAGCTCTACTGACTGGGCATCAAGGTTAGCATCTTTGAAAAAGCCAACAGCGATGACGCTTCCCATAAATTCATCCGAAATATAAATCGGAAAAGCGGTCGCGGAAAGACCGATATCCCATGTTTCTGTCAGATGCTCCTTTCCGACTTTTCGAAGTTCCTGCGTGATTTTTTTTGAAAATTCTGAAAAGCTGTCAAATCCGGCGGAGGTATTTAGAATGAGATTCAGGGCCGCATTTTTAAATGTCTTTGCTTCATCTTTGTCGATTTCTCTTAAAAATCCCCTGTCATCCGCAAAAAAGATTTCAACATTCCACCACTCGCTCAAAATTTCTTTCAATTTTCGGACAACATGGAGATGTTCAAATTCGCTCCAGTCAAACATGGCTAATGATTTGTCCTCCTCGTTTGGAAAAACTGTCGATAATCTAGACGTTTTATTTCACTTCGTATATCAATTACATGTTATCTGAAACAAGATGGATGTCAACCTGAAATTGTACATTTATTTTACACTAAGTGTTCTAATATTAGACGCCTATCTGAAGGGGATTCAAAACCCTTCTCAAAAACTGACCGGTGAACGATGATGGGGTATTTGCAATGGTTTCCGGGGTTCCTGTTCCAACGATGCCCCCTCCTCGCTCTCCCCCCCCGGGACCGAGGTCGATGATGTGGTCGGCAGTTTTTATAACATCCAGATTATGCTCAATGACGACAACGGTATTCCCCCTATCAACAAGTTCATGAATGACCCTTAATAATTTTTTAATGTCATCGACATGCAGACCGGTGGTCGGCTCGTCCAAAATATAGAGGGTGTTTTTTGCATCGACTGAAAGCTCTTTGACAATCTTTAATCGCTGTGCCTCACCGCCAGAAAGGGTTGTTGCTGGCTGCCCGAGCCGTAGATAGCCGAGGCCAACCGATTGCAAAATCTCAAGTTTTTTCCTGATGTTTGTGTAGGCGAGAAAAAAATCATAGGCCTCATCAACCGTCATATCGAGTATGGCTGAGATGTTTTTTCCGCGGTAGGAAATTTGAAGGACCTCCATTTTAAATTTTTTCCCCTGACAGAGTTCGCAGGTAAGATAAATGTCGGCAAGAAAATGCATTTCGACTTTCTGAAAACCGTCTCCCCCACAGGTTTCACAGCGCCCCCCCCGCACATTGAAGGAGAAGGAAGCGGCCGTATAGCCTCTTCTTTTGCTTTCAGACTGGGCGGCAAAAATCTTTCGGATTTCATCGTAAACTTTCATATAAGTCACAGGATTGGAGCGGGGGCTTTTACCGATCGGCTGCTGGTTTAAAAGACGGACCCCCTGCAGGTACTTAAAACCAGAAATGCTTTTAAAGCGCCCGATTTTTTCAGTGGAAGTTTTAAAAATCCGGCCCAGCGCATTGTAGAGCGTTTCATGTATTAAAGAACTTTTTCCCGATCCCGAAACCCCTGTGATGCAGATGAATAAATTGAGCGGGAGAACCAGGTCGACCGATTTTAGATTGTGATGTGTTACTCCATAGAGCTTAACAGCATGACCTTTCGGCTTTCTCCTTTCCTTCGGAAGGGAAATTTGCTCCCGATAGTTGAGATAAGACGAAGTCAATGTGTTGGAATTTAAAAACGCTTTAAAGGAGCCCTGAAATTGAATATTTCCCCCTTTTTCACCCCCGTGGGGACCCAGTTCCACCACATAATCAGAAGAACGAATCATCTCAGGGTCATGTTCAACAACAATCACGGTATTTCCCTGATCGCGCAGGCGCCGCAGAGTGGAAATCAGACGTTTGGTGTCTCTGGGATGAAGACCGATGCTCGGTTCGTCAAGGACATAGATGGTTTCCACAAGCTGGGCGCCCAGCTGATTGGCAAGATTGATCCTCTGGGCTTCCCCGCCAGAGAGGGTTCTCGTCAGGCGATTCAGTGTGAGGTAATCGAGCCCCACCTTATGCAGGAAATCGAGTCTTCCCGTGATTTGGCGAAGAATTTCTTTGGACGCTTCTGTCTCAAAAGGGGTTAGTTTTAACGAGGTAAAAAACTTTTTGGCTTCTTCAACGGTCATGGCATGAATAGCTGAAATGGTTTTTCCCTGAATGGTTACAAAATTTGTTTCCACGCGAAGCCTTCGACCCTCGCAGAGAGGGCAGATGAAGGCGCTTTTATATCTGCTCAAAAAGACCCGGACAGCCATTTTATATTTCTTTCTTTCGAGGCGTTTGAAGAAATCGTAGATTCCCCTGAATCCTTTTGTCCCCTCAAAAAGCCCTTTTTTAAAGCCGGGATCGAGATCTTTATAACGAGTATCAAGTGAAATCCTTTGCTTTTTCGCCAATTCAAAGAGGCGCGTTTCCCACTGTTTGAGACTCGGTTTGGTCCAGGGATCAACTGCGCCCTGCGCCAGCGTTAAATTTTTGTTTGGGACGACAAGATCTTCATCAATCAAAAGATTGTTTCCAAAACCATTGCAATAGGCACAGGCTCCATAGGGATGATTGAATGAAAAGAAAGAGGGGAGCGTGTCAGGAAATCTTTCATCACATTCATTACATTTCAAAAAGATTGAATACTTACGAAGTTTTCCCCCTTCATCCTGAATCCATGCTTTTCCTTTCGTTTCCTGATAGGCAATTTCCAAAGAATCGGTCAGTTTTGATTCAACGCCCGGTTTTACAACCAGCCGATCCAATACCACTTTCATAACGGGTTCAAGCGGGAGCGGAATAGCATCGTGAAGATCTATCACTTCTTCCTTTTTAAGAATCCGACTCAGACCTTTTTGAAGAAGTGTTTTAAGAAATTGTTTTTTGGGAATTCCCTCCGTTTCAAAAGGGGCTATGACAACGATTTTTTGCCCGACGAGCTTTGAGAGGGTTTCATCAACGATATCTGAAATTGAATTTTTTTGGATTGGTACTTTGCATTTCGGACATAACACCTTTCCGATTTTTGAAAAGAGAAGCCGCAAATAATCATAGATGTCTGTGGATGTTGCAACCGTTGCCCTTGAATTTTTAACCCGGTTTTTTTGTTCGATCGCAATCGTAGGACAGATATTTTCAATATGATCCATCTCAGGCCTTTGGATTCGTTCCAGAAATTGGCGGGCGTAGGTCGAGAGCGATTCCATATAAAGCCTTTGCCCCTCGGCGTAGATCGTATCGAATGCGAGCGAAGACTTCCCCGATCCACTCGGTCCCGTAATGACGGTGAGTTCATGGTGAGGAATCTCTATGTTGAGGTTCTTTAGATTATTCTGTCTTGCCCCATTAATGAGGAGGCTTCGTTTTTCTGGCATATTAAAACAACAAAGGATAGTTCAGACTTTAAAACTGGTCAATCATGTAACTATAATTTTTCTTTAATCAAAGCCAACAGATCTTCGATATTTTCAAAAGGCTTTGTGAGATAGGCGCTGACGCCAAGATCTTTGGCCTGCTTTTCAGTTGAATAATCCCCATAAGCGGTCATAAAGATCACAGGAACTTCAATTTTTTCTTCTTTTATTTTCTCAAGAACCTGGAGTCCGGTCATCTCTGGCATCATCATGTCGAGAATAATGAGATCGGGTTTCGTTTTTCGGATCAGTTCGAGCCCTTTTTTGCCATCTTCAGCAATCTGAATTTCATAGGATTCATTTTTTAAAGCGCGACTCAGCGCGCGGGTGATGATCGATTCGTCATCAATGATAAGCAGTTTTTTCCTGTTCATAGATAATACGAAAGAGCGAGAGCGCCGCTGCCAACAAGCAGACAGTAGTAACTGAATTTAAAAAGATTCCCCTGCTGAACCCAGCGAATCAGAAAAAGCAGCGCGCCAATGCCGATTAAACAGGATGTGATAGAGCCAGCCGCAAAGAGAGGGAACCATGAGATGTCGAGCGGGGGTGTTTTGAGAAGCTTAAGAGTCGCGGCGCCGGCAACGGCAGGGATGGAAAGGAGAAAAGAGAAAGCGACGGCATCCTTGCGAGGGACTTTCAATAAAAGGGCTGTTGCAATGGTTGAGCCAGATCTGGAAATGCCTGGTATAAGCGCAATGCTTTGAGCAATTCCAATTAAAAAGGCTTTTGGAAATGTCATGTCAGAAAAGAGAAAACCATCCAGTTCAAGGGGTTTTTGTCTGACAAAGCGCGTGATCCATAGCCAAACAGATGTGATGAGAAACCCCATTGCGGCAATTCTCAGCGAGCCGAAACTTTTTTCAATGGCATCGAGAAACATAAAACCCGCGATGGCTGCCGGAATCAATGCAACCCCGATCAAAAGAATAGCTCGAAGAGAGGTGAGCATTTTAAAAATTTCTTTATAAAAAATAATAATGGTTGCTACCAGGGTTCCAAGATGGAGAAAAATGTCAAAAAGAAGTTCAGGTTCTCTCATTCCAAGAAGCTGCTGGCAGATGACCAGATGGCCGGAGCTGCTAATGGGCAGAAACTCCGTAATTCCTTGAACGACGCCCAATATCAGCGATTCAAATATATTCATAAGACTTTACTCTGCCGGCAAAAAAATCCTGAATGTGGACCCCTTTTTTAACCTGCTTTCAACTTCTATTGTTCCTTTATGGTTGCGAATAATGCCATAGCTTACCGAAAGACCCAGTCCAGTTCCACTGGTTTTTTCCTTGGTTGTAAAAAAGGGATCGAAGATTTTCGAGAGATTTTGTGTTGGAATGCCGACACCTGTGTCTGAAATGGTGATTCGAACTGCCGATTTATGCGGAAGAAATTTCGTTTGAAGCGTGATCTTCCCTCCGCGCGGCATAGCCTGGATTGCATTTAAAAGCAGGTTCAGAAAAACCTGTTGAAGTTCATTTGGATTTCCCCGGATTCGGGGGATCTCTGGCTCCAATTTTTTTTCGATCCGAAAAGTCTGTTTCGCGGAAGAGGAGTATTGAATCAGGGGGAGCGTCGATTCAATGATGGCGTTGACAGAGAGACTGTTTCTCATTTTCCGGGAGGTGTTTTCTGAAAAGTGGAGCAGGTTTTCGATGATATGTTTGCAGCGAAGCGATGCTTTTTCAATTTCCAAAATATCCGGATAAAATTTGTGATCCCCCCCCAGTTCCTTCTTGAGAATTTGTGAAAATGCGGTAATTCCCGTCAGCGGATTGTTGAGCTCATGGGCCAGGGAATTTGCCAAATGCCCGATGGCAGCCATTTTTTCGGATTGAATCAGCTGACGGAAAAGTGAAGAGGCCTGAGTCTGGTCACGGTAATAGATGACCATTGAGCTGACTTTCTGATGGGCGTCCAAAACCGGATAAGACCAGCTGAGATAATCCCTGTCTTTAAAATCGATGATCTCTTTTTCTGCGGTGATTAACTGATTTTTGAAACTCTCAACGGCCGGGCAGTTGCGGCAAGGGGTTTTTCTGTGGGCAAGAACTTCATAACATTTTTTGCCAATCATATTTTCAACCCTTTGATGCGTGATTTTTTCTGTCGCGCGGTTAGCCTTGATCAATGTAAAATTTTCATCAATCACGGTGACCAGATCGCTAATGGCATCGAATGTCGACTCCCATTCGCGGGATCCCTGCTCAACGATTTCCAAAAGTTTAATTTTCTCAATAGCGATTGAAATCGGCCTGGCGATGTCGGCCAGTTTGGAAAGATCCGTCTCTGAAAATGCCGAACGTCGCTTTGATGCGAAATGCAAAAAAGCTATCTCATTAAGAGGTAAAATAAGGTGAGAATGATACCCATTCTTTTCTAAAAAAGAGAAAGGCTTTTTTTCAAGTACCTGTGCCCGTGGGTTGAGAAAAAATTTTTTAAGTTCCAAATCGTCTGTCAGAATCATTCGATCAGCTTTTCTTGAGAAAAGCTGATGGCTATGGGGATTAAGTTGAACAACAATATTGGCATCATCAAACGCAATGAGTTTTTTTAATTCTTTGAGAATGATTTTTAAGATTTCATTCAAATTTTTTGATCTGCCAAGCCCTTTCAGAAGCGCGTAGGTGATTTCAAGCTGGGTTTTTTTAGCCTCAATTGCTTTTTTGGATTCCGTCGTTTTGCTGATCCGGTCCTCGATTTTCTGTTTTAAATTCTTGACCCGCTCTTTAAAATGAAAGTTCTCGGTTTGAATCTGTTTTAAAAGTTCCTGATTTTTTAGAGGGGGGATTTTATTCATACCGAAATGCAGACCTTGTTTCGCCCTTCTTTTTTTGCGGCAAAGAGCGCCTTATCTGCCGAGTGAATTAATGTCGCATCGCTCTTTTGCCCGGGTGTATGGTAATTTGAAATGCCGATGCTGACTGTGATTTTCTTCTTCCCAACGAGATGGGAATAATTATATTCTTCGATGCTTTTTCGGATTCGCTCGGCAAGCATCGTTGCATGTCCAATGGTTGTTTCAGGAAGAATAATCGCAAATTCTTCGCCGCCGAAACGGGTGATGATATCTGTTTTTCTAAAGGCGGATTTCAAAATATCCGAAAACTCTTCCAAAACCTGATCTCCAATGACATGGCCGAACAAATCGTTCACCGATTTAAAATGGTCGATATCGATCATAAGAAGCGAAAGATGCCTGTCGTATCGCTGCGCGCGGTCGATCTCCTGCCGTAAAATTTCCTTGAACGCATAGCGATTGTATAGACCTGTCAGCACATCCTTAATTCCATAGATTTTTGCGGTTCTGGTCTCGATCCCTTTTTCAACAGCCCCCATGAGTGATTGAGGGCGAGGGGGTTTGATTAAGCAGTCAATGGCTCCCTGCCCAAAAAGAGCTCGGATATTTTGAACGGAATTTTCACGGGTTAAAGCAATAATAGATGGATGACTGATTAACTTTGAACATCTTCGGATGAAATTCCAATCTTTGGCTTCCTTTGAGTCCTGATCATATAAAACCACCGATATTTCAGACGTCTGCACAAGAGACAAGGCATGATCCAGAACATTTTCCACATGAACTATATAATGATTCCTTTGAAAAAGCTGTTTCAGGGATTGAGACAGACGCGGGGTTAGTCCAAATAACAGAATCTCAGGCTCTGTCCCCCTTTTCTTTCGCATATTTTGTGCCGACGTGCTGGTCATGGTGATAGTGAAGAGAAAATAACAATAATTATCCTTACTTAATATAATGGCGATGCTGGCTTGTCAATTGGCAATAGGTTTTTGGTGATAGATTTTTTAGGGATTTGCGATAAGTGATTTTGGGAGGAGAGGTCGTCGAGGAACGATGATTTTTGGGGCGATGTTTTTTGTAAGGCCTCAGTTATGGGGGGAGAAATTAATTCCAAGAGCCTTCGCCGGCGAAGGCTCTTTGCCCAGAATAAAGTCACTTAAAAAAACCAGAGGGGGATTTTAGTGATCTCCCTCTGGTTTTTATGGGCCCTAATCGACGCAGAAGCCATGAATTTCTTTATCTTTTTTTTCACATTAAAATGAAAACGCTCCTATAAATCAATCCTGCTTCGTTTAAAGGGCTCAAAAAAGCCGTGGTAGTATGCTTGAAAATAAAGGAGGATTCATGCAAACATTCAATCTCAATCAAATAAAAGACAATGAACTCTTGGAAACGTT
>CAYMPL010000040.1:0-18526 GCA_964392415.1 uncultured bacterium | reverse complement strand
CTCAATGGCATACGTTCGCTGAAAGGGAGACAAAATAATATGGGGGGTTTCATTCTTTTTCGCTATGTCATAGATTTTTTGAGCTGCTAGAAGGGGATAGCTCAGCTTGATCAGATCCTGTTTTAGGGCGATCGCTTCAATTTTACTCCTCAAAAACAATTCGGATATTTTTACCCCCCGATGGATGAGCGTCCCCGCACGCGCGAGTGCGTATAAGCGATGGTAATATTCGAGCTTTTTATTGAGTTCTGAAATTTGATTCAGTCCTTCAGAGAGGAGAGCGATCCCCGAAAGCATCGCGGCATCGAGGCCATTTTGGAGTTTTATTTTTCTCTCTATAAACCGGGAAAAACGAATAAAAGAAAAGCAAAGGATCAAGAAGAGCGGAATCGTGATCGTAGAAAAAATGAGCGAAAATCCGCGATTATCTTGCCAATGAAAATTTCTCATGAAGCTCATAGCCCTTGCCAATCAGAGTGATCGTTTGAGTGATCTCAATACTGACTTCGGCCCCCATGGATGACGAATGAGATCGTATGACAGGTTCCCCTCTTTTAAATGGAATCAGCCTCAGCACTGTCCGGGCTTCATTTTCTGCCTGCTGTGTTAAAACAGGCGTCTCCTCTCCATAGGGGAGAAGCGTTCGGGCCGCCCGAAAGCAGCCCCATTGTACGATTCTTTTGGATATTCCGATCAGCGCATATTCAATCATGAACAAAGCGAGTCCTATAGAAATGAGGAGTGTGAAAATAGCTTCGATCAGCGCCTGTCCTGACCGGCTGCTATTATTCCGAAGCTTCATAAAAATCATCAAGCCCTCTTTTTTGATAGTGCTCTCTTTTGACCTCGGCATCTCCGACATTCTCTGCCTCCCGGTGTTTCCCCTGAAGCGAGAAGGTGATCTGAGCTATTTTCCTTGAGACAGTGTTTCCGAGGACCTTTACGATAGCCAAAGAGGCGACCGCAATAATGGCAACGAGGATGATATATTCGACCATTCCTTGTCCTAATTTGGGTCCTGATGCGGGTCCTGTTTGATTTTTTTTCTTCATGGTTTTTCCTTTCGTTGAGCTTTTAAAAGCAAAGGGCATGCCAGATGCGGGTATTGATTTTGTTCACCTTTTTTTATTTTTTTTAAAAAAGGGGGTCGGAAATCCGACTTTATCAGACAACGTGGCTCAGCGGCTTGCGGATTCTTGGGGGTTCGGGTAGATTCGGATCCAATGGTTCAATTTAAGAAGAGAGAAATCGTATTCATTCTTATCATGTTAATCGGTGTTACGACGCTTGTCTTTTCGATAGGGATTTTTGTTGGGGGTACTTTTGTTGGCCATGAATTTAAATCTTCCGATGTTTCTCGAGTTGCTGAGATCCCTCGACCCTTCGGGTCTCGGGATGACTCAGAAACTCGGGATGACTCAGAAACTCTGAGCCAGGCGCCTGAGCTTCCTGGTTTTACCATTCAGGTTTCCGCGGTGGAGGATCGCCAGATGGCATTGATGGAAGCGGAAAGGTTAAAAGGGCTTGGGTTTCCGACGGTTTCTATTGAGGAGGCCCTGATGGAAAACCGAAAATGGTTTTTTGTAAATCTTGGATATTTTCAAAATGAAAAAAAGGCGTTTACGCTTGCGTCCCGTCTGCAGAAAAAAGGGATGCTCTCTTCTTTTTTAATCCGGAAATCGGAATCTCAGGTTCATGAAGAAGATTGACAAGCCGTGGGGATATGAACTTCTCTTCGCCATTACAAAAAATTACGCGGGGAAAATCCTCTTTATCCGGCAGGGGGAGGAGCTCTCTCTTCAATATCATGAGATCAAAGAAGAGTCGATCTATGTGGCGCGCGGGGTGGTGGAAGTCACTTTAGAGGGAAAGCGATCGGTCATGAAAGGGGGAGAGGCGCTCCACATTGCGCCAAATACCAAACACCGGATCAAGGCGCTTGAAGATGCCGAGCTTTTTGAAGTTTCAACCCCTGAACTTCAGGATGTGGTTCGTCTTCAGGATCGATATGGTCGTGTTTAGATGGTTTATCCTCTGATCATAGCCGGAGGGGAGGGGAGGCGCTTTTGGCCCTTAAGCACCCCCAAAAAACCAAAACAGTTTTTAAATCTCTGTCACCCAAAAAAATCGATGCTCTCTCTGACATTTGATCGCCTGGCTTCAGTCTTTCCAGCGGAAAATATCTGGATGGTCACTCACGAAAGTTTTTGGCCGCTCGTCCGGAAACAGATTCCTTCCCTCAGTCGGCAGCGCTGCTTGCTTGAGCCTTCCATGAAAAATACGGCGGCGGCGATTGTGTGGGGAGCAGCAAGAATATTGAAGCAGGATAAAGAGGCGACGATGGTTGTTTTGCCTGCGGATCATTGGATTAAACCGGATTCTTTTTTTAGAAAGGATTTAAAAACAGCGATTCGTTTTGTCGATCAGTTTCCAGAGGCGCTCGTGACCATTGGAATCAAACCCACTTATGCGGAGACAGGGTATGGTTATCTGAAATTAGGCGCCAAAAAGCATGTCAAAGGGGATCTCTACCGGGTTCTTAAATTTGTCGAAAAACCCGATTTAACCAAAGCAAAAAAAATGATTCAAGATGGAGACTGCTTTTGGAACAGCGGTATTTTTGTTTGGAAGGCAAAGACGATTTTGAATGAAATCGAAAACCATTTGCCTAAGCATTTTTTGGCATTGAATAAAGCAGACGATAAAGAGATCCCCCCGATAAAAAAGACCTATAAAAAATTATCGCCTGTTTCAATTGATCAGGGGGTGATGGAAAAGGCTTCCACTGTCTACGCGCTGAAGGCCTCATTTGAGTGGAGTGATCTTGGCAGCTGGGAGAGCCTCTCTTCTTACCGAAAAAACAGCGTAAAGCAATGGATTCCGGTCGATTCCAAAAATTGTTTCATCGACACAAAGAATAGACGGGTCGCGACGATCGGGATTTCTGATTTGATTATTGTGGAGAATGGGAAAAATCTTTTGATCTGTCATCGCAGCGCAGCGCAGCGCGTGAAGGAGATTTCAAAGTATCTTTAGACAAAGTCATCTAAAGATATGGGAAATTAACTACAGGCATCAATTCAGCCAGCCGAGATGAGATTAAATTTTTCTTGCCAGCGGGTGGTGAGCGCTTTTTTAAGGGGCGCGTGTTCAGGAAACGAGAGAGCCGGATCTTTGCTTACGAGCTCAAAGGCCTCTTTTCTGGCCTGTAAAAGAATGTCTGCATCGGTCGATATGTCAGCGACCCGGAAACCAAAGAGCCCAGATTGCTCTTTCCCCATAAATTCTCCGGGTCCCCGAAGTTTGAGATCGACTTCCGCGATTTTAAATCCTGACTGAAATTGCTCCATTGCCGAGAGTCTCTCCTTTGCCTCGTCCGTTTTCATGAACTGTGTGAGTAGAAAACAGGTGGCATTGTCTTCGCCCCGCCCGATCCGCCCGCGCAGCTGATGGAGCTGGGAGAGACCAAAGCGTTCCGCGTGTTCCACCACCATGATGCTCGAGTTTTTTACGTCGATGCCGACCTCGATGACCGTTGTTGAGACCAGAATTTGTATCTGATTTTCTTTAAATTCAGACATAATCTTATTTTTTTCGTCACTTTTCATTTTTCCGTGGATGAGTTCGACCCGGAACTCAGGAAATATTCTTTTTAAATGTTCCGTCATTTGGGTTGCGTCTTTGAGATCTATTTTTTCTGATTCTTCAATAAGCGGGTATACGATGTAGGCCTGTCTCCCTTTTAAAATCTCTTTTTTCATGAATTGATAGAGTTTTAGGCGATCAGACTCAAATAGAACCTTTGTTTTCACCGGTTTTCTGCCGGGGGGGAGATCGGTCATGATCGAAAGATCGAGATCCCCATAAATAGTTAAGGCAAGCGTTCGGGGAATGGGGGTTGCTGTCATCACGAGGAGATGCGGTTTATCCCCTTTCTGACGGAGCTTTAACCTCTGTTCAACACCAAAGCGGTGTTGTTCATCAATGATAATATAAGAAAGATTTTTGAATCGCACCTCTTCTTCCAGCAGGGCATGTGTGCCGATGACCAGCGGATATTTTCCCGCATTTATTTCTTCGATCAGCGTTTCCTTATCCGTTTTTTTAAGATCACTTTTTAGAAGCGCGCAGTTAATATGCAGGGGGGATAAGAGTTTTTTGATATTTTCAGTGTGTTGCTCCGCCAGGATTTCTGTTGGAACCATGAGGGCAGCCTGATAGCCGCGCTCAATCACGGAAAGGGCAGAGAGAAGCGCGACAATCGTTTTCCCGCTTCCGACATCTCCTTGCAGCAGCCGGTTCATCGGAACCGGCTGAGAAAGATCATCTTCGATTTCTTTTAAAGCGATTTTTTGACTGTTTGTCAGAGTAAATTTTAATTGTTCAAGAATTTTGGGCTTGAGTGACTCTGATGGCGGGAACGCCATTGTTTTTTCTTTTTTGATATTTGCGCGTTTGAGAGCGAGCCCAAGTTCCAGAAAAAAGAATTCGTCAAAAACAAGTCTTTTCCGCGCCCTTTCAGGAAAAGATTCCTCCGGAAAATGAGCCAGCCGAAAACTCGAGGCAAGATCGGGCAATTGATATCGCTTCCGGATTTCCTCCGGGAGGGGATCCCCTAAATTTTTAAGAGAGAGATCCAACACATTTTTTAAAATGCGCCGGATTGTCTTTTGGTAAAGCCCTTCCGTGAGCGGATAAATCGGGACAATTCGCCCAAAGTGAAGGCTCTCCACATGCGGATTATCAATAATTTCCAAATCGGGATGCGTGACCTCTTTTTGAAAATTAAAGACGCGGACTTCGCCGGAGAAGACCACATGCATGCCGACCTTGTATCGTGCCATCATATATTTGGCGTTGTATCTAAACCATTTGGCGAGAATGAATCCGGAAGCATCGGCAATCGTCATGACAAGAATATGCTGTTTTCGTGTCCTGATCGGCTGCAGCGCCACCCGCCGAACGACACCGAAGGCAGTCTCGCGCTTGCCGGGTGTAAGGTCTTTTAATTTTTTAAAATGCCTGCGGTCTTCATAGGCGCGTGGAAGATAATAAAGCGCGTCTTCGAGTGTGATCACATCTTTTTGTCTTAAAAGAGCGGCAAGATGAGGCCCCACCCCTTTGACAAACTGGATCGGTTTTAAAAGTTCAGACGATTCCAAACGGATAGCCACCCAGCTGATAGATCTGGTTTGCCACATCTTTCAGGCGTTCGTCGTCGTTTCCTTTAAGCTGTTGTCTTAGATTTCGTTTAATTCTTCGGTTCGCGCGTTCGCAAAACGACTCGCAGAGTTCCAGAGCGAATTTTGCCTTCGCCAATCCCTGTTTTTTAATGAGCGTCGTCGTGCGAGAGACGGTGCAGATCATGGCGTAGAGATCAATGACGATATTTGCGATGCGTCGCTGCGCAAATTCCTTTTCAACGATGCGCGCCAGATGCTTTTGAAGCACATTTTCAACGGCATAAGCAAGTTCTGAAACCGCATGTTCAATCATCGAAATCTCTTTTTTAAGATGGGGATCTCCCTTTGTGATTCGGGACTTGACCCCGACAATATCGCGGCCGATTTTTTTAACCGCGAATTCCGATAGCAACCCGATTCCTTTAATCGGATCCCGCAGGGCTTCGCCAATCTCTTTGAGATAAAGCCCTGGGCCCTGAAAGCCGCCGAGCGCGATAAAACAGCGTAAAATTTCATTCGTCCCCTCAAAAATAATATTAATTCTCGAATCACGCAGAAGTTTTTCATAGGGATATTCGGTCATGTAGGAGGCGCCTCCCGCGATTTGAGCGGCCTCATTAATAATCCTCCATGCCGACTCGGAACAGAAGACTTTGCAGATGGCTGATTCGAGCGAATAATCTTTCACCCCGGCATCCATCAATCCTGTGGTCATATAGACCATGCTTTCTGCCGCATAATTATCCATGACCATATTCGCGACCTTGTCCTGGATGATTCCAAATTCAGCAATCGATTTTCCAAACTGTTTTCGATTTATGGCGTGATCTCTGGAGAGTTTAATCGCAAGTTTCCCCCCTCCCACACAGCCGGCCGCAAGCCCAAGCCGGCCGTTGTTTAAAATCTCCATGGCAACTTTAAATCCCTTTCCGCGTTCTCCAAGCACATTTTCGACAGGAACTGCTACATTTTCGAAAAAGACTTCTGTTGTCGAACTGGCGCGAATTCCCATTTTGCGCTCTTCCTGACCTGTTCGGATCCCCATGTCACGCGTGACAATAAAGGCGGTGATCTTCCATTTCTTCTGCTTTTCTTTCTCGTCGTACTCTTCTGTTTTTGCGAAAACGGTAAATACATCGGAAATGCCGCCATTGGTAATCCAGATTTTGCTTCCATTCAGGATAAAATGTTTTTTATCTTCGGAAAGAACCGCTTTGGTTTGAATGCCGGCCGCGTCTGACCCTGCCTGCGGCTCTGTCAGCGCGAATGAGGCGAACTTGCCGGAGGCCAGCCCCGGAAGATATTTTTTCTTTTGGGCTTCGGTCCCAAAAAGATCAATCCCTTTCAGCCCGATCGACGAATGCCCCCCGAATGTGACGCCGAGCGCCGCATCCACCCGACAAATTTCTTCCATTAATCTTGCGACGGCAGTGTTTGACAAACCGGCCCCGCCGTATGCCTCAGGGATCGCAACGCCAAAGAGTCCCATTTGGGAAAGCTCATCTAAAATATCTTTTGGAATCTTTCCCTCTTTATCATAATCCGCGTGACGGTATTTCTGCTCGCAAAATTTCTGGAAAGATTCTAAAAATATCTTTGTTGTTTCGCGCTCTTCCTTTGAGAGTTCCGGATATGGGAAGACGAGTTCCTCCAGAATATTTCCAAAAAACAAGGCTTTGGCAAAACTCAGCCCTTCCGTCGAATTTGTTTTACGAGGCATACCGCTTTTTTAATTATCCCGAAAGACGACTTAGAGGCAAGAAGTATTTGAAAAATTGACACAATGGTGTAGAAAATGGGAATACTACTGATATGTCCAATAAAGAACACGAACTTCTGCGCCAAACCGTTAGGCAATTTTCTGAGAAAGAAATGAAGCCGCTTGCGCGCCAAATTGATGAGACAGAAGGTTTTCATCCGGAGGTCTTTCGAAAAATCGGAGAACTTGGGCTTTTGGGTCTAACCGTTCCTGAAACCTATGGCGGCGGCGGCATCGACGCGCTCGGGGCAACGATCGTCATGGAGGAGTTCGGGCGTGTCTGCGCCTCAACCGCGCTTTCTTATTTGGCGCATTCGATTCTCTGTGTGAACAATATTTATCAAAATGGAAATGAAGCCCAGCGAAAAGAGTATCTCCTTGATCTTTGCTCCGGGAAGAAATTAGGGGGGATGGCGATGACTGAACCCGATCATGGTTCAGACGCGATGGGGCTTCAGACAAAGGCGGTAAGACTTGGGGATCGCTTCCACCTGAACGGAAGAAAAACATTCATTACGAATGGAACGGTCGGGGAAATTTTTGTTGTTTACGCGCGTACGGGGGGGGATGAAGAGATCAGCTCTTTTATTGTAGAAAAGGGATTCCCCGGATTTTCAGTTGGAAAAAAATTGTCGAAACTCGGTATGAGGGGATCTCCGACCTCCGAACTGATCTTTGACGATTGCCGTGTTCCTGAGAAGAATCTCCTCGGGGCTTACCAGGGGGGGGGTGCGCAAATGAGAAAAACGCTCAATATTGAGCGGATCACCATTTCCGGCATTTCTGTAGGGATTGCCCAGGCAGCGCTCGAAGACAGCCTTCAATATGCGAAAGATAGAAAACAGTTTGGCCAGCCGATCATCGAATATCAGATGGTCCAAAAGATGATTGCCGATATCTATACGTGGCTTTGCGCAGCTCGAGCGCTGACCTATGAGGCGGCGCGTGCCTATGAGGGTGGCAAAAAGGCGACCGTTCTTGCCTCTGCCTGCAAACTTTTTAGCTCTGAAATCGCAACCCAGGCGTCGCTGCACGCGATTCAAATTCTGGGGGGGTACGGTTATTGTAAAGATTATAATGTGGAGCGGTATCTTCGCGACGCGAAACTGATGGAGATCGGCGCTGGTACCTCTGAGATCCAGCGATCGATCATTGCCCGGGAGCTTTCCAGATTGGGGATTCCTCCATGAAAGATGAAAAAACAAAGACATTCGTCATTGAAACGGAAAAATTCTTAAAAAAATTATCCGGTATGGCGGGGGGAGCGCCCTGTCTGGTTTTAATTGAGGGGCGTCCCTTGGGAAAAAAAATTCCATTGGTCCCCCCAAAGGTGAATATCGGACGGGGGACGAAATCGGATATTTCCATTGACGATAAATCGGTGTCTCATCTTCACGCTGAACTTACATTTGAAAAGGATGAGGTGAAAATCGCTGATTTAAACAGCACGAATGGAACATTTGTAAATGACAAAAAAATCAAGAAAGCGACGACGCTCCATGAGGGAGATCTCGTTCGCATCGGGACGACGATTTTTAAATTTCTGCCAGGAGGGAATATCGAACATGTCTATCATGAAAAAATGCGCGATCTCGCGACCATTGATAATTTGACTCAGGTCTATAACAAAAAATATATCACTGATTTTTTAAATACAGAGTTTGGCCGCTGCAGAACGCTCAAGCTCCCCCTTTCTTTAATCCTGTTTGATATCGACCATTTTAAGGAAATAAATGACAAGTATGGGCATCTGGCCGGAGATGCTGTTCTTAAAAAAACCTGTGCGATTCTGAAAGATAAAGTGCTTCGCGCCGAAGATGTTTTTGGCCGCTGGGGAGGGGAGGAATTTATGCTCGTTTTGCCTGAAACCGGGCTTGAGAAAGCGTGTGAAATTGCGGAACGACTCCGCCTGACCGTTGAAAAATGGACGTATGAATATGAGAAGAACAGATTTCCGGTGACGATCAGTCTCGGTGTTTCCGAGATGACGCAGGCAACCGCGGCGGCATCTGATTTGCTTCGCGAAGCTGACGATGCCCTCTACAAAGCGAAGCGCCTCGGAAGAAATCAGGTCTGCGTGACTTAGGATGTCTTTGTGCCAACACTTTCTCAAACCCAGATTCAAATTCTTCCCGAAAATCTAATCAATCAGATTGCGGCGGGGGAGGTGATTGAACGCCCGGCGTCTGTCGTAAAAGAGCTTGTGGAAAATGCGATTGATGCTGGGGCGAGGCGGATTGAAATTGAAATTTGGGAGGCTGGAAAAAAAAAGATTTCAGTCCGGGATAATGGCTGTGGAATGAGCCATGAAGATGCGAGGCTCTCTATTGAACGTCACGCCACAAGCAAAATCAATATCTTAAGTGATTTATTTAAAGTAAAAACTCTTGGATTTCGAGGGGAGGCCCTCCCCTCGATTGCCTCTGTTTCAGAGTTTAAGCTGACCACTTCAGCTGAAAGCGATGAGGCCTTTGAAATCCGGCTATCCGGCGGGAAAAAAATTTCGGAACAGCCAGTGGGGGCTCCTATCGGCACAGAGGTGGTTGTCGAGAACCTTTTTTTTAATACCCCTGCGAGGTTAAAATTTTTGAAATCAGATGCCACTGAAATGTCTCGCATCGCAGAGACCGTATCTCAGCTCGCGCTTGCCTCGCCATCGGTCTCCTTTTTGTTAAAGAATGAGATGAGGACGTTGTTTCATTATGTCTCTACCGCTTCGATATTGGAGCGGATCCTTTCGGTTCTCATGGAGAAGAAAGAAAACTTTTTGGAAGTCGATGAATCGTTTCAGACTTTCAAACTTCGGGGATTTGTGGCTGTTCCAAGTATTCATGTTTCGACCTCGCGCTCCTGTTATACGTTTGTGAATGGAAGACCGGTCAGGGATCGCACGATCCTTCATGCGCTCTTGTCGTCTTATGAAGGAGCGATGGCCCACGGTTATTATCCGAAAGCGGTTCTCTATGTAACCTGTGATGGGGGTGAAGTGGATGTCAATGTGCATCCGACAAAACAAGAGGTGAGGTTTCGGGAGCCACAGCTCATCCACCGCTTTATTGAGTCAGCTTTGAAAAAATGTTTAAATCAGCAGATCCAAAAACTTGGAATTCAAACGGTGTCGTTTGAGCCTTTTGTGTCAGAAGACATGAAAAAATGTCATCCTGAGCCGAAGGCGAAGGATCTCTTCGTTGGAGATTCCTCCTCAGAGACCGTTTTCGATCAAAAAGTTTTTTCACGATATCGGTATATTGGCCAACTTAAAAGCAGCTATCTCCTCTGTGAGGATGGTGAAAATCTTGTGTTTATCGACCAGCATGCTGCCCATGAAAGAATCGCATTCAATCGGCTTAAAAAAGAGGTAGAAAATCAAAAGATGGTCATACAGCCCCTTCTCATTCCGGTTTCAATAGAGCTCTCTGACCAGGAATTGGCATGGATGGAGGAAAAGAAGTCGCTCTTTGAAGCGATGGGATTTGAGATCGATTATTTCGGCGGCAGAACATTTCTTTTAAAGGCTTTGCCTCAAATGCTTGTCGGCTCTGCGAGCGGCGGCTCTGTTTCTTTGAACGGTGGGCAAATAGTTCGGGATATTCTGGCAGAGGAGCTTCCAAGAGGCATGGCGGTTCGTGAACGGCTGGATCATCTGCTTTCTACCATTGCCTGCCATTCGGCAAGAACAGCTCGTGAGCGGTTGCAGCCCGAAGAAATCCATGCTTTATTGGCGAGATTGGATCATCTGAGCGCTCCGCCGCATTGCCCCCACGGAAGACCGTTTAGTTTTTCTATTCGGATTTCGGAGATTGAGAAAAAGTTTCATCGTTGAAAAACAATGGGAAAAAACCAGTTGCGCTGATGGGGCCGACAGCCGTCGGTAAAACCCCGTTGGCGATTGAGCTTGCGCAAAAATGTAATGCCGAGATTATCTGTGTCGATTCCATCGCGGTTTATCGGGAGTTTAATATTGGAGTCGCAAAGCCATCTCACGTTCAGCGTGAGATGGCTTTGCATCATCTCATCGACATTGTTGATCCCATAGAGCCGTTTTCCGCTGGCGATTTTTGCAAACGGGCCACAGACGCGATGAGGGACATAGAAAAGAGAGGAAAGAATGTTCTTCTGGTTGGCGGAAGCGGGCTTTACTTTAGAGCCTTTTTCAACGGGATGTTTGAGATCCCGGAAAGAGATTTAAAAATTAAAGAATCTCTTGAAGAAAAATTAATAAAAAATGGAATTGCTTATCTTTATAATGAACTTAAAGATTGTGACCCTGAAACAGCCTTGGTGATTCATCCGAACGATTCTTACCGGATCGTTCGGGGACTAGAGGTCTATTACACAACGGGGAGGAGGTTTTCGGAATATAGAAAGGAGCATCAGACGTCGCATCTCAAATCTGAAAGATTTGAGATGCTCAAAATAGGCCTTGATTTGCCGAGATCCGAACTGCATCAAAATATTTCGATGCGCACAGAGAAGATATTGAATGAGGGGCTATTGGAGGAAGTGTCTTATTTGATGAAAAAATACCCGCTGAACTGTAAACCATTTCAGAGCGTAGGGTATAAGGAAGCGGTTTCTTTTTTACAAAAAGAGACCGCAGCTAAGAAAGCCAGTTCATTTTTTCAAAATGAACTGGCTACTGAAATAAATCAAAAGACCCGCGCGCTGGCCAGGCGGCAGCTTACCTGGTTTCGAAGGGAGCCGGATATACGCTGGTTCGAGCCTGATGAATCGCGCAAAATAGAGCAGGCGATCAAGGACTTTCTTGCAATTTGAAAAATAGCTTGGGTATAAAGATCCAATGAGCAGCCAAATTTTACTCTGGGTTTCTTTTAACCTCTTTGTGCTTTTCATGCTTGCCCTCGATCTTGGGATCTTTCATCGAAGGGTTCACGAAGTTAAAATCAAAGAAGCGCTTGCCTGGTGTGCGGTCTGGATTAGTCTTGCGCTCATTTTCAATGTCTGCGTTTATTTCTGGAAGGGGGAGAAGGCGGCGCTCGAATTTTTCACCGCTTATGTGCTTGAAGAATCACTGAGTATCGATAACCTTTTTGTTTTTATTCAGATCTTTGCCTATTTTCGTGTTCCCTCCATCTATCAGCATAAAGTGCTTTTTTGGGGAATCATCGGGGTACTGGTGCTTCGGGCGATCTTTATTTTAAGCGGGGTCGCACTGATTTCCAAGTTTCATTGGATCATCTATGTTTTTGGCGGTTTTTTAATCTACACGGGGATTAAGATGGCGACTGGTGTTGAAAAGGAGATACAGCATGAGAGGAATTTCGCCATCCGGCTTTTCAGGAAATTTATGCCTGTGACCCCTTCCTACGAAGGGGCAAAATTTTTTGTGAAGAAAGATTTGCGAACCTATGCAACGCCTCTCTTTATCGTCCTTCTTGTGATTGAAATGACAGATCTTGTATTTGCCGTCGATTCAATCCCGGCTGTTCTTGCGATTAGCTCAGATCCCTTTATTGTCTATAGTTCAAATCTTTTTGCCGTTCTCGGTCTTCGCTCTCTCTATTTTGCGCTGGCCGGGATCATGAGGCTCTTTTATTATCTCAAATATGGGTTGTCTTTGATTCTTGTCCTTGTCGGGATAAAAATGCTTCTTTCAGATGTCATTCATGTCCCGGTTGCGCTCTCTCTGGGGATGATCATCGTTATTCTCGCGCTCTCTGTTATTGCTTCGAAAATATTCCCGCAGTCCTGAAGTTGTGATCATTTTCGGACTCTTGCGGCTTTTGTTGACACTTGTCGGCTATTTCGTTATAAAATAATCCAGGTATCGAAAACGCAGTTCATTTTTCAAGGGGTTGTGTAAATGTTCAAAAAATCAATTAAAAGGGTTGTGTTTGTATCTCTTTTGGTCGGGCTGATGGTCTTTGGTCTTTTTGCGTTTTATCACCGTGATTGGGAAGAAATCTATGAAGAAGGTCTTCAATATCTGAATAAAAAGGAATTTGAAACGGCGCGCGATCTCTTTGCCCAGGCGTACGAGCTCAATCCAAAGTCCGCTGATGTTCTTTTCCATCTGGCTGTGGCGAGCGCGAATATTCAGACCCAGTGGGGATACCGGGGTCCCCGACAATCAGAGGCAAACACTTATTTCAATAAGGTTTTGGAGCTCGATCCCAACTATTCGCTGGCGCACTATCAGATGGGGATGATGTTTTATCGAAGGGATTTTTTGGGGAAAGCGCGTAAGTTTTTTAAACGATCTCAAACAATCTATAATCCCGATATAGATCAGGCTTACTACATGGCGGCGTTATGTGAAGCCAGGAGTAAAAAGACGCGATTTGCAGTGAAAGAAGCGATGGAGGCGCTGGCGCTTCGACCCACAGAGCCTTATTATCACAAGCTTTTGAAAGAGATTGACAGAAAAATCAAAGAACGTCCCTATCTCTATAATGACTTTTATAAGGGGCATAATCTAAATGAAGTGAAAGATATTATTGATTCTTCAGATGACCCCGCACTCGTTGCGCGAGCGCTTCATCATGCGCAATATTCAAAAAATCAGGAATTGATTTTTGACAGGGCTATTTCTCTCTTAAAACATACCGATCGGAATGTCCGGATGGAGGCGACAGAGTATTTTCTCAGGCAAACAGAGAAAGCGCTCAAACCATTTCTTACCCTGTATGATCTCGTAACAGATATCGATCTCAAATGGAGACTCCTCTATATTTTTTCCGAGAAATTTCCGAAGATAGCTGTCAGAGAGGCAAAGCAGATTCTCATCGACTGGGAAAAATTAAAACGTTCTTCAAAACAAGAAATTCCAGCTACGGAGAAACCCGCCGACACTGGATCAGAAGAACCGACGATTCTTGAAATGCTAAGTCTTAGGATTCTTGCCAGATATGCCCCGGAGGCGCTTGCCGCGATTTCTCGTTCTGAGGTGTGGCAACCTTATGAGAACATATTAGTGTTATATGTAGGCGAGAAAAGTTAGCCTCTGCATAGCAGCACCTCTAAAGATGCTGCTATGCACCATCGTGTCCAGAACAACTCTCATTTTCGGTGGCCACGAACTTTCTTAATCGCAGCGGCAATGTCAGCCCGTTTTAATCCTTCGAGAACTTCCGGCTGTTGAACAACCACCCCCTTTCTGTTAGGATCCCGCTCACGGTATATGAAAAGCATGACAGGCTATGGGAGCGTGGAGCGCCTTTTTAAGGAGGGGAGGCTGACGATTGAGTTAAAAACACTGAACAGGCGTTTTTTTGAACTTAATTTTAAGACGCCCCGAGAATTTTTGTTTTTTGAATCCAAAGCTCTCCAAGAGTTAAAAAAAAAATTTAAGCGCGGTTCATTTGATTTGTTTGTTTCCTGGCAACCGGAAAATGGAGGGGCCGGGCGTCATGAATTAAATCGTTCGCTGCTCAAATATTATCTAAAAATAATTCGCAGTATCCAAAGGGACTTAAAAATTCCCGGAACACTTGCGATCGATAGAGCGCTTTCTCTTCCCGATATCTGGAAATCTTCTTCACAACATTTGAGTCGAGATAGTTATTGGAAGATGCTTTATCCGCTTCTAAAGCGATGTATTGCTTTGGTTGAGAAAATGAGGAATCGCGAGGGGGCTCTTCTTCAGACAGTATTGAAAAAACAACTTTTAGATATGAAAAAAGAGATCCAGGCGCTTGACCGTCTTCGGGATCAGTGGATTCAGGATTATGAGAGGAGACTCCAGAAGAAAATCTGTGCCTATCTGACAGATAAGGCATTTGATTCAGATAGACTTCATCAGGAAGCAGCTATTTTGATTTCGCGCACCGATATTCAGGAAGAGCTTGATCGATTGCGGAGTCATCTGGCTCAATGTTTTTCAACCATAGCTTCCAAAGGAGAGATCGGAAAAAAAATGGATTTTATTCTTCAGGAGATGAACCGAGAGGTAAACACCCTTGGTTCCAAAAGCCAGGATGTGGCGATTTCATCTGGTGTCATTCGTATGAAGTCGTTCATTGAGAAGCTGAAAGAACAGATTCAAAATGTCGAATGAGAAGAGGGGAAAGTTGATTATTGTCTCAGCCCCGTCGGGCGCGGGTAAGACAACTCTCTGTCAGGAAGTTCTTTTACGTCTTAAAGAGATCACAAAATCGATTTCGTCCACGACACGATCTCCCCGTGTTGGCGAAAAACATGGAATCGACTACTTTTTTGTAACAGAAAGTAAATTTAAAAAAATGATTTTAGACAAACGTTTTTCGGAGTGGGCAAAGGTGCATGGACATTTCTATGGGACAGACAAGAAATTTATCGAAGAGAATATGGAGAGAGGCATGGATGTGCTGCTCAGTATAGATGTCCAAGGGGGGGCGCAGCTAAAAAAACAGTATCCGGATGCGATTATGATTTTTGTTCATCCCCCATCATTGGGGGAACTTGAAAATCGTCTGCAAAAAAGACAGCTCGATTCTCCCCAGACGATTGAGAAACGATTGATTGAAGCGCAAAAAGAACTGAAAGCCTCTTCGGAATACCAGTATCACATTACAAATGATGATTTTTCAAAAGCCTTATCTGAGCTTACCAGATTGATTGAATCTGTAAGAAAAAAATGACAATCACATTAGAAGAACTCGAATTACAGATTAAAAGTTATTATCCGGACGCGGATCTGACAGGGGTTCGGAAAGCCTCTGAATTTTCACAAATCGCGCACGCCGGACAGAAACGCGCCTCTGGGGAGCCCTACCTCTATCATCCGCTGGAGGTTGCCTTTGTTCTGGCAAGGCTTCATATGGATATTCCCTCCATCGCGGCTGCGATTCTTCATGATACCGTTGAAGATACGAATGTCTCTTTAGAAGCGCTTGAAAAAGAATTTGGAAAGGAAATCAGAGAGCTTGTGGACGGGGTGACAAAACTTTCCAAAATCAGCTTTAAGAATATCCATGAAAAGCAGGCGGAAAATTTCAGGAAAATGGTCATTGCGATGGGGCAGGATATTCGGGTGATTCTCATTAAGCTTGCCGATCGACTTCATAATATGCGCACGCTGAAATATCTCCCTCCCCCGAAACAGATGCGAATCGCGCAGGAAACGCTCGATATTTACGCGCCGATTGCCAATCGCCTTGGGATTGGATGGCTGAAAATAGAGCTTGAAGATCTATCGATGTCTTATTTGAAACCTGAGATTTATTATAAAATTTCAAAGCAGGTTGCGAAAAATGAGATCGAGCGTGAGAAATATATTGAGCGTATTCAGGGGATTATTCGAAGGAAACTGGAAGAGAACCATATTAAAGTTCTTGAAGTGACGGGGAGACCCAAGCATTTTTACAGTATTTATCGGAAAATGGAGGCGCGGAATCTCGATTTTGATCAGATCTATGATCTCATCGCATTTCGAATTATCGTAAGAACCCTTCCTGAGTGTTATGAGGTTTTGGGTGTTGTTCATTCGGCCTGGAAGCCGATACCCGGGCGATTTAAAGATTTTATCGCGATGCCAAAAGCGAACTCCTATCAGTCGCTTCACACCTCGGTGATTGGTCCCGGCGGGGAACGGGTCGAAATTCAGATCCGGACAGAAGAGATGCACCACGTGTCAGAAGAAGGGATTGCGGCTCATTGGGAATATAAGGAAGGATATTTGGCTAAAAAAGATGTCGAACGGTTCAGCTGGGTGCGGCAGCTCATGGAATGGCAGCGTGAATTAAAGGATCCCTCTGAATTTCTTGAGACGATGAAGGTCGATCTCTTTCCGGGAGATGTTTATGTATTTACCCCAAAAGGGGATGTCATTGAGCTTCCCCGCGACGCGACGCCGGTTGATTTCGCCTACGCGATTCATACCGGTGTTGGACATCGCTGCATTGGCTCAAAGGTGAATGGCCGCATGGTTCCTTTGCGTTATAAGCTTAAGAGCGGAGACACGGTTGAGGTCAATACCTCTTCAACGGAGAAGCCAAACAAAGAATGGCTTACGTTTGTTGCCTCTTCGAAAGCGAAGGCAAAGATTCGGTCGTTTATTAAGACAGAAGAACGGGCAAAGGGATTAAATCTGGGAAGGTCGATTTGTGAAAAAATTTTCAGACGACATAATCTCAGCTTTGATCAACATGAAGAATCAGACGCGCTTCAAAAGATTGCAAGGGAATTAGGTCACAAGACGATTCCGGGACTTCTCGTTGCCGTCGGTTATGGTTTTGTTCAGCCCAGCCAGATTATTCAGAAGCTTTTCCCGAGTGAAGAGGTGAAGGCGGTAGAAACCGAACCGACGGAACTTCAAAAAATCTTTACGAGAGCGGCCAAAAAATCACAGGCCAAATGGGCGATTAAAATCAAGGGGGAGGAGGATGTGCTGGTCCGCTTCGCGCGTTGTTGTCATCCGCTCCCAGGCGATCCGATTATTGGTTTTGTGACGCGGGGGCGCGGGGTTTCTGTGCATCGCGCGAACTGCGCCAAAATGCTGATGAGCGATTCGGAGCGAAAAATTGATGTTGAATGGGATACTGAAAAAACAAAAAAGATGCACCATCATATCAGGGTAAAGGTAGTCTGTGTGGATGAGTCGGGCCTTCTTGTGAAAATGAGCAATGTTTTCACCTCACGCGGGATCAACATTACGCAGGCTCAAATTAGAACAACCCGTGACAGAAAAGCGATCAGTATTTTCGAAGTTGATGTGACTGACCTCGATCAGCTTCAGAAAGTCATGAAAGACATGGAACGGATTGAAGGCATTATATCGGTGGAGAGAATTTAAGCCGCCTTTATTACAAAGCCCGATCTAATACAGCGCGTGCAGACCCGAATCCGTCTGCCAGCGCCTGACACAAGAGCGCGAACCCTTTTAAGATTTAAAAAAAAGCGGCGCTTAGTTCTTCGGTGCGAGTGGCTGATATTATTTCCAGTGAGGGGTTTTCTTTTACAAATTGCGCATTCTCTTGCCATGGTGTTTTCTTTCGTAGCCCAATCAAATAACAAAGATTGTCTTGATAATCAAGGGTTGATTTTCAATCATTGCTTTTGACAGCGGCAGATCACTTCATTCACATCGATATTCTCACCCACTGCCATTCTGGAAATGCTTCGATAGGTAAGCCTTCCATCCTTGTCCAAAAAGAGTTTCTTTTGGTTCATTGTCTTTGAGACGTCAACCCCCTCGTCTCTTTTAGGACTAACCCGCATTTCCATAGAATCGATGACGAGCATATCTTGCGCCCAATGGCTCACACTCGTCTTAATCGTTCGGCCGCTTGGGAGCGACGTATTTCTCCCCATATTATCCAAGGTCTGTGTTTCTAGCAGTCCGACTTTGATTGTCTCTCCATTAAAGACAAATCGCTCACAGCCTCTCTGAGAAATCTTAAAACTGACTTCTTGTTCCAATTCCTCATCATCCGACTGACACGTGCCGATCCATTCTCCCGAAAAATCGGGACAGGCCCATGCAGAGGTTGAAAATAATAAAACAGCGCTTATAACGCTTTTTAAATATGTCATCAGATATCCTCCTCTTACATTTTAACTATTTTTATTGAGAACGCAATATGGTAAATATGCGGGTGGCAATGATGAAAAAAAACATTGTTATTCCGGCGATTACTTTTGCTTT
>CAYMPL010000039.1:0-18557 GCA_964392415.1 uncultured bacterium | reverse complement strand
GGCGAATATCCAAAGGAATTTCTGCTGTCGGTTCTGCCGTTCATTGTGAAACGCTTGGCTGGCGCGATGAACGGGTACGCCTTTTTATTTTATCTGTCGAGTCTTGTCTTGATTTTGTTATTTGCAAAACAGAGATGGCTCTTAGGAGTCTCTGGTAAATCAAAAGTATTCATCCCCGGACTGCTCCTTTTAAACGGAATCATGTTTTCATGGACGGTATATCCACTTAATTACAAAAAGTTCCACTTTGAAGAACATGCAGCCAGGCTTCCCAGCTTTAATCTAACGGATCGCTTTTATCACGCGCGTGTCGATTACAGTGATTTGCAAACAGCAAAAACAACTGGGCGATTTAAAAACAGTTGGATCGACGTGGAAGGCCAGGGGGAAAGGGAATACATCATCGGTGAGGAAGAAACGCCCGGCCTCAATCTTTCATCGTCTTATAATTTTGCGCCGAATTATGTGGGGAGTTTTATCTATCGCACTTTTAACGACGATAAAACCCAGAGAATACAACACATCAGGAACCTTGTCGCAGGCCCGTTGTTATCTTCAAAATTATTGGATATGAGCGCTGTGAATTACTATTACTCGCTCAATGAAATGCCCACCCCGCCTAAAAATTTATCTCTTATTTACAGGGGAAAACAACTCTACATTTATAAAAATAATTCCGCCTGGCCTTATTTCTATCTGGCAAAGAATTTAGAAATCTTGAACGACGAAAAAAAACAGATCGATGTAAAACAAGGCACAGCATACATAGAAAAAAAGGATTCCTTTGTATTGCCCAAAAACGCGGGCGGAGGAATCATAAAAATGAAGGAATTTTTATTCGGAAAGATAGTATTTGATTTTCAGAGCCGCCAGCAGGAACTTTTGGTTATTGCGGATTCATGGCACCCTCTTTGGAGGGCAAGGACGAATCATAGTGATCTATCGCTTATCAGGACAAATGAGATTTTTAAAGGAATTATTTTACCCGCGGGGAAATATGATGTTACGGTTTTTTTTGACAACTCGCCCTATCTCATCGGGATCTACCTGAGTGTTGTTTCTTGGATTTTATTCGTGGTCTGTTTTATTCTTGCAAGTAAATTTAAAGGATCGTTGCCCTCATGAAGACATTTGACTTTCTTCAAATACAAAATGATTCAAAGACTGCCGACGCTTTAAAGACCTTCTATAATGAATATGGTTTTGCCATCATTGAACGTCTCTTTGAAAATAATGACATTGAAAAGATCCGACTGATATTTAATGGAATTGCTGAGACGCGTAAAAAACAGGGGCATGCTCCCTACTCAAATTACCTGGCCCCTCATCTGGATCTGCCCGCTATTGTTGATACTGCAAGGAACGAAAGATTGGTTCAATGTGTAAATCATCTTTTGAAAGGGTGGCCTGACCTTTTAAACACACAAATTCTTTTTAATCCCCCCGGAACGATCGGCTACACTACGCATCAAGACAACTGGTACAATCGGACAAAACCAGCGGATGGGATGATCACCTGCTGGATCCCTCTTGAAAAATGCGATCCATTGAATGGAACTATCTATGTATTCCCTGGATCCCACAAGGAAGGTCTTTTGCCCACAAGGAAAGACTGGGGATTTTTAGCAGCCACATATGGCAAATTCTTTAAGGAAAAACTCCGAGGCTTTTTCAAAGGATCTAGGGTCGAAAACAAGCGTGTTTTAAGTCGTTTTCTCCATACCACCGTTCCCGAAAAATATGAAAAAGTTGCAGTTCGGATTGAACCTGGCTCCGTATGCCTTTTTCATGGAAATCTCGTCCATGGTTCCTGGGACAATTCCTCAAATCACTTTCGAAAAGTCCTTGTTGTCTGCTACATTCGCGACGGTGCGACATTCAAAAAAGGCTTGTTTGCAAATCGACGGCGCATCCCTCTCGGAACTTAGATACCATCTCACATAGTTTTTAAGATTTATAAACATTCGTTTAAAGATCACTTCCAGTTTGGTGGTCGATCTGTTGTGAATGACATTTGAAACCAACTGGACGATCCGCGAGGGATGAAAAAGAAACATCAAGCCATAAAAATTACCAATGAAAAGAAGGCGCATCACTCTTAGTTGTTTTGCGCTATATTGATCTGACCAGGAGAATGCTTTGGAAACGTCTGAATAGTTATAAAGCTCAAGAAAAAATTTATCGTTTAACTGGACCTTGCCTTTCGATAAAAATTCTTTAAACAACGCCGAACCTGGATAAGGAACAAAGGGATTGACATTGACCTCGTGTAATCCAATGACGGCAAGTTTCATAATAAGGAAATAGGATTTAAAAAAATCCTTCCATGTCTCCTGCGGCAGGCCAAGAATAATATTCACCGTCACGCTCATTCCAGCTGCGATGCAATGCCGAATTAAATCAGTCATCTTTGCCGGCTTGTTGCGCTTCTTGACAGCTGTAAGGACAACGATTGAACCGCTCTCTATGGCAAAATCCATGTCACGACATCCAGACTCATAAAGAAGCGCAATCGTTTCCCGGTCAAGAGCCTCTGTTCGTGTGGTGGGTATTTGCCAGGTAATATTCAGTTTTCTGTTTAAAATCTCATGACACAGGGCAACAATGGTCGATTTTTTAATAATGGTCGTCAGATCTGAAAAAATAAAATTCTCAGCTGAATAATCCCGCACATATTCTTCCATCAGATCGACAACCTTTCTTGGGTCATATGCTTTCCATAGAGTCCCCCACATTTGAGGGCTGGAGCAAAAAGTACATTCAAAAGGGCAACCCCGGCTCGCTATCATCGGAATGGTCCGTCCCCGCCCAACATGATAATTCATGCCACGCGAAAGATAGTTCTCCATAGGAAAAAGATCCCAGGCAGGAGGCGGAAGTTCATCAATATCCTTGAAACGTTTGGCTCTGTTTGTTCTTTTGATTTCGCCCTTGCGATAGACAATACCTTCAACTTGAGACCAATCGCAATTCTCTTTTATCGCTGAAAGCAGATCGGTGAATACCCCCTCCCCTTCACCCAGCACACAGGCATCGAGCTCGGGGCAATCGGTCAGGCAATAATCCGGGATTGCGGAAATATGTTCCCCACCAGCCACAATCACACTCTCCGGCGACAATTGACGGACATATTGGATCAATTCTCTTGTGAAAACCCAATCCTGGGAAAAATTGCAGGTAATCCCAATTACTTTTGAGGGCTGCAATCTTTTGTTGAGCTCCGACAGAGGGAGCCCATAGGCGACAAACTTTCCCCGAAGAACCTCAAAATGATCAATATCCTCTCCACACATATCAATGACATCGACTGCGTATCCAGCTTTTTTGGCAGCTGCCGCGATATAGGCAAGACCCAGATGGGGAATTCTTTGGAGACTCATTAAGCCTGAACAAATCACCGGGGGTCGAATGAGCGTAACTTTGAAATCAGACATTCTTCATGGTCATATTAACAAAGAAACAATGGGAACTCAATTTCATTGTGTTCGCATGAGTCCTGTTTTTAGAAAGAGTGCGAGTCGATAAAGATACATGCGTATAATCATGAGCAGAATGCAAGCGCCATTATACAGAATATGCATCTTTCGTTCCCCCCCGATTCTCTTGGGTTCATCCCCCGGAATTTCAGCGGTTTTCAATCCATTGAGAATCGAGAATGCGCTGATCGCGGGTTCAAGAACAGGCCCCAGAAGGAAGCGCTTGAGTTGGGGGTGAATTAAAAGATTTTTCTTATATCCCCGATAGATGTTTAACGCATCCGTAATTTTTTGCTTCCCCAATCTATTAATGAGTTTCGTAAAAAGAAAATTGCCGAAAGCCGTTGTCAAAGTGTCATCATACGAACGGGCTGGAGGCAGATACCGTGACGCAATGACAAGCTCTGCCCCTTCCTTAATTTTTGAAACCATTTGGGGAAGGAGATCTGGCAAAGTATTTCCATCAGGGCTCAACGTAATCACATAATCCCCTTTGATATGAGGATATGCATCCAAAATAGCAAATAAGAGCCCTGGGCGTTTTTGTCGATTTACTTCAATCCCTTGTTCCCTGGCATAGACCTGAGATCCATCCGTTGATCCCCCATCCATCATGAGAATCTGAACAAATAAATTCCGATCTATTTTGGGGACAGTTGCTTTGAGACCTTCTATTTCATTCAGAACAGGGAGTAAAAGGGTCACCGTAGGTTCGCAATTGTTCATTCTTCAATCTTTGACACAATTCTTTTTATAATTTCCGCATCTTGAGCACTCGTTTCAGCGTGAATAGGAATCAACCAAATGTGGGCATGGTGAACTTCATCCCCGATAATTCGGGACTGGACCATCTCCGTATTGAAAGCCCTTCGCATTGCGTTGGCAACTTTACCGCAGGTTTCGAAGTAGTCCCCCAGATTTGGGACATCCCAAACCCAACGGGTGTGTTTTTTGGGAACAACCTGACAGTGACCCGGGGTTTGAGGATATTTATCCAAAAAAACAAGAAAATCTTTGTTCTCATAAACTTTGGCGGCCGAAATCTTCCCTTCAACAATTTTGCAAAAGACGCACTCCATTTGTGGAGATTTTAAATTTTAATCTATTGAATGGCAAGACTTTCCTCTGCTATAACTAAAAGTGTGTCGTTAGGAACACCTTCCAAAGAATTCCGGGTTTTACTGGTTTACCCAAATCTTCACATGATATTGGTTCCTTCCACAGCGATAGGCATATTTACGCGCATTTTAAAAGATGAGGGGATGACGGTTGATTTATTTGACACAACCCATTATGAGCACGAGGATACTATCAGCGTCGAAAAGAGAGTAGAAACACTCCAGGCGCGTCCTTTTAACCCTGAAAAAGATATCGCTTTTAAAGCCATTCCTGGTCAAAAACTCATTCCCGACTTTGTAACCAAAGTAGATCATTTCAAACCCCATCTCATCCTTTTTTCAGTTGTGGAAGATACGTTTAAACAGGCGCTCAGGCTTCTCTCCGCGATTGAAGAGAGAAACATTCCGACTGTGATGGGGGGAGTTTTTCCCACATCAGCGCCTGATGTCGCCCTGTCATTCCCGCAGGTAAAAATGATTGGCGTTGGAGAAGGAGAGCATATCGTAAAAAAGGTTGCCACCCATATTCGCGACGGACTGCCGCTCGACAATATTCCCAACCTTTGGATTAAAAAGGATAATGGAAAAATTATTAAAAATAAGATGGGGCCGCTGATCGATCTGAACAAACCGTGGCCCGATTTCTCCCTGTTTGATGAAAAACGCTTTTTGAGGCCGTTGGGCGGCCGGATTTTTAAAACAGTTCCGCTGGAGTCTTACCGGGGGTGTCCATTTAAATGCACCTTTTGCAACTCCCCGATGCAGGTCGATCTCTCTAAAAATAACGGGCTGGGCAATTTTTTGCGAAGAAAAAAAGTCAGCCGTTTAAAAGACGAAATTTTGTATTTAATTGAGAAATACCAACTGGAATATTTCTATTTTGTCGATGACAGTTTTCTTTCCCGCCCCCAGCATGAATTGGATGATTTTATAAAAATGTATTCAGAAATTAAGATCCCTTTTTGGTTTAATACCCGCCCGGAAAGTGTCACTGTAGATCGTCTCAAGCAGTTAAAAGAGGTCGGCTTGGATCGCATGTCAGTCGGCCTGGAACATGGCAATGAGGAATTTCGGAAGACCAAGCTTTTAAGACAGCCAACCAATAGTACGCTTTTAAAGCATCTTGAGATTTTAGCTGACGGGGGGGTGGCCTTTAGCATCAATAACATTATAGGATTCCCGGAAGAGACCCGTGAACTTATTTTTGACACGATTGAGTTTAACAGATCTCTTCGGGGATTTGATACGCTGACGATCAGTATCTTTACCCCCTATCATGGAACATTTTTAAGAGAGCGGGCTATCCAATTGGGCTATTTAGAACCGGGGACCTTCACCACACACACGACCTCGAGCTCATTATTACATATGCCCCATCTGACGAGCGAGAAAATTGACGGTATTTTTCGCGTATTTATGATGTATGTCAGATTTGAAAGGAATCTTTGGCCAGATATTGAAAGAGCGGAAAAGTTCGATGAAGAGGGGAACAAGATTTTCAGGGAACTTTTCAAACTGTATCAAAACAGATTTTATAAGACAGACCAGGATGGCAGACCATTACAGCGTTCCATCGCAACGGAAAATAATCTTATTCCGATTAAACACCCCAAGGGGGATCACTGGGAAGAAGTATTTGGTCCCATGAGTAAAACCCAAATGAGATGAGTGAATGAAAGTCGTTGGTGTTATTCCTGCCCGTTATGCCTCTACCCGGTTTCCGGGAAAACCGCTCGTTCCCCTATTTGGAAAACCGATGGTGATCTGGGTTTCGGAAATCGCAGCCAAAGCTCTCGGCAGAGAAAATATATATGTCGCCACAGATGACAAACGTATTTTCGACACCGCCACGAAATATGATTTTAAATCTATCATGACCCCCGACAATGTCCTGACCGGCACAGACCGGATATGGGAAGCATCAAAAACCATAGACGCCGATATGTATATTAACATCCAGGGGGATGAGCCGATGGTACTGCCTCAGGATATTAAAGATGTGTTAGAAGCAAAAAAAATATATCGGGATGAGGTTGTGACCGGCATGTGTCAGATACAAAAAGACGAAGACCCTCATAACGTCAATCTCCCTAAAGTCATTACAACCGAAGATGGCAGAATGATCTATATGTCGAGACTCGCCATTCCGGGAACCAAGTCTTTAGAGAAAAAACCGATCACCTATTGGCGGGAGGTTTGTATTCACGCGTATAATAAAAAAGAACTCAAACTTTTTGGAGAATTTGGAAGAAAAAGTTATTTAGAGCGATTTGAAGATATTGAAATTTTGCGATTTCTGGAAGTCAATGTCCCGGTACGTATGATAAAAATCGCAAGTTCCTCAAAGGCTGTCGATACGCCAGAGGATGTCTTGATTGTCGAAAAGCATTTGAAAGAATTACAACCCGCAGACCCTATACAATAAATCCGTTGAAAAATCGGGATGATAAAGCCCCATATAGGCCTTGTAATCTTCAATCAGTTTTGGATCGGGTGTCGCTTTCATCCGCTCATAGATATCATCCAATGAAATATGATTCAGGTGAATCCTGGAATCTTTTGAAAGAGAGAGAACATCCGCGCATAAAAAATCTTCATGAAAAATGTTGAGCGTGGGAATTCCCAGCAAAATTGCCTCTTGAAGTGTTGTCGTATTGGAGCCAAGAACCAAGGACGTCTGTTTCAGAGTCTCTTCCAAATGACCCTTTGATATTTCTATTTTTCCAAGTTTATGGGCCCAAAAAACCGATAGTTTATCCAGAATCCTCATCTCTCCGTCCGGATGAAACCGAACCCAAAACTTAAGATTCTTACGTTGGTCAGCCTTCCTCAGTTTTTTGATCGCAGTGAGGAGCAGCGTCACGTCGTAAAACATAACGCCGCTTACAAAAAGAAGGTTTTTCACGTCGCCACATCTCCGAAGCCAGGACTTTTGATCTTTCCACCTGTTAAACCTTGGGCTGCAACCCAAAAGAAATTGGGTTTTCGGAAAATAGGGCTTTAAAAGATCGATCATCTGAGGGCTATAGACGAAAAAAATATCCGGTTGCGGGATACCCGCTGCTATTTCGTTTACTTCAGGAAAAAAGTTCAATTTTTCAGGATAGATCATTGCGTGCTGCGCGGTTACGCCCAACAGGCCAGCCTCTTTCGCCACCTGCCAGATCATTTTGGTGTAAAACGACATCTCATGAACAGATACCAAAACCTTGTAATTTCCATCCCCGCATCGTTTTCTTAAAAAGTGGTAAAAATCCCAATGAAAAAACCACCTTTGCGTGATGACCCACTGAAATAAGATGGCAAAACTATCGAAGTACGCCTCACGGCTCTCTTTTTTTGTAATTCTTGTAAAAAAATCACCGAGGAGCGTAAAAAAAAGAATCATAAAAATCCTGATTCTTTTATAAACGGTCAACTCATAGCGCCTGATACCGATCGGCTCGGTTCGTGAAAAAATAAGTTTGTCAATTTTCGAAACCGGGTTCTCCCCGGCGCTCTCGATCATATAAGATGTTTTGTATGGAGACCGTCCCTGCAGGGCGCGCCCCTCTGTCACTTCGACAGGCAGAATTAAAAGCGCTTTTGATCCTGTTTTTAAGATCTCGTAATGAAATCCCCTATAACTGAAAAACCGATAAATTCCGACAATCGCATAAACAAACACGGTTGAGAAAAAATAAATCCATTTGAGCCATATCTTCTTTTTTAGATAATAGGGCTGCCAGCGGATAGTATCCTCTGCCTCTCTGCTTGCGGTGGGGGCGGCCCAAATAAGAAAATCGAGGTTTTTTTTAGCCAGGCTTTGCGCGCAGCGAACGTTTAATTTTGAACATTCCCTGATGAATTCAGAAAGCTCCATATCTTCATATTTTCTAACCTGTTTCGTAAAATCTTTTCATGAGAATGCCATTTAAATTCACCGTCTTTAGACACTCCTTGATTTTGTCTGAAGCATCCCCTTCGCCATAAAGCGGGATCAGAGACAAAAGTTGTTTCTGAAAATCATCGGATAACGCCTTTTCAATCGCTCCCCGGATGGAGAGTTCCGTTTCATCACAATCGATCACCGATAAAGCCTTCATCCGGCCATCCTGACGACTTCCGATATTCACCGTTGGTTTTTTTGCGGCTGGCGCTTCAATGATGCCGCTCGAAGAATTTCCAATAACCACATCGACATTCTTCATCGCGCTTAAATATTTTAACTGCCCCATATTCGTAAAAACAATCGCTCTGTCTGAATTTTTTTTAACATAATCATCAATCATCCGGTTGATAACCCTTCCCTCTGTATCCGAATTCGTTCTTGTAAAAATAAGCCGGGATTCAGGAAAATGATCGAGGGCGCCTAAAAGCGCTCTCATCGCTTTTATGGGTGACTCGATGCTGAGTGTCACAGAATGGCAGGTAACCAGAAAATTAATTTTCCCCAGACGAAAATGGGTCGCTTTTTCAAAATCGCTTTTGGACAGAAGGTTTAGTTTTCGAAAATGATCGAGCCCCGGCGCTCCAAAATTGTATACCCGATCCGGATTCTCTCCCAATTGTATGACGCGCTTTCGATAACGTTCTGTGGCAACAAAATGAAGATGCGCCATCTTTGTGATAGCGTGCCGAATGGCCTCGTCAAAAACCCCCTCTGCGGACTCTCCCCCATGAATGTGCGCGATCGGAATTCTTGCAACCATCGCAGTCTGTGCCGCCGCCAATATCTCAAAGCGATCTCCCAACAACACAAGAAGATCTGGTTTTAACCGGCTAAGCGTGTCGGCAAAACCGATGACGCCAAGCCCAATCGATTTCGCAATCCCAACCGGCGTATCACTCGACAATTGCATCTCGATTTTTTCATCGATCTTAAATCCATCTTGTTCAATCACTTGATAGGTTAAATCAAATTCTGTGGAAAGGTGCATCCCCGTTACGATAATCTGGAGATTGATGTCAGGATCCTCACTCATCCCCTTCATTAACCAATAAAGATGCCCATATTCCGCCCTCGAACCGGTAACAACGCAAATCTTTCGCATAAATACTAAAAAACACGCGGAAATGAGCGTGTCAAGGTAATGTCATCCTGAGCCGAAGGCGAAGGATCTCTTCGTGTATTTCTTTAAAATCAATAAATTATTGTCTTTATTTACATCTCTATTAGAGTAATCACTGATGTGTGGAATATTTGGAATTCTGGCGACAAAAGAAGCGGGACTCTCGGCTTCAAATGCCGAAAATGCTGTCAAATGGTTGTTTCATCTTTCTGAGAAGCGCGGCCGGGAGGCTGCAGGATTATCGATTGCCTCGCCAGCCAATGATGCTATCCGGGTTTTTAAAAAACCGCTCCCCCCTTCCCAGATGTTAAAGCTTCCTGATTTCAACGAATTTTTAAAAAAATCTATGCGACGTAGCGCAGAAGAGGGGATTGGCATCATCGGACATTCCCGGCTGGTGACCAATGGAACCCAAATATTGTCGGAAAATAATCAGCCCATTGTCCGAAAGAATATCGTTGGCATACACAACGGCATTATCGCCAATGACCGTCTGTTAAAAACCCAGTTTTCGGATTCAGAGGGTATTTCAGACTCTGATTCATCCCTTCTCTTTGAATTGATTGACAGATGGTCAGATCAGGATCAGGACCTGACATCGGCGCTTAAAAAAATATATGACCATATCGAAGGATCGGCATCTATAGCGCTTTTTCACAAAGAACTTCCCGTTTTGACATTGGCTACGAATACGGGATCTCTCTATTACGCCGGCTCTCCCTCCCGCGGTCTTTTTGTCTTTGCTTCCGAACACTATATCGTGCGACGTTTTTTGAATCGCTTTCAGCAATTTCGGAATGGGGCGGCGAGCCCCATTCATCAGCTGTCCCCTTTCACGGCGCTCTACGTCGGATTTAAGGATGCCGCGCCTACGACATTCCCGCTTAAAAAAGGAGAGGCTCATGGGAACATGGCTATCTCATTTAAAAGAGCAAAAATATTTGACAAGATCGATGAAGCAAGCTCCCGGATAAAAAACATGAAACGCTGCACTGCCTGTATATTGCCGCATACCTACCCCTTCATTCAATTTGATGAAAAGGGGGTCTGTAATTACTGCCGTAAATATGTAAAACAGGAATTTTTAGGACACGCCCCCCTCGAAAAAATCCTTGAGAAATACCGCTCCAAAGATAGATCACCCGACTGTATCGCTGGATTTAGCGGCGGACGGGATAGCTCTTACGGGCTTCATGTCCTTACAAAAGAACTGGGAATGACCCCTATTGCATATACGTACGATTGGGCGCTGGTCACAGATCAATCCCGGAAGAATCAGGCAAAAATAGTTGGAAAACTGGGCATCGAACATATTATTCGCGCGGCGGATATTCATAAAAAGAGACGTTATATCCGAAAAAATATCTATGCCTGGTTGAAAAAGCCAGAACTTGGCATGGTTCCCCTCTTTATGGCAGGAGACAAAATGTTTTACTATTATGGCCGGCAATTAAGAAAAGAAACAGGTGTTAAGCTTACCGTATTCGCCTGCGGTCATCAATTGGAACAGATGGAATTTAAAGTCGGTTTTTGTGAAATCGACCAGCATCTGCAAAATAATACAAAACTCTATCACTTTAACCGGCTGAGCAAAGCGCGTCTGGCGCTTTGGTATTCCAAACAATATCTTCTCAATCCGGCTTATCTCAATGAATCGCTCTGGGACAGCATTTTTGCTTTTTATTCCAGTTTTTTGAACAAAGATGATTACCTCTATCTCTATCGCTATATTCGGTGGGATGAAAAGCTTATCGAAAAAACGCTTCGGGAAGAATATGGATGGGAGGGAGATGCCATCTACGGTAAAAATCAATGGCGGATGGGAGATGGTCAGACCGCTTTCATTAATCATATTTATTATACCGTCTCAGGATTTTCAGAATACGATAATTTTCGAAGCAATCAAATTCGCGAGGGACTCATCACGCGCGACGAGGCGCTCAGGTTTGTCGAAGAAGAAAATCAACCGAGATTAAAAATGCTCGAAGAATTCAGTCAGCTCATCGGCTTTAACCTGGAAGATGTCCTTTTGAAAATCAGCGTCATACCGAAATTATATTAAAAAATCTTACAAAATCCTTTTCAAATCCATTCTTATTTGCTATATTTTTTTTAGATGACAAAAATCAAAGACTTTCTAAAGAGAAATTATCGGCATTTCAATGCGGCAGTTGTCACAGATGCGTCAGAGGCATACGTTCAACATCTCAAAAAAGGCGGAAAAATGTTTTTGACGATGGCGGGCGCCATGAGCACGGCAGAACTGGGAATCTCTTTGGCAGAGATGATCCGGAATAATAAGGTTCATGCCATCTGCTGCACAGGAGCAAACCTGGAAGAAGATATTTTTAATCTGGTTGCTCATGAACACTATGAGCGAGTACCCCATTATCGGAATTTAACAGATAAAGAAGAGGTCGCCTTGCGTGACCGAGGGATGAATCGCGTCACCGACACCTGTATTCCCGAAGAAGAAGCAATGCGAAAGATTGAAAAAGAACTCCTTAAGTTTTGGCAAAAGGCAGATAAAGAAAATAAAAGCTACTACCCCTATGAATATGCTTATAAGCTCATCCAAAGCGGCGTCGTGAAAGATCATTATCAAATTAATCCAAAAGATTCATGGCTCATCGCAGCAGCCGAGAAGGACTTGCCGATCTTCACCCCCGGATGGGAAGATTCCACCATGGGGAATATCTTTGTTTCAAATTTTGTGAAGAAAAAAATTTCTTCTCTCCATGCGGTCAAATCAGGCCTTGAACAGATGGTTCTTCTGATCGATTGGTATAAAGAACACTCCAAAAATTCATCGATTGGTTTCTTCCAGATTGGTGGGGGAATTTCGGGTGATTTTCCGATTTGTGTTGTGCCGCTCATTACCCAGGATTTAAAAGAGAGCTGCAGATTGTGGGGATATTTCTGCCAGATCTCTGACAGTACCACCTCTTATGGCTCTTATAGCGGCGCGGTTCCAAATGAAAAAATCACCTGGGGAAAACTCGATGCAAACACGCCGCGATTTGTTATTGAATCAGACGCAACGATTGTTGCGCCGCTGATTTTTGCCTACGTCCTCGATCAATAAATTCCGTATATGGCAGACATAAAGAATTTCCCGACCGCAACGCTTGTAAAAAAAAAAGTTGTCGCCCCCGAGCATTTCATCCTTTGGTTTAAACCCGCTCAGCCCTTCTCATTTAAGCCCGGTCAATATTTGACGCTTGGAAAAGAGGGGATCGAAAGACCCTATTCCATTGTTTCGGAGCCTTCCGAACCATTAATTGAACTCTACCTGGAAGTCATCCCCCCGCAATTTCGCGGTGAAAAATCTATTTCACCCAAACTTTATGCCATGAAAGAGGGGGAAACAGTAACCTTTCGCCCGAGCGTCAAAGGAACATTTTTGCTGGATGAAACCATCGAAACACATATCATGATTGCAACGGTCACCGGAATTGCTCCCTTCATTAGTATGATTCGCGCTTATCAGAAAGGCTACTACAAGGGCGTTCCCAAAAAAATTTATGTTTTTCAGGGAGCAAGCTATTTTGACGAACTTGGATATTTCGAGGAGCTCAAGTCTGCGGCGAAGGCAAGCTCTGTCATCTATATCCCAACCGTCAGCCGACCACAGGAAACGAGAAATGCTTCCTGGCAAGGGGAAACAGGGCGTGTCAATTTAATTCTTGATAAATACTTTGAAAAATTCAAAATTACATCAGAAAAATCTGTGGTTTATCTCTGCGGCAATTCACAAATGATAGACTATCTGGGCAATAAACGGGAAAAACCCGATAAGCCCCTGGGAAAGCTGGTCCAGGCTGGCTTCAGGGTAAAAGAAGAAATTTTTTGGTAACATGAAAATCGCAATTACCGGTTCCACCGGTTTTATTGGCTCTGCTCTGGTTGAATGGTTCTCAAAAAACAGTTCATTTGAGATCGTTCGACTGGTCAGGGAACGCAATTATCCCGACTTAAGATATAAAACCATCTATTGGAATCATGAAAAACACGAAATAGACAGCGCATCTCTTGAAAATTTCGATCTTGTGATTCATTTGGCGGGGGAAGGGATCGCAAAAGGACGCTGGACACCGAAGCAGAAAGAGATGATCCGGAAAAGTCGTGTGGAAGGAACCACATTTTTGGGAGCAACACTGTCAAAACTCAATCGTCCCCCCAAACATTTCTTCTCTGCCTCTGCCATCGGTTTCTATGGCAACCGTCCGACAGAAGAAAAACTGGATGAAAATAGCCCTTCCGGCACTGGTTTTTTGGCATCCGTCGTCCGTGAGTGGGAAAGCGCTGCAGACGTCATCAGAGAAAGTGGAAGTCGTGTGGTTCAGATGAGATTCGGTCTGGTTCTCGGCATGCGCGGCGGAGCGCTTTCCCGAATGCTTCCCATTTTTCGGTTGGGACTAGGAGGAAAAGTGGGAACGGGAAAACAGATCGTCAGCTGGATTGCGCTCGATGAAATTCCAAGGATCATTCACCACCTTCTGTCACGACCGGATATCTCCGGGCCGGTTAACTTTACAACCCCGAATCCTGTTTCAAATGACATATTTGCCAAAACGCTCGGAAAGATTTTATCCCGCCCCACCCTTCTGCCATTCCCGGCGCCTGTTGCCAAATTTTTGTTAGGCGAAATGGCGGAAGAACTGCTGCTCAGCGGCGCTTATGTTCTCCCCAAAAAGCTGGAGGAATCTGGGTATGCCTTCTTTTTGCCAACTCTGGAGAAAGCTCTGTTTCATATTCTTTCCGGCATATGAACGAATTGGATCACAAAAAAGGTAACCGGTTCTAACAATACATGTAATTGACATTAGTGTCTATTATACGTATCATTAATTACGTGACCTACACACCCCAGCAATACACCGAAATCTTTCATTTGGTCTTTTTGCGACATCTTGAAAGCAAGCTCGCCAAAAATCTCTATGCTTTGAAGGGAGGGTGTAACCTCAGATTCTTCTTCAAAAGCATCCGCTATTCAGAAGACATCGATTTCGATGTTAAAACGGTAGCCATAGAGACACTTCGGGCAAAGGTTTCAAAAATCCTTCGTTCACCCCCTTTTGAACAAACACTTCGCTCTCACGATATAGAAATCTCCCATCTTTCTGAATCCAAACAAACTGGGACTACCCAACGGTGGAAACTGGGATTACGCGTCAGAGGTTCCACCATCGCACTCCCGACAAAGATAGAATTTTCCCGTCGAAAAATGGAAGGAAAAATCGTCTTTGAACCGGTCGATCCAGATCTTATTCGCTCGTATCACCTCTACCCTGTGATGACAAATCATTATGACCTTGAAACAGCCTTCCGCCAAAAGATAGACGCGCTTATTTTAAGGACAGGACTTCAGACCAGAGATATTTTTGATCTCAAATTGCTCTTAGAACGAGGGGCAGATCTAAAATTAATATCCCCTTACATCTCAAAAAAGATAGATCTTGCCATTGAACGAATAGATGAATGTCATTTCTCTGATTTTAAAGGACAGGTTGTCGCTTATCTTGCATTCGATTATCAAAATTATTATGACTCTCCTAAAATTTGGCAGAGTATTCAATACACTCTCATCAACTCATTAAAAACCTTGAAAAAATGAAACTCATTGAAGCCCATGCCAAACTTCTAACCCTTAAACAAGCCCTATTTCAAACAGCAGATGCTGCGGCTTGCCTGAATGTTTCTTTTGCCCATGCAAGCAAAATGTTAAAGCGTCTGACCGATGCTGGTTTTCTTATTCATCTGATGCGATCACGGTGGGCATTTGTGGGACAAGTCGATCTCCTTCAGATACCCGAGTATTTAACGGCGCCTTACCCTTGTTATATTTCGTTACAATCCGCTCTTTATTACCATGGCCTCATTTCGCAGATTCCGGCCACTTTTTATGCCATATCCCTGGCACGAACGCGCGTCTATCAAAACAAGCTCGGTGTTTTTTCCGTTCATCATGCCAACCCTGATTTCTTCTTTGGTTTTGAATATATCGAAAAAGAGGGGATCAAAATGGCTACACCGGAAAAGGCGCTTCTTGACATTCTCTATCTCTCACCCACGAATTCTCTCTTATTTAAAGCGCTTCCCGAAATTGAAATTCCTGATGACTTTAAAATGAGAGAGGCCCGCCGCATGATAAAGCAAATCAAATCAGAGCGCCTTCGCACCATTGTGACACGAAAATTCAACGCCTTAATGCAAATTGAATCACAAAAAAGGTAACCGAACGGTTGTGATTCGCTCCATATCATTACCATTGCACAAGATTCCCCTTTCTGATACGCAAAAGAAAGGAGATCATCATGAAAAAAATAAGAGTATCACTATTCGTTTTTGGTTTGGTTTTTTTATACGCGGGTTTATCTCAAGCCCAAATTTCCCAGATTCTCATCCCTCAGAGCAATTTTCGGGATGTGATCAATTGGAAAGTGGGGGATTACGCCGTCTATAATCTCAGCATGGGCTTTTTCGGCAGCGGGAGCGTCAGAAAATCGGTTGCTAAGGATGAAGGAACCTCTCTCTGGCTCAAAGTGGAGGCTAAAACCCCTATGGGCGCTCAAAATGTCGATGTTCAAATTAGGAAGGCCGATGGCAAAATCTTAAAAATCATTGTGGATGGAAAAGAGCAGCCCAACACTGAGCACAAAATCGAAATCGTTGAAAAACGCCCGGAAGAAGTGAAAGTCCCCGCGTGGAATCAACCTTTCAAGACAATCTTTGTTAAAATTAAGGATGAAACCGATAATGCAGAAATTGATAACTGGATCAACACGAACACACTGCCGATCGATATTCAGCCCAAGACCCCCATCGATGGAACGGTTAAATCGATTATCAATAAAGGCGTCCTGACGATGACACTGGAGCTAACTGAATACGGCTTCGCTTCGAATGACTCCGATCATCTGCTTGTGAAGGAACCCATTTGACGCAACAATTTGCTGATCATAGATAGTTGCCGGGGTTCCATCATAACGGCTGATTTTTCCGCCTGCCTCCTCCACAAAGATCATCCCTGCGGCAACATCCCACGGCTGCAAGTTTTTTTCCCAAAAACCATCAAAATGCCCCTCTGCAACCTGACAAAGATCCCAAACAGCTGAGCCTGTACGACGAATTCCCTGGGTTGCCTCCATGAAGTTTCTTAAAATATTGACGGATTCTCTGAGCAACGCCCCTTCCTGATAAGCAAATCCAGTTGCAATCAGTGAATTTTCCAAATTTCTGATTTTAGAAACCCTCATCTGTTTTTTATCCTTAAAGACCCCCTTTCCCCGAATCGCGGTATAGAGGTCTCCTCTGACAGGATCCCAGACGGTTCCCAATACCACTTTTCCATTCTCTTCAAGCGCTATAGAAGTACAAAAAAGTGGGATCTGATGCGCGTAATTTGTGGTGCCATCCAATGGATCAATCACCCATTTATAGCGGGTTGACCGCCGTTCATCTCCACTTTCTTCCGCCAAAATAGAATGATCGGGAAAAGCAGACTTAATCACCGATATAATCTTCTTCTCAGATTTTCGGTCAGCCTCTGTCACCAATCCCGCATGTTTTTTTTTCGAGATATCCCGGATTCGTCCATAATAAGAGAGAAGAATCTCCCCGCCGGCTTTGGCAGCCTCCATTGAGATTCTTTTTATTTTATCCCATTCGCGCTCATTCATTTGTAACCACATCGCTGCGAGAGCAACGCTATCACAACGCAATACTGATCGTCCACATGGGTATCAATTGACAACCGGGGGTCATTACACTACATGTTTTTTCATGGCTAGGAATATTTTCAAAAGACTTTATATTCGAATATCCGGTCTTTTTTTAAAACTGAAATATGGTTTGCATTCAAATAAAGCGCGCCCCATTGCCAGATCTCGATTTGTCCAGTGCAGTCATCAAGGTGTCTTATTTATGATTGAATGTAATTCTCAAGTGGAATTATTGAGAGCAAAAACATTTGAATCAAAAGAGCCTGTGACTCTGAGATGGATTGATACCTGTCTCCATTCAGGTGAGGTGCTATTTGATATTGGAGCTAATATTGGCCTTTATAGTTTGTATGCCGCATTAAGATATAAAAATGAAATACCTGTGTTTGCATTTGAGCCAGAGGCGCTGAATTTTGCCAAGCTCAACCGAAATATTTTTATCAATAAACTTTCTAAAAAAGTGATCAGCTATCCCATTGCGATCCATAACAAGCTTGATTTTGATTTCCTGTATCTCAACGAAAGCAAGCTGATAGAGGATCAGCGGGGTGTTCAGTATGTGCCTGGCACGGCGCTCCATAACTATCGAGAGCCAGTGGATCAGTTTAAAAGCCAATTTAAACCTCTACATGTTCACGGCGCTTTTGGAGTCTCGTTGGATATGCTTTGTTATGAGTTTAACTTTCCTATACCGAACCATCTCAAAATAGATGTTGATGGAAATGAACTGAAAATACTGGAAGGGTCCAAAAAGTTACTTCAAGATGTTAGGCTAAAAACAATATGTATTGAGTTTCCTTCCGTAAAAAATGACCAGGAAAGAATGTCTGATTTGCTAAGAAAAAATAATTTTAAACTGGATCCTCTGTTTTACGAGCCTTTCAGACAGACAGACTTTCAATTGCAAAACAGCGTGTTTACACGGTCGCCTTTGCTTGACACCCTATAAAATTCTCTTTACAATCAAAGTGTTACAGCTTTATTATTCAACGAACACTACAGGAGATGACTTCTAACTAAAGGCGCTTATGCTCACCGTGAATTTGCAGAAGAAGCGTCGAGAGATCTGGGGTATCATCTTTCTCTCCCTTTTTTTCTTTGTGTCCATCGGACTCTTTTCGTACGACCCCAGAGATCCTTCATTTAATAGCGTGTCCATTTCTAAAGAAGTTCAGAATCTCACAGGTC
>CAYMPL010000038.1:0-18720 GCA_964392415.1 uncultured bacterium | reverse complement strand
TCATCAAATGGATAGAGATTCACGACAACCATCTGAATCTGGGAAATCCCAAACTCTTTGAGTCGTTCAATCTCCTGTTCATCGTTTTGACGCGCAAGGAGCGCGCCATAGATTTTGGGATGAAGGGTTTTGACGCGCCCCCCTAGAATTTCTGGGAAGCCGGTATAGTCGGAAACAGGGGTAACTTTGACATTATTTTCCTGCAAAAGGGCTGCCGTGCCGCCGGTCGATATAATATCAATCTTATATTTTCGAAGCTCCCTGGCAAAATCGACCAGCCCACCCTTATCAGTTACGGATACCAACGCCCTTTCAATCTTCATAAGCTCGCATTATTATCTGTTTTTGGGCTGAAATCAATAGACTATTTCCTCACAAACACCCTGGGAACCCGCTCGGAAATATGACAAAATATCTCCCATGGGATTGTCCCTATCCTTTCAGCCAGCTCCTCCACACACAGAATAGCCCCCTTCTGCTCCCCCAGCAGTACCACCTCATCTTGAAGACTCACCTCCGGAATATGCCCGACATCGGCCATAAAAACATCCATGCAAACCACGCCGACCACTGGCGCCCTTTTGCCATGAATAAGGACCTCTCCTTTATTCGAGAAGGATCGTAAAAAACCATCCGCATAACCGGCTGGAACCGTGGCAACAACCGAATCGTGATGAAAACGATGGGTATAGCCGTAGCTGATATAAGCCCCCTTTTTAACCTTTTTAAGCTGTATGACTCTGCTTTTCATTGTCATAACGGGTCGCAGCTCCAGTTTCTTTCTCAATTCTTTGATTGGATAAGCGCCATAAAGGGCGAGCCCCGGACGCACCAGATTCTCATTCACGCCAAATTCGTTCAAGATCGCTCCACTATTCGCAAGATGGTAATAAGTGAACGGAACCGGGGAGAGTTTTCGCCATTTGTTGAATAATAAAATCTGTTCCCGATTAAAATGACTCGGGCGCTCCGCGTTCGCAAAATGGGTCATCATCCCTTCAAATTTCAGGTTTTTAAGAGCCGGAAGCTTTCGAAAAACCTGCGCAATCTGATATGCCGGGAAACCGAGCCGATTCATGCCGGTATCAAACTTAAGATGGACGGGGTTTATTTTGTGTTTGTTTCCGCAAAAGTCATTGTAGGCAGTCAGATAATGGAGATCGTAAAAAACAGGGGTCAGTTTGTAATGATGAAGTTCAGAAAAATTATCCGGCTCTTGACCACCGGTCAAAACAACCATTCTGCTTTTAATACCCCGCTCACGCAGTTTGATCCCCTCTTCGAGGTAAGCGACAGCCAAAAAGGGAATCTTTAACAACTCAAGGGCTTTTGCAATTCCGACATCCCCGTGTCCATAAGCATTCGCTTTGACCACGGCCATGATCTGGCTCCCGGAGCCAATCTTTTTTTGAAGCTGCTGAGCATTGAATTTTAGGGAGTTTAGATTGATTTCAGCCACGGTCTGACGGTAATGCATCACCCCGTTCTAACAAGCGTCCTTTGTTTTTTCAATGAAAGATTTCTACACTGAGATCCCTCGCTTCGCTCTGGATGACAGTAGAAAAAAGATTGAACAAAATTCCCGTTGATATTAGGTAGAAGCATTGGCCGACGTAGCTCAGCAGGTAGAGCAACTCATTCGTAATGAGTAGGTCACCGGTTCGATTCCGGTCGTCGGCTTATTAACAATGAAGAGAATATCCGATGTCCTTGTGATTGGCAGTGGAATTGCGGGGCTTTCTTATGCGCTAAAAGTTGCCGAACATGCCCAAGTGCGTCTTATTACCAAAGACAAGCTGCCAGCGTCTGCAACGCATTACGCGCAGGGGGGGATTGCCGCAGTCTTTGATGAGGAAGATTCGTTTTCGGAGCATATTGAAGATACGATAGCCGCGGGCGATGGCCTGTGCGATCCGAAGATCGTAAAGATTTGTGTAGAGGAAGGCCCGAAGCGAATTCAAGAATTGATCGATTATGGAATCCCTTTTACAAAATTTCCAAATATAAAAGAAGAATCCAAACAAAAATTTCATCTTACCAAAGAAGGAGGACACAGCAAAAGACGTGTGCTCCACGTACAAGATGCAACGGGAGCATCGATCCAAAGTGTTTTGATTCAAAGAATCAAAGCACATCCGAACATAAACATATGTGAAGACCATATGGCGATAGATTTGCTGAAAACCCCCTCACGCCAATGTGTCGGAGCCTATGTTTTAGATCAAAAACATAGAAATATAATTACATTCCTCTCCAAAATAACAGTCATTGCCACCGGCGGATCTGGGAAGGTTTATCTCTATACGACAAATCCGGATGTCGCCACCGGTGACGGCGTGGCAATGGGACATCGGGCGGGAATTCCGATTGTGAATATGGAATTTTTCCAATTCCATCCCACCTGTCTTTACGATCCACGCGAAAAATCATTTTTAATCACAGAGGCCATGCGGGGGGAAGGGGGAATTTTACGACGAAAAGAGGGAACTGCTTTCATGCGTCACTATCATCCCAAGGGAGAGCTTGCGAGCCGCGATATTGTAGCCCGCGCCATCGATCACGAACTTAAGAAAACCGGCGATGACTGTGTGTTTCTCGATATTACCCATCGCGATCCGAAATTTATTAAAAGTTTTTTTCCGACGATTTACAAAAAATGCCTCTCCCTGGGAATCGACATCACCCAACAATGGATCCCCGTTGTTCCAGCGGCTCACTATCAATGCGGAGGCATTGCCACGAATGACTATGGTCAAACTGAACTTTCGGGTCTTTATGCGATTGGAGAAGCGGCTTATACAGGACTTCATGGCGCCAACCGACTTGCATCGAATTCGCTTTTAGAAGGGATTGTTTTTGCAGACCGCGCCGCTCAAAAATCATTGGAAGAACTTGAAAAACCAGCGCCGCTTCCAGAAATTCCTGACTGGAATCTCGGAGACGCAAAAGAGCCTAAAGAATTGGTCGTCGTCTCCCATCTTTGGGATGAAATCCGCCATCTCATGTGGAACTATGTCGGGATTGTTCGTTCAAACCAGCGACTGGAGAGCGCAAAAAAAAGAATCGATGTCATCAAACAGGAAATCGATAGGCTTTATTGGGAATCCACACTCTCCAAAGATCTCCTTGAACTGAGAAATATCGCAATCGTAGCCGATATTATCATTCAGAGCGCTCTTTCACGAAAAGAAAGCCGGGGGCTGCACTATAATGTCGACAGTCCGTTTCATCAAAATCCAAAAGCGCCTTTGCATTCCGCTTTAACCCCTCGAGTTTGACTCGTTTCATGGGGCTTTTTTTAAACCGCCTTGCAAATGCTTCCTGATTCATAGAGACAAACTCTTTAAGATCCGCAGGGCTGTTCCCCTCGCGCGGGCGAAAACAAGAAAGATCGGGGATCAATGCCTTGTCGTTCCAGGGGCAGACCTCCTGACAAATATCGCAGCCATAAAGATAGGGAGAAATGATTTGTTTCTCTTGCGCTGTAAATTCGCCCCTCTTTTCAATCGTAAGATATGAAATACAGCGCCGGGCATCCAGCGTATACGGTTCAACCAATGCCCCTGTGGGACAGGCATCGATACAGCGGGTGCAGGAACCACAATGATCGAATTCTGGCTCGTCTTCTTCTAAATCCAGATTGGTTAAAATTTCTCCTATAAAAAGATAAGAGCCATACGTCTGATCGATCAGACAGCTATTTTTCCCAATCCAGCCGAGCCCCGCGCGAGCGGCTAAACTTCTTTCGAGGAGCGGGCCGGTATCGACATAAACTTTGGCTTCAAGTCCTGGCATGATGCATCGGATTTGAGAGACCAATTGATCGAGTTTTTCTCTCATAACTTCGTGATAATCATCGCCCCAGGCATAATTTGACACCAGCGCAGATCCTTCGTCGTGCCTTCGGCACTCCTCAGGATGACAGGCTTTGCCCTCAGGATGACAAGCCTTTGTTTTATAACTCAAGGCACAGCAGATAATCGAGCGGACAGAGGGCAAAAGTTTTTTGGGGTCCGATTTTTTGTCGAGATGTTTTTCAAGATAAGCCATCTCGCCATGATATCCTTCAGAAATCCATTTTTTGTAGAAGTTAAGATGCTCGTGAGGCTCTGCGTTCGTCATCCCAACCCTGTGAAATCCGATTTCGAGAGCTGTCTTTTTGATGGTTTCGGAAAGAGATCCCTCGGCCTTTGGCCTCGGGATGACAGGCTCACTCGGGATGACATCAGGCCTCATACAACACCTCCCCCCCCACCACAGTCATCAGGTTTTTTACCTGAGAGAAGCGGGAGGATTCAATCGAGAAAATATCCTCCGAAAGAACACAAAAATCGGCGAGCCTCCCCCGCTCGAGCGTCCCTTTGAGATGTTCAGAGAATTCCGCGTACGCAGCCCCTTCGGTATACATCTGCACCGCATCTTCTAATAAAATTCTCTGTGAAAGGGGGGATCTTGTAACTGCAGCAAAAATCCCTGCCAGCGGATTGTAGTTATCTATCGGGGCATCCGAGCCGCCGCAGAGATGGAGCTTGGCTCGCATCATCATTTTTAGGGGGAGAACCAGATCTGATCGCTCCTTTCCAATGCGGCTGAGAAGCCACGGACTGTCAGAGAGGACGTGCCACGGCTGTACCGACGCAACAATGCCAAAACGCTTCATCATTGAAAAAATACGCGGATCAATCACCTCCAGATGTTCAAAACGAAACCTCCTTGAACGAAGATCGATGGGGCGATATCGGGATGCGATTGTTTCTAAAACCGACCGGCTCGCCTGATCCCCCATCGTATGAAATACAAGTTGAAATCTGCGCCGGAGCGCGTCCTGAACCATCGCAAGCAGTTCATCACGATTATAAAAAGAAATCCCCTGCCAACCGGGGGCATCTTGATAAGGGTGGGAAAGCCAGGCCCCTCTTGATCCAAGCGCCCCATCCATAAAAATTTTTTTTGCGCGAATTTGAAGTCTGTTTTCAAACATAGAGGTTGTCGGCGCCGGGTATGCTTCCCACGTATCTTTTCCATAGAGCGCGGCATAAACGCGACATTTAAACCGATCGCGCCGCATCGATAATGAAAGCGCCTCAAGCGGCAGACGCCTCATCGACATATCGTGGACAGAAGTAATCCCTCGTTTTAAGAGCGACGCCTGCGCGCGCCCAAATGCTTCTTCCAGTGTCTTCTCAGGCGGCAGAGGGCGCTGATCCAACACCCGTTCCATCGCTTTGTCGAGAAGCGCCCCCGTGATTCTTCCCCGTTCATCCCGAACAATCTTTCCCCCCTTTGGATCCGCTGTTTCATGGCCAATGCGGGCAAGCTCTAATGCGGCAGAATTGACCCATATGGCATGTTCATCAACCCGGCGAACCACGATTGGAACAGATGAAGAAACCTGATCGAGAAGATCAACGGCAGGCTCGACTTGCCACTGATTTGTATTTAACCCATACGCCTCGATCCAGTCCGGATTCCGGTATTGACTTTTCAAATGATGAAGCCGCCGTTTCAAAATATGAAGAAGCGCCATTTTTGACTCGCAGCGACTCAAATCGATCTCAAACGTTCTCATGCCAAGATTATAAAGATGCGCATGGGCGTCGATCCATCCGGGCATGACACGCTTATAATCAAGGTTGATTTTTCTTTTTGCCATCAGGCCGCGCGCCCTCCCCTCTCCATAAGAAACGACCCTTCCATCTGAAACCGCAAGCCAATGGACAGGTTTTTTCATCCCCCTGGAAATATAAAAATTTCCGTTATAAAAAAGGGTGTCTACCCTCATAAAAAATTTCTTACTATCTTTTTTCCTTCTTTTGTCAAAATTGATTCTGGATGAAACTGTACGCCGAAAACCGGGAAATTTTTGGCCTGCAATGCCATAGGACAGCCATCCTGGGTATATGCGGTAATCTCAATTTCTGAATCGCAGCCGTGAGGATCGATGACCCACGAATGGTATCTAGCCGCTTCAAAAGGACTCTCGACCCCTTTAAAGAGCCGCGTTTGATCGTGATAGATCCAGGAAGTCTTTCCATGAAAAAGCTTTGGGGCTTTTATAAGTCTCGCGCCAAAAACTTCAGCGATAGCCTGAAATCCAAGGCAAACCCCCAGGATTGGGATGCAACGGTGAAATTTCTCGATGACTGCAGAGATCACGCCGGCACGGGAGGGGATGCCTGGTCCCGGAGAAATGACAATGTGAGTGGGATTTATCTTGTCGATGTCATCCACGACAATCTCGTCATTCTTGACAACAAGAATCTCCTTGTTCAGCTCCCCAAGGAGCTGAACAAGGTTAAATGTAAACGAATCGTAATTATCAATAAGGAGCAGCATTGGTCAGTGTCGGATCTATTTCGTTTTTGGGAAACAAGCGCAATCTTTTGAGCTCCCCTTCCTGCTTGAGTCCCGCAAATGAGAGGAGGTTATCCCCAAAGAGGAGATTGACCCCTACATTAAATGAGAAGCCCTTATCAAGGGCATCTGAAAAGGTCATGTTCAGTGCCCAGCATTTTGAGGTGGGATAATAAATAGCCTTATAAACTTTCTCCAGAAAAATATCCCTATCAAATGAGTAGTTCAACAAAAACTTTAACTTTAAAACCTTTATAAAATTAAGATCGATCAGCGCGCCAATCGAATTTTGCTCCGCTGGATCCGTAAACGTATAATTAATCCGGTAAGAATTCAAAAAGGGATCCTGATATTGAATCTGATTCGACAAACGCGAAAGCCTTCTGTCTCCATAGACAGGAAGGTCAGCCTCCATACTGAGAATAAAATGACTGAGTTGCGAAGATAGAACCGTACTCACAGAGCTAAACGGACGCCTCGGTTCATCTTCTTTTCTCTGTTCGATCATATTGAAATTCTGACTCGCTGCCAACCGAAGCCCGTCGAAATAGTAAGGGGTTGTCCCGTCAATCCCTTTAAAAACCAGCCGGTTTTGAAGCGACCAGCCAATCAAATTTGTGTTTTTGATAGTGTCGATCCCGTCAAAATCTGGAAGACCCCGATCGATCCTGATGAATGGCAAATAGTGATAGCTGACGCTCGGTTCAATAATATGTTTTATTTTTTGAATTTTCTTTCCGCCTATATGAAAAATTCGTCCGATATTGGTTTTTAGAGTCTGAAGAATATCGAGCATCTGTCTATTTTTGTTGCGATCACCTGTTGGGATCCACCAGTGCGTTTCCTGGAACCCAAGAACAGGAATCCATTCAAAGTACGGCTTCACTGTGACAGGCCATGAAATTCTGGGAAAAACATCGAGCCGCTGCGCCCGCTTCAGTTCATCCACTCCTTCGTTGTAGATTTGATCACCATTCTTGTCGATAAAATCATCCCCTTCATTTCTGAAATTAACGTAAGAAAGGTCACTTCCAAATAAAAAGGGGAGTCCAAAATAACGTGTGTGGTGGACGACCACTTTAAATTCCGGTAGTTTGTGCGTAATCCCCTGATTGGAGTCTCTCGGAAAAGGGCTGAGCAGATCCTGATAAATAATCCCTTCCAGGTTAAAGGAAATATTTTCAAGATTATAGCCCTGGAGGAGTTTGGCTTCCAATCCAGGATCTTCACGCCCACCCACATCCAGATCAAAATCTTTCACATAATCGCGATCGCTAATCAGCTGAATATCGGCTTTATTAAAGAAATTCGGATAAAAATAGAGCTTGTGGTTATAATCGACGGCAAAGCGATCCCGCTTGCCAAAATCGCCAAAAAATTCCCGGTCACGAATAAAATAAGCGTTGAGCATTCCAGAGCTCCGATCATCAATCACATATCGATATTCGAGATCCGGCTTCAATCCCCGCTTCGACAAATACTCAAGCCCCAATGTCACGTCGTGTGAGCGTCCCAGCGCAAGAAACAGCATATTTTTCAGCCGAAAACCACTGACATCTGAAACACCAAAATCAGGAAGCAAAAGACCGCTCTGCCGTTCCTTTTTGACAGGGAAGAAAATAAAGGGGGAATAAAAAATCGGAAATCCCTCCGCCAAAAAAACAGGATGTGTTGCCGTTGCATAGTCCCCGAGTGTTACTTTTGTCCGATGCGACCAGATTTTCCACGGACACGATTCCCCTTCTTTCACATCACAGGTTGAGAAAAAACCGTTACGCATTTCATATTGTTTTTCCCCCAGCTTGAAAATCTTTTTACCTACCAGCCGTGTATAGCCGCTCTTGACATGCGCGCTGATAAAGACTCCTGTGCGATCCTTATAATTGAAATGGATCTCGTGGGCCTTGATTTCCGTAAATTCAGATGGAATATAGAGTCTCACATTGTCAGTCGCAACAGCCATATTTTTGTTTTTATCAATAACCACTTTGCCCGCTTCCAAAAGATTATTTTCATAACGCACCTCCACATGCCCTTCGAGGGTAATCAGATTAGTGGCAAGATCCTGAGAATGTCTGACCGCTTTAAAATGGAGGCGGGGTTCAGGTTTTTTCATTTCTTTTGCGTACGCAAAAGAAATGAAAAAAAGGAAATAAAGTGTCATGCTGAGGGCGAAGCCCGAAGCATCTCCGATGGAGATTCCTCGGGTTCCTTCCCCTTCGCTACGCTCTGGGTCAGGACGCTCGGAATGACACTTTTTCAACATCGTGCTAAACATTTTTTTGCTTCTGAAACAGCATATAACGACCCGGTGACACAAATGAGATCGTCGACTCCGCATCTCTTTACAAGTTCTGGTAGAACTTCCCGCAGTTCTTTCCGGAAGATGATCTTTCTTGCAAGCCCCCAATCCCTATGAAGAGAACATCTTAATTTCCCAGCCGTCAGCGATCTTTTCAGCGGCAGCTCAATAAAATAAAAGGAATCAGAAAATTTTAAGGCATGCTGAATCATTTGCCGATAATTTTTATCTTCCATGACGCCAAAAATAAGACGAAGCTTATCATATTCAAATTCATTTGTAAGCGAACGAAATAGCGCGCGGATGCCAGCCGCATTGTGGGCGCCATCCAAGAGCACCCGCGGCGATGTTTGAACGATTTCAAGACGGCCAGGCCAGAAAGTATTTCCAAGACCAGACCGAATAGCTTCATCAGTTATTTTCCATCCCGTCGATTTTAATTGACTCAACGCGGAGACAGCGCAGGCCGCGTTCTGTCTCTGAAACTTTCCCTGAAGGCTTAGCTTCAGACCTGGAAAATCTTCGGTGGCTAAAAAAAATCCCTTTGCCCCCCTTTCAAGACAAATCCCCTTTAGTTGATCACGGATTTTTCTTTGAGTGACCGCCGTCACAAGAATTCCCTTGTTTTTAATAATTCCCCCCTTCTCAAACGCGATTTGAGAAAGCGACTTACCCAGAAATCTTTCATGATCCATACCGATAGAGGTAATCACGGATACCAGGGGGGTCAGCACATTGGTTGCGTCACACCTTCCTCCCAATCCAACCTCCACAATGGCAATATCTATTTTTTTTTCAAAAAAATAGATAAATGCCATCACCGTCAGGAATTCAAAGAAAGAAAGATCCGTGCGCGCATTTTTTATTTTACAAAAAATGCGGAGAGCCAAGTCCGAAAAATCATCTTTGGAAATATTTTCCAAATTAAGCTGAATCCGCTCACGAATATCCAGAAGATGCGGGGAGGTGTATGTCCCGACACGATACCCCTGCGCCCGAAGCACAGAAGAGAGCATTGCAACCGTCGACCCCTTGCCATTCGTTCCACCGACCAATACGGATGGAAAACCCAAATGAGGGTTTTGAAACAGCCGAAGCCCCTTTTGCGTCGCCTCAAGGCTCAAAAAAATCCCTTTTCTCTCTAATTTCAGAACTCGCTTTAAGACATCGTCGTAGCCCGGTTTCACGTCGACTCAGAGCTTGGGCAGCGTAATCCCCCGCTGATTCTGGTATTTTCCCTGCTTGTCTTTATAGGAAACCGCGCACTCTTCATCGCTCTCATAGAAAAGGAGCTGCGCAATCCCCTCATTCGCATAGATTTTGGCAGGAACGGGGGAGGTGTTGGAAATTTCGAGTGTGATATGCCCTTCCCACTCGGGCTCGAGAGGGGTGACATTGATAATAATTCCACATCGCGCGTAGGTGCTTTTCCCAACGGTGACGACAAGCACCTTGCGTGGAATGATAAAATATTCGAGCGTTCGGGCCAGCACAAAGGAATTGGCGGGAATAATACAGACATCCCCTTTAAAATCGACAAACGATTTTGAATCGAACGCTTTGGGATCGACAATGGAGTTATGAATATTCGTGAAAATTTTAAATTCATCCGACACACGGATATCATAACCATAAGAGGACACCCCGTAAGAAATAACCCCCGAACGAACCTGTTTATCGTTGAATGGCGCGATCATGTTATACTCCAGAGCCATTTTCCGAATCCACCTGTCAGATTTGATAGACATATATAGGTTATACTATGAAATTCCATTTAAGGTTTGTCAATAAAATCCGATAAAGCCATTAAAGAACTTGAGAAGAATGCCGTGAAAAAAGAGAAAGTGTTGACGTCAGATGAATTAAAAACGAAGATCGACAATCACGACGATTTTATTCTCGTCGATGTCTTGTCTCACGCAGACTATACACGAACGCATATACAGGGAGCCATCAACATTCCGCTGGAAGAGCTGGAGGCCAAAGCCAGTCAGTGGCTGAGTCATCAAATCGATATTATTGTTTATTCAGCTGGCCCCCGATGCCGGGGGGGGGAATTTGCCCAGGAATACCTGGCGGCACATGGCTTTCGCGTCTTTAGACTTGAAGGTGGGCTCGAAGAATGGGCCCGCAAACTCTATCCCCTTGAGGGGGATCCCAACTACAAACCGCATGATATGGTGAACAACCCCTTGGCGACCAAACCGCTGCAAGCTGTGACAAAACCGCCACAGCCTGGAATCACCCATCTCCAAAAACCGGCAAAACCTGGAAACATTGTCCAAACGCCAACGCCGAAACCCACAGGACAGCAGCAGCAAAAGCCGATTCCGAAAAAGAAAGCGGCTTAGCAGTATAAATAAAAGACAAATCTGCTCAAAGAGCTGATTTGTCAACCTTATTCTGTCCACCTCTCAAAAGAAATTCTCGCTTGCGATTCAAACATCGACAGGCCATTCATCGTATAAAAATCGCATCTCCTGAATTCGTTGAGAAGCCAGGTGGACGAGGGATTATAAAGAACATCAAAGAACCAAATGGGGGGGGTAAGTTTTTCAATATTCATGCCGAGATCCCTCGTCGCTTCGCTCCTCGGGATGACACTCCAATCGCTCCTCGGGATGACACTCCAAAGCTCATGTTCTGTAAAAATGGGGGTGGTGTTGAGGATAAATAGATTGGTTTTGGGGAGAACGAGATCCTTCTTCTCAGTTGTTCTATTGATAAACACAAAATCGCGATACCCCTCTCCCGCCAGCACAAAGCTCAATGTCTTTGCCGTAGCGCCACAGCCAAAGAAGATGACGGTCGCTGATGTGGGGGGAACTGTTTCCCATTTTCGAAAACTCTCTAAAAAACCGGGGCCATCTGTGTTAAAACCAAACCACTTCCCATTGATATTTTTGACAGCGTTTACCACACCCGTCTGCTCTGAAAGGAGATCCAATTCATCACAATAGGACCGAATCATTTCTTTATAAGGCATCGTCACAGAGAAGCCGATGCAGGTCGAATCTTTTTTAAGAGAGCGAGTCTTCTCATCAATTGAAGCGGGTTCCCATTCCAATACGCGAAAATCGATCGGCATTTTTTTTTCTTTTATCTTCTTTTCATGGAATGCTTTTGAAAGACTGTGTGTGAGCGGGTAACCGATGATGCCGATCCATCTGTTCATATCTGCCGGGCGATCTCTTGCCTGACCTGGGAGATATCAATGCTGCAATTTAGAATCTCTTTCATCGAGGTGATGACTGAAGATTCAAATCCACAGGGCAAAATCGATCCGTAATGACTGAGATCGGTGTTCACATTCAGAGAAAATCCGTGGTAACTGACATTCTTTTTCACAGCAATCCCAATCGAGGCAATTTTTTTTCCCCGAGTCCAGACACCGGTTGCCCCTTCTTTTCTTTCTGCAGCAATATCAAAATGATGTAACGATCGAATGAGTACCTCTTCCAAATGACAAACAAATGCCTTTATTCTTCGCAATGGCCCCAGATCGACAATCGGATAGCCGACGATTTGACCAGGTCCGTGATACGTTGCTTTTCCACCACGCTCAATTTCAAAGAGAGGAAAACGACGGCTCAAAATATCTCTATCAGAAGCGCCTCGCCCTTTGGTAATCACCGGTGGGTGTTCGACGAGGAGAAGTGTATCGGGGATTCTGTTGTCGATGCGTTTCGCCAGGAGCTCATGTTGGAGTGCCCAGGTAGAAATAAATGAGCGATGTCCAAGGTCAATTATTTTCACATTTTCTCCATGAGATCCTTCGCCTTCGGCTCAGGATGACACTTAATAACGCGCTCAGGATGACTTAATATGAATCGCCTTCCCTTGCGCAGCCTCAGCCGCCTCCATCAACGCTTCGGGGAGGGTCGGATGGGGATGAATCGTTCCTGAGAGATCGGAGAGTTTCAGTCGATGGGTGACCGCAAGCGCCCCCTCAGAAATCAGATCAGACGCATGAGAGCCGACAATGGAAACGCCAAGCAGCTCTTCCGATTGTTTATCGGAGACAACCTTTACGAATCCTTCCGCTTCAGAAACAGCTAATGCCCTCCCCAATGCCGCAAATGGAAATTTGCCAACGCAGATTTCCCCTCTTGCTTTTGCCTCTTCCTCTGTCAGCCCCACATGCGCAATTTCAGGATCGGTAAAGATCGCCCACGGAATCGGCTTTGTCTTAATTTTCCCCTCGGCGGCAATGGCTTCCGCCACCTGAATCCCTTCGTAAGATGCCTTATGTGCCAGAAGGGGCGCGCCGACGACATCCCCAATGGCATAAATATGTGGAACCGATGTCTGACACGATTCATTGACGGAAATAAAGCCCTTCTCTTTCAGTTGAACCCCGACTTTATCAAGCCCAAGTCGCTCTGTGTTCGCTTTTCTTCCAATCGTTACCAAAAGTTGATCGGCAGAGATCGATTTTTCGGCTTCTTCAAATGTGAGCCGAATCATATTATTTGGCTCCCCCTTCTCTACTTTCTTCGCTTTGGCATTCTTATGAACCGCCACACCCCGTTTTGTCAGCGCCCGCTCTACAACCGAGACAAGATCTTGTGGAATCCCCGTCAAAAGCTGGGGCATCATTTCGACAACCGTCACCTTGCTCCCCAACTTTGAAAAATAAGTGCCAAGCTCCAAACCAATGACCCCCCCGCCGAGAACGATCAGCTCTTTGGGAAGCGCTTTAAGTTCCAATGCTTCTTTAGAACCGATGACAAGGCGGCCATCACATTCGAAACCAGGTATTTGAGCGGGAGATGATCCTGTTGCAATGACAAAAAAATCGGCTTCTATTTCTTGTGAACCGTTTGGTTGTTTCACCAAAATCTTTTTTGGCGAAATGAATTCGGCCTCTCCATTTAGAAATTCAACTCTGTTTTGTTTTAAAAGAAATGCGATTCCGGCATTTAATTTTGAAATAAGATTCGCGCGAAATGTCTGAAGTTTTTCAAGATTGATTCGACATTCAGTCGTTTCCAAACCAAATTGAGATCCTTTTTTGACAGAGTCAAAAAGGGAACTGGCAAAGATCAACGCCTTGGAGGGAATACAGCCGTAATTCAGACACTCCCCCCCCAGCTTGTCTCTTTCCACCAAAATGACCTTTTTCCCAAGCTGCGCCAGACGGATCGCAGAGACATATCCGCCAGGTCCTGCCCCGATGACAACGACATCTGCTTTCATCAGACAATCCCCGAGGGTTTTTCTAGTATTTTTACCAACGCATTCATAAACTCTGCCGCTACCGCCCCATCTACCACCCGATGATCGAGCGTGAGCGACAAATAAAGAATATGGCGCGCCACAATTTTTCCATTTCTCACAACCGGTCTCTCTGTAATTTTATTCACTCCAAGAATCGCAACATCCGGGTAGTTGATAATCGGTGTTGCGAAAACCCCTCCAATGGAGCCAATGCTTGTTACGGTAAAAGAAGAGCCGCGCATTTCTTCCGGTTTTGCTTTGTGATTTTTTACCGCATCGGACAACCGAACAATTTCACCGGCAACATCATAGAGCGATTTTTGATCAACCCCTTTCACAACAGGAACAACCAGTCCATCCGGCGTCGCCACCGCAATTCCAATGTTGTAATATTTTTTGAGAACAACCTCCTGTGTTGTTTCATCCAGGGAAGCGTTGAGAGTGGGGAATTGCTTTAATGCTGGAATTAAGGCCTTCACAATATAAGAAAGATAGGTGAGTTTGATCCCTTTCATCTGGGCTTCTTCTTTATTTTTTTCCCGAAGTTTTACAAGATCGGTCAAGTCGACCTCTTCGATATAGCTAAAATGCGGGGCATAATATTTTGACATCTGAAGATGATGGGCAATCGATCTTCGAATTCCGCGAAGCGGAATTCGCTCTTCTGGACCTAATTTTGGAATTGAAATGGGGACGAAACGATCAGCGGCATGCACCGATTCAGGAGCGCCTGAAACAGCGCTTTTCACATCCCCTTCTGTAATTCTTCCCGCCGGCCCCGTCCCTCTGACTTTTGACAGATCAACCCCAAGATTTTTCGCCAATTTTCGAACCGCTGGCATGGCGACAATAGAGGGAGGAGATACCTTTCCTTCGCTCGCGGCGGCGAAGCCGATGCTCGCTCCGGAAAGTATCTCCCCCCCTCTCTTTTCCTTAATGCCCGCGCTCGGCTCGACAGATTCTTTTTGCGGAGAAGGAACAGCTGTCCCCTCTTGGAGAATGGTCACAAGCACCGACTCAACCTGAGCCGTCTCCCCCTCTTTGAAATAAATTTTTTGGATCTTTCCTTTCACCGGCGAAGGAATTTCAACGGTCGCTTTGTCGGTCATCACCTCAACGAGGGGCTGATCTTCAGAGACGTGATCCCCCTCCTTCACAAGCCATTTTACAATCTCCCCCTCGTGGACTCCTTCGCCAATATCCGGTAATTTAAAATCCATATCCCCCCTCCTTTAATACTGACTCAATTTCTCTATTGCCATAAGCACCCTCTTCGCATCGGGCAAGTAGACATGCTCTAACGTATAAGGAAAGGGTGTGTCAAAGCCACAAACACGAAGAATCGGCCCTTTTAAATATTCGATTACAGATTCCGCAATAAGCGCAGAAATTTCAGCGCCAAATCCCGCTGTTTTAACCGCTTCATGCGCAATCACTACCCGCCCTGTCTTTCGTGCTGATTCAAGAATGGTATCGACATCCAAGGGAACCAGTGTCCGAAGATCGATGACTTCAACTGAGATTCCTTTTTTGTCCGCTTCTCTTGCCGCCTCTTCACAAATCGGCGCCATCGCTCCATAACAAAAGAGAGACACATCCTCTCCAGACCGCCCTCCAAACCGAATGACCCGTGCTTTGCCGAGGGGGACAGAAAAGTCTCCTTCCGGAACCTCCCCTTTTACCGATCGATATAATCTTTTCGGCTCTAAAAAAATCACAGGGTCTTCATCACGAATGGATGAAATGAGAAGCCCTTTGGCATCCTCCGGTGTCGAGGGAATCACAACCTTCAAACCCGGCGTATGCGCAAAAAACGCCTCCATGCTCTGTGAATGATAGTGCCCCCCTTTAATTCCTCCCCCATAAGGGGTCCGAATCACCAGTGGAACCGTAAATTGCCCCCCTGAGCGATAGCGCATTTTTGCCGCCTCCGACACGATTTGATCAAACGACGGATAAATAAAATCGAGAAACTGAATCTCAGCGACAGGTCTCATCCCATAGAGCGCCATCCCAACCGCTGTCCCAATAATTCCACATTCTGAAAGCGGCGTATCAAAACACCTTTTTTCTCCGAACTCTTTTTGAATCCCTTCCGTCGCCCGAAAAACCCCGCCAACGTATCCAACATCTTCGCCAAAAACAACGACCCGATCATCATGTTTCATTTCTGTTTTCAACGCGTCGTTAATCGCTTGTATGAGTGTCAGCATCATAAGGGGAAGGCCTCCGATGTATCATGAAAGGTCCCTTTCCTTCTTGCCTCTTCCAGAAGTTGCTCTCTTTGCAATGCCAATGTCTTTGGCATCTCCGCATAAACGTCTTCAAAAATTGTCGATAAGGATGGAGGAGAGGCTTTGCGAACCTCTTCAATCGTCTCGTTAATCTCCTTTTTAATCGACTCAGCCAAAGCCTCGTCTCTCTCTTCGCTCCAGATCGCTTTTTGAATGAGATAGCGTTTGAAACGACGAATCGGATCTTTTTTTGCCCATTCCTCATATTTTTCCTTGGGACAGTAACGGGTAGGATCGTCAGAAGAACTATGCGCCCCCATTCGAAAGGTAAAGGCTTCAATCAGCGTCGGCCCTTTTCCTTCCCGTGCGCGATCGGCCGACTCCTTTACAACGCGATAGACAGCCAGCGGATCGTTGCCATCAATACGAATTCCTCTGAATCCATAGGCTAATGCTTTCTGGGCAATCAGCGGTTGAGCCGTCTGCTTTTCGATAGGGACAGAAATGGCAAATTGATTATTTGAACAATAAAAAATACAGGGGGCGCGGAAAACCCCCGCAAAATTCATCCCCGCGTGGAAATCATTTGACGATGTCCCCCCATCTCCAAAATAAGCAATAGAAACCGTTTTGTCTCCCCGAAGCGATGCTGCAATCGCCGCTCCTACCGCATGAGAAATCTGGGTTCCGATCGGACTCGAAATCGACACATAGCGGGTGGGGCGGTGGGCAAAGTGATTTGGCATCTGGCGCCCTTTCAAAAGATCGAGCTCGTTGCCAAAAAGTTGAGCCAAAAAATCTTTGAGTGGAAATCCACGAATAAGCCCCACCGCATGTTCACGATAGCCAGGAAAAATCCAGTCAGATGGCTCCATCACAAGGCCGCTTGCCGCAACCGCCTCCTGCCCGGTGCTTGTCACATAAAATCCAATTCGCCCCTGCCGCTGCATGGAAAGACAGCGTTGATCAAGCTCACGCGTCAAGACCATCGCGCGATAGAGTTTGTGAAGATTCTCGTCGCTCAGTTTGGGTTCTAAATCAGGGGCGATCACCTTTCCATCAAGATCCAAAACCTGAATCATCTGAGGCTCAGACATGAAACCTTCCGCTGTTTCGAACCAAATGTTCAATAAAAAATTCACCGGCACGGTAGGAGCTTCTAACAAGCGGCCCCGCCGCAACAAACTTGAATCCCTTTTCTCTTCCCACAGCCGCCAAATGATCAAAACGGGTGGGGTGCAGATATTCTTTTACCGGAAGATGTTTTTGGGTCGGCTGAAGATATTGACCCAATGTTAAAATATCAACTCCGACCGATCTTAAATCATCCATCGTTTCAAAAATTTCATTCTCTTCTTCGCCAAGTCCGAGCATTAAAGATGATTTTGTAAAAAGAGAAGATTTTTTCAACTTAAGATATTCTAAAACAGAAAGGGTTTTTTCATATCCACAGCGAGGATCTCTCACCTTTTTGGTAAGTCGCTTGACGGTTTCCATATTTTGCGCAATCACTTCTGCCCCTGAATTGATGATCGTGTCAAGCGCATTTGGCTCACCCTTAAAATCGGGAATCAGCGCCTCAACAATTGTCATTCCGAGCCCATCGGGCGAGGAATCCCCTCTCTTAATCGCCGCCACGGTTTTTGCGAAATGAGAGGCGCCGCCATCCGGCAAATCATCCCGATCGACGGACGTCAGCACAACATAACGAAGCCCCAATTTCATCACAGCGTTCGCTACACGTTCCGGCTCAAGCTTATCCAATGCCACGTTCGGCTTTCCCGATTTGACCGAACAGAAACGGCAGGCGCGTGTGCAGGTATCCCCCATCAGCATAAAGGTCGCTGTCCCCCCATTCCAACATTCTTCTATATTTGGACAGCGCGCCTCTTCGCAGACGGTGTTTAAAGAAAGATCTTTGACCAAATTTTTAAGCGAGGCATAATTTGGCCCGGACGGGAGTTTAACCCGTATCCACTCTGGTTTTCCTGCAAATGCCGCCACAAGATTTTGACATATACTAAAAAAGGGCGCCTTTTGCCAACTGTTTTAAGTTTTTTAGAAAAAAGAGGTATTCGTTCCATGGGTCAGAAAAGGATTGGTCTTTTTTTCTTTTCGAATCATCGTACTCGGACCATGACCGCAATGGACAATAAGATTTTCATCCAATGTAAGGAGTTTTGTTTTAATCGACTGAATCAGCTCGTCATAATTGCCACCGGGGAGATCGGTTCGGCCAATAGATCCGTCAAAGAGGGTATCACCGACAAAAATATCTTTGCCAATGAGATAACAGAGACCGCCCGGCGTGTGACCGGGTGTTGCGATCACCTGAATTCCAACTTCGCCGAAATCCAACTTTTCACCGTGAGAGAGCGATCGATCGATTTTGGGAATCGGGACGGAAGAAAAACCAAAATAAGAAGAAATCTTGGGAAGCATATCCAAAAGATATTGATCGTTCGCGCTCATCCAAAGCGATGCTTCGAGATTCTTCTGGAGTTCAGCCGCCCCCGCCACATGATCAATATGCCCGTGCGTTACGAGAAGCGCCTTCACCTTCAGTTCATGCTGCCTCAAATAGCTGATGACCTTTTCTTTCTCCCCCCC
>CAYMPL010000037.1:0-19270 GCA_964392415.1 uncultured bacterium | reverse complement strand
AAAAAAGCCCGGCAAACGTATAAATTGAAAAGATCGTGCTATACCAATGCGGCTCAAGCGACATAATCCAATCATAGGAAGTGAGAGAGTAGGTAAGCGAAAATACGACCAGAAAGATCGCACCGAGCCTAAAATTCTTCTGAGTCATGGCTGGATCCCCGCTTCGATCCTGCATGAGCGAATAATCTCTCATCTTTTTTGCGAAAAAGAGCCAGACCAGTGAAAAGAGCACCCAACGGATATAAAAAAATGGGATATTTAAATAAGGCTTTTTTGCCTCAAGGATCGGATCATGCAAAACGAAATCAGGATGCGACCAATGATAGAGCGACGGCATGCCAAAAAACAGAACCATCATCAAAATCACTGAAACCGGCAAATAAGCAACCATTGCCTCAGGAATACGTCTCAATCCGGTCCCCCAGCTTGCGTTGCAGACAGTGTGAACCGATATAAAAAAGAGTCCTGAGAGCGCGATCGAAAAGAAATAAAAATTATTGAGAAGAAAATTTGCCCACGCGCGCGGCTGGTCTTTATAAAATGCCAGACCGAGCGCCCCCGCTCCGACTAGCATCAATAAAATAAGAACTCTCTGATGTTTCAGATGAAAGACAAATTTTTCCTCTTTCACCATGACCGCTTCTCCTGTTGCTGCAATGTCTGCACATATAACACGATCTTCCAGCGATCTTCAGGCAAAATCTGGGATGCGTAGGAACCCATGAGATACGATCCCTGTGTAATCGTATGATAGATGCGCCCTTCAGGATGCGTTTTCATGTAATCTGATTGAAATGACTGCGGCGGCGGGAATTTTCCCGAAACCGGCCCATCCCCCCCTCCCGTGGGACCGTGGCAGACCATGCAAAAGGTTTTATAAAGCTCTTCCCCGCGAGCCAGGTTTTCATGCGTCCGGGGGAATGGATTTTTGAGCTCCCGCCCCGCCCGTTCCGCATCTTGAGGGGTCTTATCATAATGATACGGCTTATAACCACGAGGGATTGTCCCCTTCGGCGGTTCTCTCAATGTCTTTCCATCCGCGGTAAAAGGATTGTCATCAAAAGCGTCATAAGGGATCGAGTCGTGCATCTCAAAAAAGAACTGATATTTCCCCCTCTCAACTTTGCGTTCACAAGAAAGAAGGAGAAGTGACAGAGCCATCAAAAGACATAACTTCACGACATTCCTCCCCGCTCTTCAACCACTACCGCTCCCCCACTTTTAAAGATCTGTCTTACTTTGGAAAGATCTAAAGCTCTTGTTTTTTCAATCACCATGGCAAAGTGATCATCGGTTATCCTCCCATGAAGTAATTTGGGGCTTTTCATCAAGTCTTTTAACGGCAAGACATTTTTTGCCGGAAAAAGTTCAGACCTGGCCAGGAAGGCTGCCGTCGTAATCAATCCCCCCAAAAGAACGGTAATTTCAAACGCGATCGGAATAAACGCGGGAAATGAATTAAACGGCTTCCCCCCCACATTGAGCGGCCAATCGACTGCGGATGTCCAGACCTGAAACGCAAGCGCGAGCAGACATCCCCCCAAGGCGGCGCCAAAGCAGACATAAGGGAGCCTCGATCGTTGGATCCCCATCACCCTTTCCAAAGCATGAATCGGATAGGGGGTATAGATGTCGTAAATATCTATTCCAGCCCCTCTGATCCCCCTTGCGGAAGCGGAGAGATTTTCTTCTTTATCAAAAACAGCCACTATAAAGCCATTGGTAGTGGGGTTTTTTTTTCTCAAAAGAAACTTTTTAAGCATGACCCCCCTCTTTTTTGCCAATATGCAAAACCCCTTTGATCTCAGAAATCGCAATCACAGGAAAGATCCGGATAAAAAGCAGATAACAGGTAAAAAAGAGCCCGAAACTGCCGATAAGAATCCCAACTTCAACAACCGTTGGGAAATACATCGTCCAACTCGATGGCAGAAAATCCCGATGGAGCGATGTGGTAATCAGAACAAACCGTTCCATCCACATACCGACATTCACCAAAATTGAAATCACAAACATCGGCGCAATCGTGGTTCTGAATTTTTTGATCCAGAAAAGCTGTGGAATGAGCGCGTTACAGGTAAACATCGTCCAATATGCCCACGCGTACGGACCCGCGGCGCGACTCACAAATGTAAATAGCTCGAATTCATTCCTGCTATACCACGCCATAAAGAATTCAATCATATAAGCGAGACCGACCATCGATCCCGTCGCCAACGTAATTTTACACATCGCTTGAAGATGCCCCATCGTTATATACGATTCAAGATTGAGCGCTTTTCGCGTCAAAATAAGAAGGGTGAGAACCATTCCAAAACCAGAGAAAATCGCCCCGGCAACAAAGTACGGAGGAAAAATGGTCGTATGCCACCCCGGAAGGATAGAGGTTGCAAAGTCGGCGCTCACAATGGAATGCACAGAAACAACCAGAGGCGTTGAGAGACCAGCCAAAATGAGACAGAGAATCTCGTAACGAGACCACGTTCGCTGTGATCCATCCCACCCCAAACTCAAAACCCCATAAATAAATTTTCTCACGCTGTTTTTGGCGCGATCCCGGATCAATGCCAAATCCGGAATTAAGCCGACATACCAGAAGACAAGTGAAATCGTAAGATAGGTGCTAATCGCAAAGACATCCCACACCAGCGGTGAACGAAAATTAACCCAGAGAGGTCCGCGGGTATTGGGATATGGAAAAAGCCAATAGCCGAGCCACGGACGCCCCATATGAAGAAGCGGAAAAAGCCCCGCACACATCACCGCAAAGATCGTCATCGCCTCCGCGGCGCGGTTAATGGAGGTTCTCCATTTCTGCCTGAAAAGAAGAAGAATCGCAGAGATCAGGGTTCCCGCATGTCCAATCCCGATCCAAAAGACAAAGTTCGTAATGTCAAACGACCAACCGACAGCCCGGTTTAACCCCCAGACCCCAATCCCCGTTGAAACCGTGTAGGCTGCCATGATGACGCCGATCAGGAGCATCGTCGATGTCACCGCAAAACAGAGAAACCAGTTTTTCTGAGGGAGTGTCTCAACCGACCGGGCTATATCTTCGGTCACATCGTGGGGTGTTTTATTCCCTTCAACCAGCGGTTTTCGAAGAATCATACAGAATCCGATTCCTTTCGGTTCCTGACTTTGGTTAAATAGCTGACGACAGGGAGGGTCTTCAGTTCAGCAAGGACATGATAGTTTCTTGGATCTTTTTTTTGCCTGGAGACTTCACTGGTTGGATCATTCATATCGCCAAAAACAATCGCATCGGCCGGACAAGATTGCTGACAAGCGGTTTTAATTTCCCCATCTTTAACAGAGCGGTTCTCATTTCTCGCCACAATCTGCTTTTCCTGAATGCGCTGAACGCACATCGTGCACTTCTCCATAATTCCGCGTGAACGAACCACGACATCAGGGTTCAAAACCATCTGCATCAGGAGATCTGATTTTAAATAATTATTAAACCAATTGAATCTGCGTACTTTATAAGGACAGTTGTTCGCGCAGTATCGTGTCCCGACACAGCGGTTATAGATCTGTTGGTTCAAACCATCGCTGCTGTGAACGGTCGCAAGCGTCGGACAAACCGTCTCGCACGGCGCATGACCGCAATGCTGGCAAAGCATCGGCTGATGCACCACTTGCGGTGATTCGTCAGATCCACTGTAGTAACGATCGATCCTTAGCCAATGCATTTCACGATTTCGGGCGACTTCTTCCCGGCCAACCACCGCCACATTGTTCTCTGCCTGACATGCGACAACACACCCCCCGCAGCCTGTGCACGAATTGAGATCGATCGCCATTCCCCATCGGCTCCCTGGATATTCGTGTTCTTTCCAAAGAGAATGATATTCATGCTTATCTTCATTCCCGGAAGCCGGATTTTTGAGATATTCATCAACGGTTGTCTCTTTAATGATAGGACGTCCTTCCATCACATGATGTCCCTGAGTCAACGCCAGCTTGACACGACCCGAAGTTTTTTGAATCTCAACACCGCTCACCACATATTGAAAAGCGCCGTGACTCAACGAAAGCCAGGGGAATGCATTTTGACCCACCTGATTCCCGGTACGACCGGCGCTTTTTCTCCCAAACCCAAGCGCAACACCCATCGTTTGATATGCCTGTCCAGGTTGAATCTGTACCGGAAGCTCCAATACCCCTTCTGAAGAAACCAGGCGAACGATATCCCCCTCGTTCAGATCATATTGCTTTGCAAGCCTCGGTGAAAAAGCGGCGTAATTTCCCCAGGTTACTTTCGAAACCGGATCTGGAAGTTCCTGAAGCCACGGATTATTCGCATGCTCCCCTTCACGCATCGAAACCTTTTGATACAGCAGGGCGTGAAGCCCGGAGGAAGTCGGTTTTTTTCGAATTTCAAAGATTACTTCGGCAACCGCTTCATCATTAAAAGGTCTGGAAATGTGGACTTTCTTCAATTGACCAAAAACTCCGTCATGAACCGCTTGATCCCAAAAGCTTTGGAAACTTACAAACTTACTTTGTTTTGTAAAAAGATTTTTTTTCCAATATTCCTTTAAATACTCATAATAATCGGGGGTTTTTCCCATCCATCGAAGCAAACTCTCCTGAGCCGAACGTGTTTTAAAAAGAGGGGTTATCACCGGTTGAGAAAGACTATAGATGCCTCGTACAGGCTCAGCATCATTCCACGATTCCAAATAATGATTATCCGGACAGATCGCATCGAGCCGTTCGGATGTTTCATCGAGATAGGGCGAGAAAGAAATTTTAAAAGGAACCTTTTCCAACGCTTCCAAAAACGACTCCTGATCAGGATAACTATAAACGGGATTGACGCCATAAACGATCACCCCCTCAATCCCCCCTTTTTTCATCTTCTGAATGAGAGTATCGAGCTCTTTTTCGTCCCCCTGACGCTGATAAGAGGGGTTCTCAATATCGATGATCGTCTGATATGCCCCTATCAGGTGATTGATAAAATTCACAATCAGCTGATGGCTATTATTAGACCCACAAAGAACAACGGCATTCCCCCGCGCGCGCCACAGTTCATCAGAGATATTCTGAATCGTCTCCTGGGAAACTGCTGGAGCGGGGAGTTTGCTTAACTGATCTTGAATGGAAGAGAGAGCCTCCGTCTTTTGACCTACATATCGAAGCACCCCTTTTAGAACCCAAAGCAGAATCAGCCCCTCATCCCCGGCCTCGATGGAAATCCTAAGATCAGCATTGCTTCCCGTAACCGTCATCTGAGATTCAAACTGAATATGACGAGAAACCGGTTTTTGATTCAGTTTTCTCCGGCTTGAATATTGTTTTGTAAAGGATACGGGTGAAATCCAGCTCCCCAGAAAATCGGCGCCAAAGTTTACAATGACCTCTGCCCGATCGAGGTGATAGTTTGGCAATACTTGAACCCCATGCGTTACCCCATGCGCCTTGCGAATTGCAGAAACAGAGATCGGATCATAGACAACATGCTCACCCGGCCATGTCTCTAAAAACCTTTTGATCAGCTCACGTGTTGTGGGGCTGATGATCGTAGAAGAAATGATCGCAATTTTTTTCCCCTCAGACTTTATTCTTTTTAATTCTTTCGTCATCCGCTCATCCAGAATCTCCCAACTCACCTCTTTTCCCATCAGAACCGGCCCTTTCAGCCGGTCGGGATCGTAAAGCGAAAGAACCGTAGCCTGCCCCACCGCGCAAACACCCCCTTTGGAGAGCGGGTGCTCACGATTTCCTTCAATCTTGATAGGCCGCCCATCGCGACTCTTCACAAGAACCCCACAGCCGGCAGAACACCCCGCACAGGTCGACGCATACCAATTTGCTACACCAGGCGTTATCTCCTCAGGCTTTATCAGATAGGGGATGACTTTTCTCGGCGGGGCGCTGCAGGCCGCCATCGAACCCACCGCAAAACTATACCCCATCAGTTTTAGAAAATCGCGCCGGCTTGGATCAGAATCCATTTTTATTTCAAAAAAAGAATCGAGATCTTTGGAATAGGTTTTCTCAACCGCCGTTGGCTTTTCTTCTGTCGTTCTATACTTCTCTTCCACAGTCTTCTTTAGTCCTCTAGTGATGGCATCTCGCGCAATCGAGTTTCGTTATATTTTTGGTTCTGGCCGGAGTCAATTTCTCATGCGATTTTTTAAGATCCTCTTCCCGATGGCAATTCACACACCATCCCATCTGAATCTTTCGGGGAGTAGGCTGCTTCATCGTTTCAACCGCGCCATGACAGGTCTGACAGCTGACCCCCGCTTTCACATGCGCGCTGTGATTGAAATAGACATGGTCGGGCAGATCATGCCGTTTTTTCCAGACGATCGGCTGTTTATTTTGAACCGCCTCATGAATCTTTTTAATCTCAGGCGAATCTGCTTTGATCTGGGAATGGCAATTGAGACAAACATTGGCGGGCGGAATCCCCGCATGCCGACTTCGTTCCGCCCCAAAATGGCAATAGAGACAGTTGATTTTATGATCCCCTGCATGAAGCTTATGTGAAAAATCGACCGGCTGCGGATATTTCTCTGTCTGTCGTTTCCGGTGAGCTGTTTTTTCTTTCTTTTGAATCGCAATGTCATCGGTTCTTTTTTGAAGGTAAGTAAGAACCGCTTTGATCTCCTCATCCGATAGCCCTGAATCAGGCATAATGAGCCCATATTCGGCAACCAGAAGCCGCAGCTCTGAATCATCTTTTTTAAGAAGACTCTGAGTAGATTTGATGACTTGATGGAGCCACTTCTGATCCCGTTTTGAAGTCACCCCTCTCAAATCAGGCCCAATCAGTCTCCCCTGACCGATCGTATGGCACGAAAGACACTTGTTGTTAAAAATCCGCTCTCCAGAATCTTGTGGGGAATCTTGTGAAAAAATTGAAATTGGTGAGAAACAAAAAACGCCAACTGTCAGAATGAACAAAAATTGTTTCATGGGAATTAACCCTGTTCTACTGATTTGATCGGAAGTGTCAATTTATTTAACGGTTTGCGTTGCCCCAAAAAATTCGCGAAAAAGAGACCAACTTCATATAATAAAATCAGCGGCACCCCTAAGATAAGCTGTGTAAAGGGATCGGGAGGGGTTAAAACGGCGCTTACAATAAGCGTAATCAAAATGGCATGGCGTCTCTTTTTTCTAAAATCGGCAACGGTCACCCAACCGATTCTAACCAAAAATACCATGACCAGCGGTAATTCAAAGACAAGCCCCCCTGCCAGCATCAAAACCATAAAAAGCGAGACGTAATCATTAAAATTGATGATTGGCTGGAGTCCAACCTGGATACCGTAGAGACTCAAAAAATAAAATCCATAAGGGATCAGGATAAAATAGCTGAAAAAAACCCCCAGAATAAATAAAAACAAGAATGGAAAGAGATAAGAAAAAATGCGTTTTCGTTCATTTGGGAAAAGCCCCGCAAAAACAAATTTTAACGCCTGATAAAGAATGAAGGGAAAAGCAAGGATAAAACCGGCCGCGCAGCAGATTTTCATCTGGGAAATAAAATGATCCTGATAGCGAAAGACAAAGACCGCTGCCGGGAGATTTAATTTTGCCGATGCCCACAGATGCGGCCGCTTCACAAGCTCGAGAAAAAAAATCCGAAAAATAAATGCGGCAATCGTTGCCGTCGCAAAAAAGAAGAGACTCCATTTAAGCCGCAGGCGGAGCTCTTCAAAATGTTCTGAAAGTGTCATTTTTTCCATGTCATCCTGAGGGCATAGCCCGAAGGATCTCGTCTATGATGCCACCTTCAGTGTCACTTTTTTGATTCTGGTTTTTTCTCTTTCGGATCTGGCGAGTCTTTCGAATCCGGGTCGCCTTTGATCCCATCGCGAAATTCCTTAATGCCGCGAGCCAAACCCCGACCCAATTCTGGAAGCTTATTTGAGCCAAAAAGGATAAGGGCAACACCGCCAATGACCAAAATCTCAGTCATTCCGATGCCGCCAATGAAGGCTAATTGCAGATTTTCCATTTTTTCCATCCTCCTAAAACGGGGGGTTACGATGCGTTATCGATATCGTTTTTGATGTCATTCAGATTTTTCTGAATCTTTCGGACAAACTTTCCAACTTGCCTTGCAACCTGTGGAAGCTCTCCCCCGAAAAGGAGGATCCCCGCAATCGCAATCAAAAGCATTTCAGAAAAACCGATCCCAAACATCAGTCATCGCTTCTATCACGCCCTCTGACAGGATTCAAGCAAGCCCTATCCAATAGCAGGATAAGTTCGACTGCTTGAGGAGAGTCGTTTCTGATCGCCACATCCCCTTTCTGGCCTAAATCAACTTCAACGACAGCCTTTTTTTTGTAGAGATAACCGCGGTATTTCGTAATTCCCGCGTCTGCCATCTCATATTCCGGCTCTGAAAGCTTCCCTTTTTTGGCTTGAGAAAGAAGCTCTGAAATAGAATTTTGCTTTTCTTTATCAATCTCCCCAATCTTTTTTTCCAGGATAACCTCGGGTTTCTGCTGATAGGTGTAGACATCGCCGTCATTATCGATAAAACACCCTTCTTCCGTATCAACCCATGCCCCATTTATGTAAATCCTCTCAAGGATTTTAAGCCCTCCCGCATATGCCGCAGTCGACGCAAATAATGAAACGAGTAATAGATTTAAGAACCATTTAAACATGCTGTCCCCCTTTCTAGGAACGTCCCTTGTAGTAAAAAGAAAATGATAAATCAAGATAACTTTTCGCTAATGATTTTAAAAGACGTAGCCGCTTAATAGAATTGACTAGATCTACAGTATAGTGCATTATAGTGTCATACATGGCTAGGTTCAAGTTCATCATCTGGCTGGCTTATTGGTATTTCCAAAACAGATCTTTTGAGTTTGATTGGGACACTGGCAATATTTCCAAGAGCGTGACAAAGCACGGAGTAAGTGCAGATGAAGTTGAATCAGTATTTGAACTTAGATTGGCGGCGCCCATTGGCGAACAGGTTTCACCAGCAGTACCTGAAGAGAGGCTTTGTATAGTCGGGCCTTCTGCATCAGGGAAAATGGTATCCATTGTATTTACACTAAGAGAAGGCAGAGTACGCCCCATAAGTTCTCGCATGGCGAGTCGAAAAGAAAGGAGAGAATATGACAAAATACGCAAAACGCTTGAAGGCTTATGACAAAATTGAATTTGATACTAAGGAAATCATTGCTGGCATGCGTCGTCTTCATGGAGCTAGGCGAAAACCTACAAGTATAGCTTTAGAGAATGAGCTCTTAAAAGAATTAAAAAGATTAGCTCACAAACGGGGAATGCCTTATCAAGTTTTGATGAGGCTTCTCATTGCTGAGGGAATCAGGCGACTGAAAGAAGCAGCCTGATAATGTATTCAAAATCTCTATTGAATCGATTTTTTTCTTAACATCTTTAAAATTTTCATATAGGCTCTCCAGTCATTGTGTATTATGTTTAATTAACTTTTTTTAAACTTAAGGAGAAAATAAATGAATAAGAAAACGATGATTGCAGTCCTTGTAATCATTATTATTGCAGTGGTTGGGTATATGGCATGGAAGAAAAAACATGAACATCCCGGCGGCGCGGTGGAACATCCTGGGACAGAAGAGGAGCATCCAGGCGAAGGAGATAAAGGATCCTCCATTGATACCCCGGAAGTAGAACAGGCCGTTCAGGAAAAAACGGAGTTCAACGCCCAGGAGATTAAGGATGCAATGCTTTCGCATATCCAAGCCAAGGTTGAACCGAACGGGGGGGTTTTAAAAATTTATGATGAGAAAGCAAGCCAGGTTTTGCGGCTCAAATTCGTAAAAATTCACGATCCTGTTCGGAAAATCGAAGGAAAAGGCTACTTCGCCTGCACCGATTTTGAAGTCCCAGGCGAGGCTGGAAAGCTTTATGATCTCGATTTTTGGCTCACGCCGGCAGATGGACAACTGGTCGTCACCGACACAAAAATTCATAAAGAACCTGTTGGAAAAAGCGGGGCATGGGATAAAAAGGAACGATACACGTTTGTAAACGATAACCCCGTAGAGGTGAATTAAAGCAGCGCCGCCATTTGTTTCACAAATGGCGGCGCACTATTCATATCGACAAATCAACTTTTCTTCCCGTTTCATATTTTTGAAACACTTTGTTTCATTTTTAAGAAAAATTCCTTGATCTGAAATGATGGCGGTAGTGGCCAGATATACAGCGACCCCCGCGGCAATAGCCATGCAGTTCGCTGCGTTGTTGGTCGCTAGGCGAAGGGATCCTTCGCTACGCTCAGGATAACAAGCTTTTGTAGAATGACATTAAGCTCGAAGAAACTCTTTTTCCCTTAGCTTTTTGTGATACGAAATCGCAAAGCGATGCGCCTCGTCTCTGATGCGCTGAAGAAGATGTAAAACCGGGGATTCTCTTTTAAAAATAACCGGATTTTTCTGGCCGGGGAGATAGACGCGCTCTTCGAGCTTTAAGATCTCTTCTTTTTCAAATGATGATTCCGTCTTTTCTTTTGCCAGCGCAATAACATCTATCGTCCCAATCTTAAGCTCCGCCAAAACCCTGAGCGCGGATGAAAGCTGGCTCTTTCCGCCATCTACAATCAAGAGATCGGGATAACCCTCGGGGTCTTCATTCCTGAAGCGCCTCGAAAGCGCTTCATGCATCATCCAGTAATCATTAGGGCCTTCAACTGTTTTAATCTTATATTTTCGATAGAGACGGGTCACCCTTTCACCTTCAATAAATGTCACCCGGGAACCGACCGCCAACATTCCAGAAATATTGGAGATATCAAAACACTCCATTCGGTGGGGATCGTTCCTTAAATGAAGTTTTCGTCTAAGCTGCTCCAAAACCTGAGGTCCCCCCTCAGAAAGGTTCTTCCCCCGCATCGCCTCCCTCGCATTTTCTTCCGCCATGCCGACCATCGCTCTCATATCTGCCCCCTTGGCAATCGTAAGCAGAACCTCTTTTCCTTTTTTCTCTTTCAAATACGCTTCCAAAAGCGCCTTGTCTTCAGGTTCTTCTGAAAGAAGAACCTCATCTGGAATCAGATGCTCATCATAATATTGATTGATAAAAGAACTTAAAAACGCCCCCTCTTCTTTGAGTTCTGGTTCAATCCCCGAAAATGAAAATGACTTTTTTCCCAATAATGAGCCGGCGCGAATAAAAAGAATAGCAACCTCAATATGCTTTTTGTATCGAAAAAAGCCGATCACATCCTGATTGACGTCACTCAAACTCACGACCTTTTGTTTTTCCAAAAGTTCATTGATCGCTCGAATCCGGTCTCGCATCTTTCCGGCCTTTTCATATTCCATTTCAGAGGAAAGCTGTTTCATTTTCAACATTAAATCTTTAAGCAGGGGTTTATTTTTTCCTTTCAAAAAAAGGACCAGATCATCGACAATTTTTCGATAGTTCGCCTCCGTAATGTAATTCACGCAGGGAGCCGCGCAAATTCCGATATCGTAGTTGATGCAGGGGCGCGTCCGATTTTTAAATTTAGAGGGACTGCAGTCCCGGACAGGAAATATCTTTGTCAGAAATCGCATCGTTTCACGAATTGAATAAGCAGATGTGTATGGACCAAAATAGACCGCCTCATCGCGCCTCGGGCGTCGGACAACGCTGATTTGCGGCCACTTTTCCTGAACGCTGATTCTTAAGTAAGGATACGATTTGTCATCCCGAAGATGCACATTGTATCTGGGGTGATGCCTTTTGATGAGCGTGCACTCGAGCATCAACGCCTCAAGCTCTGTGTCTGTCACAATCCAGTTCACGTCGGCAATTCGTGACACGAGTATTGCAACCCGGGCAGTATGGTCCTTGCCTCTCTGAAAATACGATTTTAGCCGATGCCTCAGATTTTTGGCCTTTCCAACATAAATAATTCTCCCCTCTGCCGATTTCATAAGATAAACGCCGGACCTGGCAGGGGCATTTTGAATTTTTTCAAGATTCATAGTTTTGATTTTTTAAGAGAGGGGGAAAGTCCTAAAACAATTTCTTTAAAATTCTTTTGTCCGGCGCCCTTTTCAATCGATTGTTCCACCTCGCGGACAATCTTGGTCATATATTCTGTATACGCCGTCTCTTCAAACCGCAGTTTTCCACCCAGCGATCGAAGCGATAATAAAACATCTTTGACAGTCACTTTCTCCATCGGTTTGGCAGGACAATAATAGTGCTCTTCTTCGCCAACTTCAAGAAGGATGCCAGCCTGACACAAATTAAACAGAATATCGTTGATCAGTCTGATGGGAATCTGAAATACCTCTGTCAGCCTTTGCGATGTCACCCCCCCTTTTTCCCGTTGATAAGCGTCGCAGATACAGGCGACAAAATTGAGCGCCAAAAATTCCTTAAACTCGCTGCTTACCCGCGCTGAAATTCGCTCTTCCCGATAGGTCTTAATATGTTGATCGGCAAAGGCAAGCTCCGCCCCCACCAGCACAATGATCCATGTCAGATAGAGCCAGATCAGAAAGACAGGAAGCACACTGAGCGATCCATAGACACTGTTATAGTCGACCCCCTGCGTCACATAAATCGTATAGCCGACTTTTGCGAATTCCCAAAGAACCCCTGCAAGTATCCCCCCCAGAAGCGCCGAACGAAATTTAACTTTCGTATTCGGCATAAAGGCGTAAAGCATCGTAAAAAGAAGAGGCGTCATGATATAGGGGGCAGCTTTGAAAAAAAAGCTGATCCATTCCTGTTCTATGAGGTATGTCCGCACAAAATGAGACGACTGAAGGGAAGCTGTCACACCGAGTGAAACCGCTATAAAAATAGGACCGATCGTAACCATGGCCCAATAGGCGTTAAAACGCCTGAACCACGAGCGTTTGGTTCGCACCCCCCAGATATCGTTGAATGCCGTTTCAATGGACGAAAGAAGTCCAACCACAATCAAAATCAGAAAACCGATCCCTACGATCCCCAATGCCCCCGCATGAATATTTTGCGCGAATTGAGCCAGATATTTTTGGATAATCTCTCCGGAACCTGTCGCCAGATTTTTTAGAATAAATGGTTCCACGGCAGCAGTTATTTTATCAATGCCGCCAAAGGCTTTTAAAAAAGCCATCATCACAGCGAGCAGAGGGACAAGGGAGAGAAGCGTTGTGTAAGACAGCGCCATTGCCCGGGCAGCGGATCTATTTTTGACAATTCCGATCGTTACTAGACTTCCCAGACGGAAAAAATAGTAGAAGAGCTCCTTCCATTTGGGGAGCTTCTGATCCATATTCCAAATCGTTTCTTCAAAAAAGCTGCGAATATCCTGAAATGCTCTCTTCGGTTTCATTCATCTTCTTATCGGAAGAGAAGAAATAGGAGTTGAGATTCTTGAATTCGGTGCATAGGCTCCCTTCTGTAAGGCCGATTCTTTAAAGCGGCGGTGACTATAGCTTGTTTTTATCTGTTTTTATTATTGTCTTTCGGCGTTGTAGGAAGAAAATCAGAAAGAATTGGACTAAAAATTCCAAATATTCTTCAAATGTCATTTTATGTGGACTCATTTTTCGGCCTTGCGTTTTAGGGCCAAAATATCTTCCCACGCATTAAAGAGATCGGCATATTGTTTTATCTGCTCCCAGTTCATTTTAGGATGTTGTTCGATCATAGATAAAATATCGGCTTTATCTCTAAGCTCTCGTTTGGGATTATTGTTATAAGCTTGAATTTTCAAACCAATAAGACCTTCAATCGATACACATTTAATGTTGAGAGGTTCAATGACCTGAGCTTCCTCCAGCATTTTTCGGCTTAGCTGGCGTTTTGCGAGCAAGAAATCTACATTTCCCGGACCCTCCAGCTGAAAAACTTCGTCGCTTTCATGAAAAATTCTAAAACCCAGTTTTTCAAGTGCCGTTAAAGCTTTTTTTCGATCTGTTTCATCAATAAGAAAATCAATGTCTCCTGTGGCTCGCTGAACTCCATAATGAGCCATAGCAAAGGCGCCGATGAGCGCATGCTCGATTTGGGCAGTCTGTAAGGCGTTACGAACTGATATCAGGAGTTCTTTAAGGTTCATTTTAATTAGGGTAGCACAGGCTCAGAATGATCTCAAATGGCTCGGAATGACCTTATCAGAATGACCTTAATCTAAAGACAATCGGAACGCGGGCAAAGAGACCGGGGGCGAGACGCCACCCCTTAACCGCTTTATATGCCTCTTGATCGAGCAGATGATAACCACTCCCTGAAAGAACCTTGAGAGACGAGACATAGCCGGCTTGATCGGTTTTAAGTTCCAGGATCACTTCCCCCGCCCATCCTTTTTCTTTGGCTTGTTTTGGATAGGGTGGAGGTGGCATATAGAGAGGCCAGTCTCCTTCAGTCGCTTTTTCTTTTGCCAATTTCTGTCGCGCAAAGCCCTTGCGGATGTGGGACTTTTTAAGTTCTGTCGAAACCGCGGGAGAAACCAATGTCAGATAAAGAATTTCCGATCGCGGTGCGCCAAAACCCTTAAAATCGGTAAGATCTCCGATTGTTTTGAGAGCAAAAAGAAAAAGGGAATGAATCAGGAGAGAGATCGCCAAATATCTCACGACAATCCTTCAAAAAAGAGGGTAACAAAAAAACTTGGGCCGTTCTTACGGTCCAGGCGACATGCTCTGGATCTGTTGCTTCATAGGAATTCGTTTCGTCTGAGAACCATCACGCGGAATGACCCAAAGTTCTGCATTCCCTTCTTTGATATAAGAAGCAAAAAGAAGATCGCCGGCACAGGTCAGTTTATTAAAGATAAATCCACCGTTCCCCTGCTCACAAAGGAGTTTTTGCTCGCCAACCCGGATACAACTCTTTTCTTCTTCAGGAATCCATTCAATGAACGCCAGCTTTTGATCTTCACAGAGGCTACTATCCAAAATCCTTGATGAAAGAGTCGTCTGATCAGAAGAGGTTAGCGAAACTGTCGATAGATTGAGCCATCTCCCAAAAAGAGAGCGCTTCAATGAAAGATCGCCTGATCCAACGACTAAAATATTTTGAGGCCGGGTCAGATAAAGATGGAGGGGATTTGAAACATCAACAAATGGTGAAGCAACCACACCGAATGTCTCTGTATCGATGACGGCAAGCCGGCTTTCGGCTGAAGGAAGCCATGCCTCTCCTCTCTGAAGGCGTGCCGCTGAAACGACAATACGATTGGGAGCCGCAAATAAAATTGAAGAAAGCTCTGCATAGGGGTCTCCATCATCTTTTAAGAAGGATAAATCGATGGTAGCGATTTCATTTTTTAAATTCGCTGTAAAAATCTGGACTTCATTTGAGTCGAGACTCACAAGCCAGATTCTCCCTTCCGCATCGCGAGTGACAGCCTGGGGATTGACCCGCGGGGCGAGCGCTCGCTCCGAAACAACCTTTGCTTCGGCCCCTTCGACCCATTCTAAAAGATGGATTGAATCATTTTGGATTGATGTCAGAAGAAATAAGCGGCTGTCGCCATCCCTAAAGATTCGGACATCTGTTCCAACAGGAAGAAGATCTTTCAATTCACCCGTTTTTAAATCGAGACGCCGCAATAGACCGGCGGTTTGAAAATCGGTTGTTGCGAGCCAGAGGGCAGAAACTCCTCCCGATTTTCCAACGACCTCATCCCCGAGTGGTTTATCAGATATCGAGGTCGGCTGGGGACGAGGAGAACAGGAAGAAAGGATAAAGAGAAAGATGAAAAAGAGAAAAAAAAGACGAGATCCTTCAGGCTGCGCCCTCAGGATGACATGATATTTCATAACAGCACCTCCATGCTGACCCCCCACTCCCGCTTGACAATGTCAGGCTCGAGTAAATTAGGTCCAGCTCTCCCCTGGAATTCCAGGTTCTTATTTCCGTCCTCTGCTATCAGATTTTTTGCAAAAAGTCGAATCCCCCAATTTTCTTTTTGGTAGCCGAGGTAGGGACCGAAACCGTGCTCATCCCCCTTTTTCCAGTTCTCACCCAAATCGATCCCCTCTCCAGATTGAAAAAGATAACGACACCCCAGTTGATACGACTTCAAAAAAAGCTGGATGTCCGTATCGAAGTGATGTCTGGGACGGCCGGGAACCTTCTTCCCACGCTGCCAGTTGATATTTGAGGCATTGAGGGGGATCTGAAAAACGTAATTCCCCTTCCAAGAGAGAGGACCATAGGAAACCGACCCCTTCGCATCAATCCCCCGGTTCCAGACCCCTCCCACACCGACCGTCCGCGCGGAAAACGGAGAGGTTGCAATCATCAAAAAATCGTTCTCGCTCTCTTCCGAGAATAAAAGAAATTCAATGCTTGCTCTTTCGCTTTGATACCAGGGACCTGCAGAATATCGAATTCCAGAGTGGGGTTTAAGAGCTGGGGCCGCCTGTAGAAGAGCGCCATCTCCAAAGGCCTGGATCGGGGTTGGAAGAATTGCGTATTTCCGCCCTTTGATAACGATCCCAAAAGGATAGCGCTTTGTTGATGAAATCTCAGCCCCGAGGTTTAATGACTGATAATGCCTGATAGCAAAATCAGTCATAACAGATTGATCATAAGTTAGATCATAGGTCAGCCCATAGGTTAGCAATGAAGAGGTTTCGAACCAGTGGTTTGTCTCCCAACGATGATCGAGGGTTAACTTCCCCTCGTAACGCGAAAAAGATTGGGTTTTGCTTTCCTCTTCATTTCTAGTCAATATATCACGCGACATCTCGAACTGGATGATCGAATGCCAAGGTAAACGATAGCGTGAAACGAGACCAAATCGAAGGTCTTTACTTTTATTATTGTAAGGCTTGTCAACGAAAGACCGAAAATCACGATTTTCAAAAAACGAAAAAGGCAAAAACTCAAATGAATCAATGATAAGCCTCGCTGTTAACTCATGACGAGCTTTCTTACGAAAGCCCGTTAGCTCCGACCCGGCAAAAACATTTTCCGAATGAAGATCCTCTTCAATCAGAGATGAAAAGTCTTTGTAATCGACTCTTAAGCTCCCCACATAAGTATCGCTACGATTCGAGAAGCTCTTTTTTTCATCATCGTCCAGAAAATAGGGTGTGTGGTGGTTATCGACGTATTGAAATTTTCTATGATCGTGGTGGAGGCGGCCATCCACGCGAATAAAAAGATCCGAAATGCTCTTGAAAAACCGCCCTTTTAATTTTTGATCTCCTGAAATATCGATTCCCACTTGTCCATTCCATTGTTTTTGGGGACGAGAGAAAACCTCAGAGTCGATCCAAAATGCTTCATCTCTCAGAGCTGAACGCATATTCGTATACTTCTCTAGCGTAGAGAGTTCAACCCCAAGTTCATTTTGTGAAGTATCAATGATCTTTGCACCCACGCCAGAGGCAACTTGAATATGATTTATTTTTCGATTTTTTTTTGCTTCGACAATAAGAGGCTCTAAAACGATGCTCTCAGATATTTCCTTTGCGCCGGCGCTGCAAGATATGAAAAAAAGAGACAATAAAAGATAAAACATATTTTTTTCATCAATTTTTCTGTTTGGAGCATTGCTTGACCATTTTCTTCCAAAATGGTCAAGCGGCTAATAAAATCCCCACGTTGAGGCAACCCCCACATGGTGATGATAAAAGAGATTCTTTAAATTGGCATACTTTTTATCAAACAGCCTATTGGCTTCCTGGATATCAATATATTGGAATGGGACAGATCGCGATGAATATATTTCGAATTTGGCGCCGATATCGGCAATTTTTTTAAGTCTGTATTTTGAGATCAGGCCATTCATAAATTCGCTCTGTCCCCTGTCTTTAAAAAATCCCTTTTCTATGACATAAAACGCAAATTCCCGATCAACCTCTTCAGGCGTCACAGGAGATGTTGCTTCCCTTACATTGGCGAGGCTGTATATTTCCTTTCCAAACACAGGACTTTTAAAAAAGGTTTTCCCATAATAAAATTCATTTAAAATATTATCGGTGTTAGAGAGAAAACTCGCGATTTTATCTTCTTTCTTCATATGTTCTCTCAATAGATAGCCGGCCGCTTTTAAATCATTAGGAGAGGAAGGGGGACGTTGGAACGCCTTCAACGTAGAGCGGATACCCGGCGCTCCCCAATTTGCGACGATTAAAATAACAACCAAAGCCATACTTGCAGATCGATACAGAAAGGAACGATTCTTGAGGCCTGAACGAATCAGTAAAATGATTTCAGTCGTCCCCAGACTCAATATCAGAAGCAACGGAAATACCGAAAGATTCTTTTGAATGCCGCAGACGTAAATAAAATAGATTACAGCAAATAATTTAATGGGAAGGGATGAAAACTTCCTGAAAAAACCCCCAAAATAGCCCCCCAAAAGAATGAGCGATCCCCAAAAATGAAAAACATCGTTAGTCACATAGATGTCAAAATAAGTCTTTAATTGACTAAACTTTGAAGCAAAATCAAACCATGAATTCTTTTCGAGGCTCCATTGATGCCCCAAGCCGAGCTTGAGAAATCCCCATCCCAAAAGTCCGAGGTTACTGACACCGACGCGGGAATGCACATAAAAATGGAGGAATATCGGCACAATTATGGGAATAAAAAAAAGAAAATGGGAAGGTTTATCGAACAAACCCTTTTTTATAAAAGAGAGTAAACCGATTTGTTCTTTATGATATGCGACACACCAGACAAACAAGAGTAACACAGGCAAAAGGATTAAGTTCCCGGATGCCATATTTAATAAGAGACTCAATCCAATACCTATCTTTAATAAAAATGACTTTTTCTTACAAAAATAGAGTCCGACAGAATAAAAGAAAAGCGAAAGATAAAAAAGATGCGGCGCCATCACATAAAAAGTCCTGCCATATTGGGACAAAAGAGGAAATGCCATCAATAGAAATACAATGGCAAGAACTCCTGAACCGAAAATCAGTTTGAGTGACAACGAAAAAATAAAGACAGCCAGTGTTACCAGGACAGCCTGGCAAAATAAAAGATTGCTCTCCGTAATAGGGGCATCGAAAAGATCAAGCACCCCCACATACACATACCAATGAAGATAGCTCAGTAAACCATGAAAACTATAGGCGGAAGACTTCCAAAAATTATCCAACAAATGCGATGTTCCGCCCACGGCTGAAACCCCTTCCGAGAAATTAAAATTCAAAATCTTCAGATAGTGCAGACGGATTCCACCGAACGCCCCCCCGCCCGGTTCAGGCTCAAAAGTCGTTGGAAGATGATACGCGGTCTTCACGAGGAAAAGAACCGAGAGCGAAACCAAAATGATGAATAAAAAAAATGATTTATATTTTTGGATAAACAAGCCCATCTGTTCGAACCTTTAACCAAAATCGAA
>CAYMPL010000036.1:0-19574 GCA_964392415.1 uncultured bacterium | reverse complement strand
ACTCCCCGCGTGAACAATGACCCTTTTTCCAACGGAGGTATCCGGATAAAGAACCACATTCGGATAGATCACGCTTTCCGAATCAATGGAAACGCCTGAGCCGACAAAAACACCCGGGTATAAAATGACACCATCCCCAATTTTGGCCCCCTTTCCGAGATAAACAAACGGCCCAATGGTGACACCCCTGCCAATTTCTACATCTTCCTCCTTGAATGACAATGAGCTGACACCCGAAGGCAATGCTGGAAATGTTGTAAACAGCGCCATCATTTTTGCAAATGCAAGTTTCGGATTGGAAACAATGACCTGGGGGATGGAAAGATCGAGTTCTTCAGAGACCAATACCGCCGAAGCCTCTGTTCGTGAAAGATGGGGGAGATAGGCGCGCTCTGAGAGATAAGTCACATCCCCTTTTTTGGCATGAAAAATAGACCCCATCCCCTGAATTTTGATTTGAGAATCCCGCCCCTCATTGGCGAGACGTCCGCCAACCAGCGACGCAATTTCTCTCAACAACTTTTCTTTAATATTCATTTTAGAATCTTCATGACGGGTTTTATTTAGGATGCTTCTCTTTGAAGGGGGCGCATCTTCTCTTCAATATATTTACAGATCCGCTCAATGACAGGAATCGGCGTTGACGCGCCGGCTGTCACACCGAGGGTATTGACACCATTAAACCAGGAAAAATCAATTTCACGTTCATGTTCAATTTCATAACTTTTGGGCTGGAGCCCTTGGCAGATTTTTGTCAGTTTCTTTGTATTCGAACTCTCTTTCCCCCCGATAACAATCATGCAGTCGACATGCGGCGCAAGCTCTGCCGCCTCTTCCTGCCTGACTTTGGTCGCGTCACAAATGGTATCGTGCACTTTTACTTCCCGAAATCGGCGCTGAGACGCTTCAATGACACTATTTAAAACCGAAAGTGGAATCGTTGTCTGCGCAATCACCCCTACTTTCCGATCAGCTGGAATTTTATGAACATCCTTCGGATTCATTGTGACCAGATATTCCCCTTTCACATAGCTCCGAACGCTTTTCATTTCAGGATGATTTTCATCCCCCACAATAATCACCGTAAACCCAAGCTTGCTAAAACGCCTCGCATAATTTTGTGAGCGCTTTACAAACGGACAAGTCGCGTCAATAATTTTTAAATTCTGTTCCGACGCCTTGTCATAAAAATCGACCGGAACGCCGTGGGAACGAAAAACAACCGTCGCATCTTCCACTTCATCGAGATCTGAAATCACCTGAAGCCCCTTATTTTGGAAATCATGAACCACTTCAGGATTATGGACAAGCGGTCCAAGGCTTACCATTTTCCCCGTTGTTTCTTTAACCGTCTGAGAGGCCATATCGATCGCGCGCTCAACCCCCCAACAGACCCCGGCATTTTTTGTGACAATAATTTTCACTTTTTTTTCCGTCTTTCTTTAAATTCGTTATACATGCGGGCAACTACCTGGTCAACATTGAGGAGAGTTGTATCAATGGCAAGCGCATCTTTGGCTTTTTTTAAGGGGGCCAGCTCACGCTTTGAATCGATACGATCCCGCCTGTAAATCTCTTTCTTCACCTGACCCAAATCCCCCTTTTTTATTTCCAAATGCCTTCTCTTCGCGCGCTCCTCGAGCGACGCGTCGAGAAAAAATTTCAGTTCCGCCTTCGGAAAAACAACCGTCCCCAAATCCCGCCCCTCGGCAACAATCCCTCCTTCTTTTGAAAATCTCCGTTGATGGCCGAGAAGCGCCTTTCGAACCACAGGAAGTTTCGAATAGGCAGAGACATGCCGCGTCACTTGGGCGGAGCGAATATAAGAAGTTATATCTTTATGATTAAAATATACTTTTTGTCTGTTCTCCTTCCTAAAAAAATCAATCCGTGAATGCTTGCAAAAATTAAAGAGCTTTTTTGAATTGCGCGCCTTAATTTTATTTTTTAATGCTCCCCACGTCACACATCGATAGATCGCCCCCGTATCTAAATAGAGATATCCAATACGTTCCGCAAAAAGTTGAGCTGCAGTGCTTTTGCCCGCCCCCGCCGGTCCATCGATCGCGATCGTCCATTTTTTTTGAATCCCCACGGCTTATCCCTTAATCACAGCCACCGGCTTTAGACAAACGACCTTCCTGGCAATGCCGGCGCGGGCGACAACATCGACAACATCGTGCACATCTTTGTAGGCAAGTGGGGCTTCCTCGGCAAGACCGCGGTTTGACGCGCACTCAATAATGATCCCCATCTGCTCCAGCTCTTTACGGAGCTCATGCCCCTGAACCTGCCGGATCGCGGCATGACGCGACATGCGGCGTCCCGCCCCATGGCAACTCGATCCAAACGATTCTTTCATCGCCTGTTCTGTTCCGACGAGGACGTAAGAAGCAGTTCCCATGCTGCCAGGAATCAAAACCGGCTGACCCACTTTTTTATATTCCGGCGCAAGCTCCGGGTTTCCAGGACCAAAGGCGCGTGTGGCCCCTTTCCGGTGCACAATCAACTTCATTTTTTTTCCATCGATTTCATGCTCCTCGATTTTTGCGATGTTATGCGCAACGTCATAGAGAGTCGAAAGATTTCCCGCTTCACCTCCCAAAATATTTTTCCACGCCTGCCGAACCTGCCAGCTGATCATCTGCCGATTCCCCCACGCAAAGTTCGCCGCCGCCGCCATCGCGTTAAAATAATCTTTTCCTTCGGGTGAAGAAAAAGGGACGCACGCAAGCTGCCGGTCGGGGATCGTAATTTTGTATTTCGGCATCGCATTGGCCATCACACGAAGAAAATCGGTGCAGACCTGATGTCCAAGCCCGCGCGATCCTGTATGAATCAAAACGACAATCTGATCTTCAAAAAGGCCAAACGCTCGAGCGACTTCTTCATCAAAGATCTGACTGACACGGTCGATCTCAACGAAATGGTTGCCAGCCCCCATCGTTCCCAGCTGATCGCTCCCTCTCTGTTTTGCTTGATTCGAGACGACGTCGGGATCAGCATTGGGGAGCACTCCATACGATTCAAGGTACTGCGGATCTTCTTTTTCACCATATCCCTGCTTAACAAGCCACGGCACCCCTTCTTTTAAAACTTTATCCATATCCTGTTTGTTGAGTTTCAATCTCCCACCCCGTCCAACGCCCGACGGCACCTGCCGATTCATTTCATGTCCTAGTTTTTCAAGATATGGTTTTAGTTCTTTTGTGTTGTGTTCGGATTTGAGAAGACGCATCCCGCAGTTGATGTCGTACCCAACGCCGCCCGGGGATATAACACCGTCCGATATTCTCATTGCGGCCACCCCCCCAATCGGAAACCCATACCCCTCATGAGCATCTGGCATCGCCATGACTGTCCCTTCAATTCCGTGAAGATGCGTCACATTTACAAGCTGCTCAAGCGACTGATCGCGAAAAACCTCATCCAGCATTTTTTCGGTCGCATAAATCCGGGCAGGCACATTCATCCCTTGACGATAATCTTTTGGAATCTCCCAAAGATAATCAGATATCTTTTTTATCTTTTTTTTGTCGATCATATGTCATGCGGCTGAAAGAAATCTTAAAAACCACTCTTTTGCTTTTTCCGCCACCTGCTCCAATGTCCCCGCTTCTTCAAATAAATGAGATGCTCCCGGCACAATCACCAAATCCTTTTCACACCGAAGTTTTTCAAAAGCCTTTTTGTTGAGATCGATAACAGCTCTGTCATTCCCGCCAACAATAAAAAGAGTGGGAGCTTTTACTTTATCCAGAAATTTATGTGCCAAATCGGGACGCCCCCCTCGGGAAACAACAGCAGAGATCAGCCCATTTAAGCGCACTTCCGCCTCAAGGGCAGAGGCGGCCCCCGTGCTCGCTCCAAAATAACCGAACTTCATTCCGACGACCCGCTCATTTTTAAGGAGCCACTGAGTCGTCTCAATCAGTCGTCTTGTCAAGAGCGGAATGTCAAAGCGGTTTGAGTAAGTCTGATCTTCTTCCTTCGTCAGAAGATCAAAGAGCAGCGTCCCCAAACCAGCGCCTTTCAAAACTTCTGCCACAAATTGATTTCTGGGGCTTAACCGGCTACTCCCACTCCCATGCGCGAAAATAACAATCGCCTTCGCCCCTTCAGGAATATGGAGATCTCCTTCTAGCGTGACAGAACTCAGTTGAATTTCAATAGAACCCTTTGTCGGCGCCATTTTTAATTGATTATAGAGGAAATCGTATAATTTTTGGTATAGAATAATGCATCAGGATGGACACAAAACGGATTCAAGAACGTTCAGCCCCTTTTGGAACAAAAATCGTCGTTGAAAGAGAAAAATTGAGGATCTCCCTAAAATGATCTTCCACGATCGACAGGAGGCAGGTAAAAAACTTTCTCTGGCTCTTCTTAAATACAAAAATGATAAAAATACAATTATCCTGGGGCTTCCAAGAGGGGGAGTCGTTGTTGCGGCTGAAATCGCAAAGGCATTGGATCTCCCTCTCGATGTCATGGTGATCCGAAAAATCGGAGCGCCGATGAATCATGAGCTTGCCATTGGGGCAACCGATGAATTGGGGCATATGGTTTTAAATGAAGAGATTATTGATAGTCTGGGCGTCACTCAAGACTACATCGATAAAGAAAAAGTGAAAGAACAGAAACTGGCAGAGGATCGCCTAAACCGGTATCGGCAAAATCGGCCGCCACTTTCCCTAAAAGGAAAAACGGTGGTGTTGATTGACGACGGCCTCGCCACCGGGGCAACCATGAGAGCGGCGATTCATTCAGCAAAAGGAAAAAAGGCAAAAAAAGTCATTGTCGCGGTCCCCGTCGCCCCGCCAGAAACCATCGAAAAACTGCGAAAAGAAGCGGATGAGATTGTCTGTCTCGACATACCGGCATTTTTTGGCGCAGTCGGGGCCTTTTATGAAATCTTTGATCAGACCTCAGATGAGGAGGTTATGAAGCTTTTGACACATAAATCTTAGTTGCGCTATTCTCTTTTGAAAATTGAGAAATGCGGTCACCTCAACCGAGGGACATAGCTTAAAAACAAGGTAAAAGTTGTCGTCCCCATGCCATCTTAAAATTGCCTAAAGTTTTAATGAGAAACTTCCGATGGGTCTGTTGAAAGGGATGGAGAGGTTTATATGGAAAAAATCAGGATACTCGTTGTGGATGACAAAGCGGAGGACATCGATCTTTTAAAGAATTATCTTGAATCGAAAGGATTTGAATTAATGGTTGCCAAAAATGGATTTGAAGGGGTTTATCTTTTCGATAAAGAATCTCCCCAGCTTGTGGTTTTGGACTGGAATATGCCTGGCTTATCGGGAATTGAAGTTTGCCAGAACATGAAAGGGAAGAAACCAGAAATCCCCATTCTTATTCTTTCTGTGGGGGGGACCGTCGAACACAAACGAACCGGCTTTCAGTCCGGCTGCGACGATTATTTGGCAAAACCGTGTGATTTGGACGAACTCTATGTCCGCATCCAGAATTTGCTGAAAAAATATCAGGTAAAACCAAGAGGGAAATTGATCTATGGCGAGATTGTTTTGGATCAGGATGCCCATCGCGTAACAAGGGGGGGGGGCGCGATTGAGCTCTCTGTGACCGAATATACTCTCCTCGAATATCTGATGCTCAATATCGATAAAGTTCTTACACGAAAAATGATTTTAGAACATGTATGGGGGGCTGAAAATCCAGAGACCTTTACCAATATTGTCGATGTCTATATGAATTATCTGAGAAAAAAGATTGATCTTCCTGACAGAAGATCCTTTATTAAAACCGTTCGCGGTTTTGGCTATATGCTTGAAGATCTAACCCAAAGAAAGGCGGCCTGACATGAAAGAAACACCGAAACAGCATTTTAAAATTTTAATTGTCGATGATAGCGCGGAAGATCGAAGTCTGGTTAGAGATTTCTTTAAACCAAAAGGGTATGAAGTCCTTGAAGCAGAAAAGGGAAAAACAGGAATCTTTCAGATGAACCACCAAAATCCTGATCTTGTGATCTTAGATTACACCCTTCCCGATATGGATGGCGTTTCCGTCTGTGCAGAGATTAAAAAACAAAAACCAGAGATACCTGTTCTTATGTTTTCAATCCAAAAGGATGTAAGACACAAGGTGAAGGCGTTTCAGACAGGGGTGGATGATTACGTGGTAAAACCGTGTGAGCTGGAAGAGCTTGAGATTCGTATCCAGAATCTTGTAAATAAAGCGAGAAAACTTCATCGAAAAGTATTAAAACTGGGGGATATCGAACTTCACCCCGCTTCACACAAAGTGACCGTATCTGGAAAACAGATTGAATTGACAATCAAAGAATTTCAACTGTTTGAATACCTGATGAATCATGCCGGAACCGCTGTTACTCGCAATATGATTTTAAATCATGTCTGGAAAGGGAGCTCAGAGACTTTTACGAACATTGTAGATGTTTATGTGACTTATCTTCGAAGGAAAATAGATACGGATGCCCAAAATAGTTATATCAAAACTGTCCGTGGTATCGGTTATATGATTGAGGAACCGCCTTCCGTTAAAGAAGAACCATTGAAAAAAGCGGCTTAAATTCGTTTTTCATAGCCCTTTTTCAAACCAGCGGTAGGTTTTATACCGTTTTGCCCCCAGAAGCTCCGCGGCATTGACCATCGGTTTGTTATTTGAAAGGATCCACGACATTTCTCCCCGATGAAATCCGTGTTTCTTTGCCCGCCTTACAATCTCAACATAACAATAAGCGCCAAGCCCTGTTTTTTGATATTCCTTGATCATTCCCAACTGTACCGTCCGGGCGGCGCCGATTTTTTTGGAATAATATAAGATTTTAAGCAAACCGAGCGGAAAAAGCCTTCCATTGGCTTTTTTAATCGCTTCATTGAAATTGGGGAGCGTCAGAGAAAATCCGACCGTTTTTCCATTTACTTCCACAAAAAAACAGAGATCTGGTATTAAAGCAACTTTTAAATCTTTCGCTTTGAATTCGATTTCCCTGTCTGTCATCGGGACGGCGCCCCAATTTGACGAGAGCGACTCATTAACCATATCCATCGCAATATGGGCATCCCGGAGAAAGTTTTTCCCGGTATCAATAGATCGGATAACAGGGTTAAATTTTTTTTTTGTGTCATTGGCCAACTGGAGCAACGGTTCCGTGAGAAGCGCCGCTGAATCTTCAATGAAATAGGAGTAGGCATCCATCGCCGGTTTTAAACCGGCATTTAAAATCAAACGCTCATAATACGGCGGATTGTGCGTTAACATGACGTAAGGATCCGAATCAAATCCTGAAACCAAAAGCCCCGCTTCATCGTTTATGGTGAGATTGAAAGGTCCCCGCAGGACTTTCATTCCCTTTTTCTTTGCCCATTCAGCCGCCAGTTCAAATAAGGCCATTGAGACCTCTGGTCGATTATAGGATTCAAAAAAGCCAAAAAAGGCAACTTTTTCATTTCTGAATTTATTTGAATTGTTATTTATTCCGACGACAATTCTCCCAACGAGTTTTCCATTCCCATATGCCCCATAGATTTCCGCTTCTGAGTGTTCAAAAAATGGATTTTTATGAGGATTTAGAATCTTTTTTTGATCTATAAGAAGGGGTGGAACCCAATGAGAATCATTCTGGTAGATTTGCCAGGGGAAGAGAAGAAATTCTTTAAATGCTTTCCCAGAAAAATCGATTTTCTTAACCTCAATTGCCATAAGGGAAGCTTCTATCAAAGCAGCTGCAGTTTGACAACCTCCTTTCAAATCCTATAGAATGCGCGCCCGGATGGAATCAGATGCACATCTTTATTGGGTCGCTTTGAATATGCTGGGAGTCAGTTTCCGGCAGTTTGATTTACTGTTCAAGCATTTTGAGGGAAACCTTTCGAAGCTTTTTTCGCTGTCCAGCCAGGATCTTTGCGGCATTCCTGTTATTTCCCAGAAACTTCGGGAAAAACTTGGAATTGCGGGTCAGGTTGCGAAAGAAGCTGAGAAGGAAATGGATTTAATTCAAAAAGAGGGAGTTCGTCTTATTCGTTATAGTGATCCAGATTATCCCCGTCTGCTTAAAGAAATTTCTGATCCGCCACCCCTTCTTTATATGAAAGGAACCTTCCCGAAGACGAAGTATTATCTGGCTGTTGTGGGTACCCGTTCGGCAACAGCTTATGGACTGGAGGTGACAGATTATTTGTGTCGTAATCTTTTAGATTACGACACGACTATCATCAGCGGTTTGGCTCTGGGAATCGATCGCAAGGCTCACGAAACAGCTATTTCATCGGGTGGAAAAACCATAGCGGTCATTGGAAACGGACTCTCTTATATTTACCCACCCAGTCATAAGAGGCTCTATGAAGAAATTCCTTTGTCAGGGGCCATTCTTTCTGAATTTCCGATGAAAACAAAACCAGAGAGGTTCCATTTTCCGAAGCGCAATCGAATTATAAGCGGTCTTTGCCATGGCGTTATTGTTGTCGAAGCGCCGAGGAAAAGCGGGGCGCTGATTACTGCCTATGAAGCGCTGCAGCAGGGGAGAGAGGTTTTCGCGGTGCCCGGGAGAATCACTTCAGAAACATCTTCCGGAACGAATGATCTCATACAAAAAGGAGCAAAGCTTGTGACTTCAGCTTCAGATGTTTTGGAAGAGATTGAACCCTCATTTTCAAAAGACGACTTGACACTGAAACCCCAGTTTGTGCAGTCTTTAGATGTGGAAGAAGAAAAAATCCTTTCGCTTTTAGATGACTCACCGCAGTTTGATCAACTGGTAGAACAGACCCATTTCAACTCAGGGCATCTTTCAGAACTTTTGTTATCTCTGGAGTTTAAGGGATTGATTTCCTGCGATTCTCATGACCATTATTACAGGAAATATGTGACATGAAAGCGCTTGTTGTCGTTGAATCTCCGGCGAAAGCCAATACCATTAAGAAATATTTAGGAAGGAACTTCCAAATCAAGGCCTCTATCGGTCATGTCAAAGATCTTCCTAAAAAAAGTCTGGGTGTCGATCCGGCCAAAGATTTTAAACCCGAGTATGAAGTAATTAAAGGGAAAGAGAAAGTTCTAAAGGAGATTGCGAAAGCTGCCGCCTCTGTCGACAAAGTCTATCTTGCCCCAGATCCCGATCGTGAAGGGGAGGCGATCGCGTGGCATATTTACGAAGATATTAAGAAGAAAAATAAGAATGTGTTTCGGGTTTTAATCAATGAAATCACCAAAAAAGCGGTTGAAGAGGCGATTAGTCATCCGGGACCGCTCAATAAAGATAAATTTGAGGCTCAGCAGACAAGGCGGATTCTGGATCGGCTGGTTGGCTACAAAATCAGTCCCATTCTTTGGAGGAAAGTGCGCAGGGGGCTTAGCGCCGGGCGTGTGCAGTCGGTTGCGCTCCGGATGGTTGTCGATCGGGAGGCTGAAATTCAGGCATTTAAACCGGAGGAATATTGGTCGATCGTTGCAAAACTCTCTTCTGACGGAAAAGAATTTGAAGCGCGTCTTTTTCAGATCGAAGGACGTAAAGCGGAAATTGCAAATGAAAAAGAGGCCAAAGCGATTTTGACCGCTTTGCATGGCGCGCGATTTTCAATTGCGGCGGTTGTTCGCAAAGAACGAAAGAAGAATCCGGTTCCCCCCTTCATTACCTCGAAACTTCAACAGGATGCCGCAAGAAAACTGGGGTTCAGCGCCGACAGAACGATGCGATTGGCCCAAAAGCTCTATGAGGGAATTGAGGTTGGGGCAGAAGGGGCGTTGGGACTTATTACCTACATGAGAACAGATTCGACGCGGCTATCCGGCGAGTCTATTTCGGCCGTGCGAAGTTATATTGTGAAAACGTACGGGAAGGAATATTTGCCCGATGCGCCGAATATTTACAAAAGCCGAAAATCTGCGCAGGAAGCCCATGAAGCGATTCGCCCTACCTCTCTCGCTCATCCGCCTGAGAGAATCAAATCGTATCTCGACAGGGATCTCTATCGTTTGTATGAACTCATCTGGAACCGATTTGTCGCCTGTCAGATGATGCCGGCATTGATTGATCAGACGATCTTGACGATTGATGCCATTGGGCCCCATGCTTTGCGTGGAAAATATATCTTTCGCGCCACGGGACAGGTGGTCAAATTTTTGGGATTTTTGGCAGTCTATCAGGAAGAAAAAGAAGAGATTCAAAAAAAGAAGGATGAGAATAATGAAGAAGAAGAGGGAACATCGCAACTTCCCGATGTAAAAGAGAATGATCGTGCTGATCTGAAAGAGCTAACCCCGCTGCAGCATTTTACAGAACCCCCTCCCCGCTTTTCGGAAGCATCGCTTATCAAAGCGCTTGAAGAAAACGGAATCGGCCGCCCCTCCACCTATGCCAGTATTTTGAATGCAATTCAGGAACGTGAGTATGCTGAAAAGAAGGAAAATCGGTTTTATCCGACAGAGCTTGGAAATCTTGTGACCGATCTCCTTGTAAAAAGTTTTCCGGAAATTCTAAATATAGAATTCACGGCAGGGATGGAGGAGAAACTCGATCTCATTGAAGAAGGAAAGGTCGACTGGATCAAAATGCTCAAAGAGTTCTATCAGCCTTTCAATCAGGCTCTGAAGAAAGCGGAAAAAGAGATGCGAAATGTGAAAGTGGAAGAAAAAGTGACAGGGCATCTCTGTGACAAATGCGGTTCTCCGATGGTAATCAAATGGGGGAGGCGCGGACAATTTTTGGCCTGTTCGTCTTATCCAGAATGTAAGAATACGCGTGATTTTGCGATAAACCATGAGGGGGAACTGGAAATACAGGCTAAGGAAAAGACTGGACAGACCTGCGATCTCTGTCACAGTTCGCTTATCGTGAAGAGGGGGAGATTTGGCCGTTTTCTTGCCTGTTCACGTTATCCGGAATGCAAGTTTACAAAGTCATTTACGCTCGGCGTTCCCTGTCCGCAGAAAGGATGCGGGGGAGAAATTGTTGAGCGGAGTTCACGGGCAGGAAGAATCTTTTACGGGTGTAAAAATTATCCAAAATGCAAATTTGCGAGCTGGTATCCGTTGATCAATAAACCATGTCCATCCTGCGGCGCGGCATTTCTGGTTTCAAAGACAACCAAGAGCGAGGGAACAACCCATTTTTGTCTGAATAAAGAGTGTAATTATAAAGAATCAGTCTAGTTGTCATTCCGAGCTGAAGGCGAGGAATCTCGACGAAGAGATCCTTCGCCTTCGGCTCAGGATGACACTAATCATAAAATATACCTACTTAAATTTTCGTCTTCTATGATATCCTTGAGTTTTCCGCGAACCATTTTTTTGTCCATGAGGATGTTTTGTCCAGCCATCTTTTCCGCATCGAAGGAAATATCTTCGAGTAATTTTTCCATAACGGTGTGAAGGCGCCTCGCGCCGATATTTTCAGAGCGCTGATTTACGAGTGAGGAGATTTCACTGATTTCGTCAATGGCGTCTTCTGTAAATTGAAGATCAATCCCCTCGGTTTTGAGGAGCGCATGGTATTGTTTGGTAAGGGAATTTTTTGGTTCAAGAAGAATTCGTATAAAGTCTTCCTTGTTGAGGCTGTCAAGCTGGACACGGATCGGAAAACGTCCCTGAAGCTCGGGGATGAGATCGGATGGTTTTGTCATATGAAAAGCGCCAGCGGCAATAAAAAGAATATGATCTGTTTTTACGATTCCATATTTCGTCGAAACATTTGCCCCTTCAACGATGGGAAGGAGATCCCGTTGAACCCCTTCACGGGAAACATCGGGGCCGATTTTAGAATGAGAACTTGCGACCTTATCGATTTCGTCAATAAAAATGATTCCACTCTCCTGAACGCGCCTCAATGCCATCTCGACCACTTTATCCATATCAATCATTTTTTGCGCTTCTTCGAGCGCGAGAACTTTCAGCGCCTCCGGGACTTTCAACGCACGGTTTTTTGCTTTTTTTGGCATAAAATTTCCAACCATCTCCCGCATTTGCGTATCGAGCTCTTCGATATTTGGGTGGTTTGTAAAAACTTCTATAATCGGAAATCCCCTTCTTTCCTGTGTTTTGATTGTGACCTCACGGTCGTTTAATTTTCCCTCTTTAAGAAGTATTCTTAGCTTTTCGCGCGTTTTGTTTTGTTCCTGATCAATCACTTCCGTTTTGAACGTGATTGTCGCTTCTCTTGGATCGAGATTTGTTTTTGGAAAAGCAGCCCTTTCTATTGGGGGGAGGAGAAGATCGAGAACCCTTTCTTCCGCCCGGGCCGTAGCTTTATCGTGAACCTTCTTTTTTTCTTCTTCCTTGGTCATTTTAACCGCGAGTTCGGTTAAGTCGCGAATCATCGATTCCACATCTTTTCCGACGTAACCGACCTCTGTAAATTTTGACGCTTCAATTTTTAGAAAAGGGGCTGAGGCGAGTTTCGCAAGCCGTCTGGCAATTTCTGTTTTTCCGATCCCCGTCGGTCCAATCATGATAATGTTTTTGGGGGCAATTTCATCGCGCAGATCGGAGTCGACCTGCTGTCTTCTCCAGCGATTTCTTAAGGCGATGGCGACCGCGCGTTTCGCTTTATCCTGGCCGATAATATATTTATCGAGTTCTTTTACAATTTCTGGCGGCGTTAGATACTTCATTTGATCTCCTCACAGATGATTTTTGGATTTGTATAGACACAGATATCCGACGCAATATGAACCGCGGTTTCCGCGATTTCTTTTGCAGAAAGATCCGAATACCGAATCAACGCTTTTGCTGCCGCGGCGGCGTAGGGGCCGCCAGATCCAATGCCGATGATTCCGTCATCTGGTTCAATGACGTCACCGCTTCCGGAAATCGTAAGCAAAGTGTCTTTATCAGCAGCGACGAGGAGCGCTTCCAGGCGCCGGAGCATACGATCTGTTCTCCAGTCTTTGGCAAGTTCAACGGCGGCCCGCGTCAGATTTCCACGGTATTGTTCCAGTTTTCCTTCAAATTTTTCATAAAGCGTAATCGCATCCGCAGTTGCGCCAGCAAAGCCGATGACAATTTTATCCTGATAGATCCGCCTGATCTTTTTGGCATTATGCTTAATAATAGTATGCCCCATGCTGACCTGGCCATCTCCGGCAATGGCAATGCCCCCCTTATGTTTTACGCCCAAAATAGTGGTGCTTCTAATTTTTGGCCTTTGGATGCGCTTTGTCATATTCCTCCATCAGTTTATCGACACTTACCTGAGTATATTTTTGTGTTGTAGATAAACTTTCGTGTCCTAAAAGTTCCTGAATATCCCGAAGATTTGCCCCTGCTGAGAGAAGATGCGTTGCAAAGGAATGCCGGATAGTATGAGGGCTGATGCGGCGCAGGCTTCCGCAAAGCAGAATATATTTATCGATTATCCGGGCAATGCTTCGTGTTGAGAGCCGTCCCCCAAAATGGTTCAGAAAAAACGCCGTTGAATCATCCCCCCTTTTTAAAAATTTTCTCCGTTCCTCCTTATAAATAAGGAGTCTCTTTTTTGCTTTTTCTCCGAATGGAACCATTCTTTCTTTTCTTCCTTTGCCCCGAATTTTCAGGGTGTTTGTGTCCCATGAAATATCTTCGAGGTTGATGGCTGTGAGTTCACTGACCCGCATGCCGCTTGCATACATCAGCTCAAGGATAGCCCGGTCTCTTTTCCCCATTTTTGTGGTTGGATCAGGGGTTTCTAAAAGATGAAACATCTCATCGACGTTGAGAATTGCAGGGAGCCTTTTTTCTTGTTTCAAGCTTGATATGAGTTGTGAAGCGTCTTTTAAAATAATTTTTTCTTTGAGAAGAAATTTCATCAAATGCCGGATCGAAGCGAGCTTTCTTGCAATGGAAGAGCGATTGTTCTGTTTGTAGAGATTTCCCAAGTAAGATCGAATGGTTAAGCTGGTTATCTGGTTCCAGTCAGAGAGATTTTTCCCCTGGCTTAAATACTGATAAAACTGATTTAAATCACTCATATAATTTCTCAATGTGTGGGGTGAAACGGTCTTCTCAAACTGAAGATACTTTGAGAAGCGTGTAAGCTCCTTAAACATTGAATTGGGCTAGTATAATCACAGAAAAAACTAAGTCAAGGCGATGTGCGATTTTTTGTTTACTTTAAAAATTCAAAAAACTATAATCATTTGAAGATCTTATTAGATGTCTAACTGATTAAATATCTAAGGGAGGAAAACAATGGCAGCAGAAAAAGGCTATTGCGTCAAGTGCAAGGCAAAACGTGAAATGAAAGATACGAAGGAAGTAACAATGAAGAATGGCAGAAAAGCGATGAAAGGAAAGTGCGTGACCTGCGGCACTGGAATGTATAAGATCCTACCGAACAAATAACTTTTTTTCTGGCAGTAATCAAATGAAGGCGTTAGTTACCGGGGGGCATGGTTTTATTGGGAGCTTCCTTGTTGAGAAGTTGCTCAAAGAGGGGTTCTCTGTCCGCTGTCTGGTTCGGAAAACGAGTAACCTTCGGTGGATTAAAGCTCTCCCTGTCGAACTGATTGTAGGGGACATCACTCAGAAAGAAACGTTGCCAGCCGCTGTGAAAGATGTCGATTACATCTATCATGTGGCAGGCGCGATTAAAGGGGTGACTTCTCAAAAGTATTACTCGGTTAATTGCGACGGGACGATTTACTTGGCTGAAGCGGCTCAAAAATACGCGCCAAATTTGAAACGTTTTATTTTTGTCAGCTCAGTTGCGGCAACAGGCCCAGTTGCGGCAACGGAGCCGCCGGTGGAAACAAGTGAATGTCATCCAGTCAGTGATTATGGAAAAAGTAAGCTCAAAGCTGAAGAGGAACTGCGAAAGCAATTTCCAAATCTCCCGCTCACCATCATCCGCCCTCCCATTGTTTATGGACCCCGTGACACCAATTTCTTAATCGTTTTTAAATATGGAAAGAAAGGGCTCTTTCCCCTCCCGGCCCCCTATGAGCGATATTTTTCGATTGTTCATGTTCAGGATCTTGTGGATGGCATCTATGAGGCTTCTATCAATGAAGCCGCAAAAGGGGAGACCTATTTTATAGCGAATCCGGAATTTTATTCATTTGAAAGCATGGCTCAGCATCTTTCCCGTCCTTTTTCAAAAAAACCAAGATTCATCCATTTGCCTCACTGGTTTGTTCGATCCCTGGCATTCATTGGCGATATTTATTCGCTCATTACAAAAAAAGAAATTATGCTTACCAGTCGAAAATATCCGGAGATTAAAGCAAGCTCCTGGATTTGTTCCCCGGAAAAAGCGAGGAGGGATCTCCATTTTCAAACAAAGATTCCATTCCCTGAAGGGATTTCAAAGACCGTTCAATGGTTGCAAGAACATCACCACCTCTGATAAGAAAAGAGATCTTTCATTTCGGGGTGTAGCGCAGCCTGGTTAGCGCGCTTCGTTCGGGACGAAGAGGTCGGTGGTTCGAATCCACTCACCCCGAATTTTTGTCAAGGTATTCGAACCATTGTCATCCCGAGGCCGCAGGCCGAGGGATCGTGGCATCCTGAGGGCGTAGCGATGAAAATAGTAAAAAATGTGATTGAAAATAATCTGTCCACCTGTGACAAAGAGAGATTAAGTTAATGCAAATTAGTCTCTTCAAAAATTTCGATAAACCAATGAACTTTCTCAAAGATAAGGTTGTTAATGTTGCATCTGTGCCCCTGCGCAGCCCATTTAGATACCCGGGTGGCAAAACGTGGTTTATACCTACCTTTAGAAGATGGGTAAAGAACTACCCCAGAAAACCAGAAATTCTGCTTGAACCATTTGCTGGTGGAGGCATCATAGGTTTAACTGCTGCATTTGAAAATCTTGTAAAGAAAGTAGTTCTTGTTGAACTTGATGAGGAAATTGCTGCTGTATGGGAAACGATTATTCATGGTGATTTTGAAAAGCTCGCAAAAAAAATCCTCAACTTCGAGATGAAATATTCGGCAGTAAAAGACGCCATTGAACGGGATTCGAGAAACACTCTCGAAAAGGCTTTTCAAACAATCCTAAAGAACCGGATAAGCCACGGTGGAATCATGGCTCCTGGATCTGGATTGATGAAAAATGGTGAAAATGGGAAGGGACTGCGTTCTCGCTGGTATCCAGAAACCTTGGCTAAACGAATACTGGATATTGGTCTTGTACGTTCGAGAATATCTTTTATACGGGGTTCAGCTTTCGATATTATCCCTGAGTACGTTGATGATAAAGATTCCCTTATCTTTATTGATCCACCGTACACAGCAGGGGGAAAAAGAGCGGGCCGACGGCTTTACAAGTATTATGAGCTTGATCACGACAAACTTTTTGATCTGGTTGCCAAATCCAAAGCGGATTTTTTGTTTACTTATGATGACTCAAACGAACTGAGAAAAAAAGCGGAACAATATCGGTTTGAATACGCTCTAGTCCTGATGAAAAATACCCATCATGCGACAATGAGTGAGTTGGTTATTGGGAAAAAAATAGGGTGGCTAAAAAATGAAAAAATATAAGCATCCACTAGCAGAAGTCTTTGGTTTCAAGATAACCGATCAGACCGTGGCTGCGAAAAAGCATCGCGACAATGAACTGTGTCCTTTTAATAACATCGGACCCAGATGCACAAAAGATAAGAAGGATGCTCCTCTTGGCGTATGTAGCCTTTATACTGATGATTCAATTACCATCATTTGTCCAATTCGATTCCGAGAGGATTGGGTTATTTGCGAACATGCTGCCGATTTTTTCTTTCCAAAAGGCACAAAGTACACGGTACTGAAGGAAATTCGATTAAAGGAAAGAACTGGGGAATCAGCAGGAAATATAGACGTTGTTCTAGTGGTACACGACAAAAAGGGGAAAATTTCGGACTTTGGCATTATCGAGGTTCAAGCTGTCTATGTATCGGGGAATATCAGAAATCCTTTCGAATATTACATGGATGATCCCAAAAAACGAGGAAACATGGATTGGACGAAGAAAGCACATTACCCTCATCCAGACTATCTTTCATCTTCAAGAAAAAGACTCGTACCGCAGCTTATGTATAAAGGACAAATATTGAGAACATGGGGTAAAAAGCAGGCGGTTGCAGTCGATCGCCTGTTTTTTGAAACGCTGCCGGAACTTCCACATGCGCCAAAGGAGGAAGCTGAGATTTGCTGGCTTATATATGAACTTAAAGACAAAGCCGGACGCTACGCACTTAGTTTGTCCGAAAAAGTCTATACGAAATTCGAACCATCACTTGCCAAAATCGCTACTCCTGTAGTTGGGGATGAAAAAGACTTCATCCAAATTTTAGAGGGGAAGCTTAGGTCCCACTTGAGGTTTGGGTGCAATGCCTTTCAAAAAAGTGGTGCGATAAGAACTCGGATATAGATGGAAAAATAAAAATCTTAAATTGTATTGCTTAATTCCATTAAGTGCCGTAAAATGGAGTTGATGTATACACGTTTACTAAAGCCGCCAAAGAGTTCTTTTTTTCTTTTTGGTGCGAGAGGTTCTGGAAAGAGCACGTGGTTAAAAAGAGAGTTTGGAAATGCGAAGTGGTTTAATTTGTTAGATGAATCTCTATACCAGCACCTCTTGGTTTCTCCTGAATCTTTCCGAAATCAAATTCGAGCGCTTAAGCCAAAAGAATGGGTAGTTGTTGATGAGGTGCAACGTCTGCCAAATCTATTGAATGAAGTCCATCGTGGCATTGAGGAGTTTGGGCTTCATTTTGCGCTCACGGGCTCAAGCGCGCGCAAGCTCAAGCGAGCAGGGGTGAATTTATTGGCGGGACGGGCGCGCTTTCGGTCGATGTTACCCCTTTTGCCAAGAGAATTGGATAAAGATTTTGATATCGAAAAAGTGCTTAGATGGGGGAGTCTGCCTCTGATTTGGACATCAGAAAACCGGGATGAAACGTTGACAGATTATGTTCGTTTTTATCTTAAAGAAGAAATTCAGGCTGAGGCGCTTGTGCGCAATTTAGCGGGATTTGCCCGAAGTTTACCTGTTGCCGCTCTTTACAATGGTCAAGTTTTAAATATATCGAGCCTCGCCAGAGATGCGGAGATTGAGCGAAAGACTGCTGAAGGATATATTCAGATTCTAGAAGATACGTTATTGGCCAAAAAATTATATCCTTATCAGGCGAAAGTTACCGTCAGAGAGAAGAGGAAGCCGAAACTCTATTGGATTGATCCCGGGCTTGTGCGTGCCGCAAAAGGAATTCGCGGAATGGTGACTCCTGAAGAAGTTGGAAGTTTATTCGAATCGTATATATTTCAAATCATCCGGCATGAAATAGAAAACAATAGAAGATTCGAAAACGTATTTTATTGGTCTCCTTCAGAAGTTAAAACTGAAATTGATTTTCTTATACAAGATGAACGGGGATTTATTGCCGTTGAGGTTAAGGCATCAAAAAAAATTAAATCAGATCAGCTTAAAGGGTTACGCGCAATTCAATCATTGAAGGGATTGAAACGAAAAATTTTAGTGTATCTTGGGGAGCGCCGCGAGCGAACGGAAGATGGAATTGACATATTACCTATCAAAGATTTTGAAAACGAGATTGTATAGTGTTCCCCATTTTGGGAGGTTCTTGTTTCCTTGTCTATCCCTCACCCTCGTAAAATCACTCACCGCAATTTTCTTTCATGATCAGACTCCATCCCTTCCTGTATATAATCAACGACAATGTTAATTATTTTTTTTACTGTGTCATTACAAGCTTTGAAGGTCATATAATCGAGACAATTATTGCCATATTTTCTCAACACGTCGCTGATGAGAGCGTGTATAAATGACTGTGTAACCGCCTCTACGCCCTTAAAGTCGAGCGTTATTTCTTTTTTTTTCTCAAGAGTTGGAAGAATGTCTTGCATGCGAATATCTCTTGCAACATCCTTATTTTCCGCGAAGGCTCCTGCTCTGTTGTAAATGGAGATAATTTTCATATGAAGCGGGGTCTTTTGTATCGTGCTTTTTTCCTTTCTCGCACGGCAATTATATATATTTTCCGGATTTCATCCAGTAAACGTGAAAATGCCTCACTTTGATCCAGAGTGAGATCGATACCTACGATTGTTCCTTGCCAATAAGGAAGATTTTCTTTTTTTGAATGTCTGTCATGAAAAGGATCCACCCGAAGTTTCAGTCTTTTAGCAGATCTTCTAAGTAATTTGTAGAGACTGTTTCCACTATAAAGAATGAAAAAATCCCGGTTTACGCTTGCAATAGACTTGATGAAAAATAGGCCTGCTCCCGCATTTTGATCCGTTCCACCTTCGCGTTGTGTCGTGCCAGTAATTCCCGGCGTAAGAGCAAGTCGAATCGCTTCCAGATCGGTCTTTGTGGAATAAGAGCGATTGATCGATGTCTTGATGCCAACACCGGTATCTGCGATTCCAATACGGATAGAATTACTTTTCCTGTAATATTGGGCACATAGAACAGCGCCATTTTCAGCTTTGGAATGTTCAAGCACATTTCTTGCCAACTCGCTGACGATATATCCGATTGTTTTAGCCTGTTCTGGCTCGAGATGTAATAGGGGAATCATTTCCGTAATGAATTTGGTGGGGTAGAATCAAAAAGTGTGGAAATAGGGATAAAGGCGGCGTAACCTTTTTTG
>CAYMPL010000035.1:0-20427 GCA_964392415.1 uncultured bacterium | reverse complement strand
AGCAGTTTTTTGACAATTCCCTCTTCCTACTTATAATGGAAAGTAGTTGCGTGTGGTACGTTGGTTGAGGTGATTAAAAAATCATGAGACAACAGCTTTTCTTTTGGAAAACAAGTCTATTTGTGGTTCTTGTGGTTTCGGTTTTTTGCGGGATTATATTCTTCCAGAAAGAATCGAATCACAAAGAAAGGCAGCTCTTTATTTTGCGGGAGCCGCCCCTTGTGGCGCTTGACCAGGAGACATTTCAAAATGATCTCTCCTTTCAAAGAGCTACGGTTTTGACTTCCCCATCTCTCAATTTCGAGTCGACGTTTCGGCGATTTTCAGGCCCGGTTCGCGCCACGGCCTTTCACGATCCCTCCCAAAAATTGATTCTCTCCCAGGGCTTTAATCTGGTTCAAATTTCAATAGATCAGGGGGGGGATGTCTTTTATTCGCTGCGCGATAAGATTAAAAATCCGATTGCGGCAATGACGGCTCACCCGCTGCGTCCCAATAAAATCATGGCTCTGACAGAGAACCGTGAACTCTATATTATCCACTATCCATTCACCACCCCGCTTAAAGTTGACTTTGTAGGTGTTATGCAATCCTTACCTTCCCAGATGAAAATTGAAGAAATGTGGACAAATCCCTTTACCAGACATCTTCTTGTGACCCTTTCTTCTGAAAAAGACTCTCTTCTTGTTGAAATGGATGCCGAACACTGGAATCTCATTCATGAAGAGATGATTCTTCCCAAACATCATTTAAAAGGGGGGGTCTCTTTAAGTAAACAGCTCGCTCTCGTTATAGATGACCGTTATCAGCTGCATGTCATCGATACGGAAAAGAAAACAGTGATCGGACAATTTGTTCCCAATCCCAATTTCAAATTTGCCGATCTTTACCGGACAAAACCGTCTGGAATGACGATGCTGGAAAATCGCCTCTATGTGACCGATGACTATAACAATCTTCTTAAGCTCTATTGGGAACCCAACCCCTTTGCTATCGTTCTCAATCGGGATCTTCAGAGAAAAAATGGAAAAATTGTCCTTCACTGGAAAACACCCAAGACGACTGAAAAGTCACTCTATTTCGCGGAGCTGTCACTTTTGCCGAAAGAGTTGATCGAAAAGAAAAAAGAAAATATTCCAACACCGACGGTTCAAACACAGATTCCGATGGGACCTTTGAAAAAGAGCTCTCTTGAACTTCCACCGGCTGAAACCGCTTACCGGAGTTTCGATGTCAGTTTGTTTTCAATTCATGCAAAACATGGCGGAATGCTGTCACCGGCAGTCATTTTTACGATTGATACGGAAAGGGGGATTCAATGAATACCGCTCTTGAAATCAAAAGACCGCTCTTTCGGCGAAGACAATATCTGATTAAACGCGATTTTCAATTCCGCTACATCGGGTTACTGATTGGGATTACCTGCGTCGTCTGTCTCGTCTTTGCTTTTGCCTCAAGATATTATATCAACCTGAACATTAACCCCCTGATTGAATCAGGGCTCGTTACATCTCCGGTGGCTTCTGAACTGGCGCAAATTGAGAAACAATTTTTAAATAAAAACTTGCTTGCGATCTTTCTTGCGCTGATCGGAACACTTTCTATCGCGGGAATCTTTATTACACATAGAATTGCAGGCCCTATTTACGCGCTTGAAAGACGAATGAAGCAAATTGCCAAGGAAGGAATTACAGGGGCCGACTTCCGGATCCGGCGAACCGATGAATTTCAGGAAGTGGCTGAGGCTTTTAATGAAATGATTGCCTCGCTCCAAAAACAGATGGAGGGGTATGAGGAAAAGTTAAAGAAAGGTGAAGAGAATAAACTGAAGAGAGCAGCTTAAAATAAGGGGGTGAAAATCATGAAAACACTGCGAGAAAAGATGAACGGGGAGAATTTAAAGCAGCTTTTCCGAAACGGAAAAGTGGCTACCGGCATCAAACAGCTCATTCAAAAAGTTGCTGATTTTACGGTTGAAGAGAGCAAGGTTCTCTCGATCCGGGCACAGGAAGCAGGCCGTCTAACCAAACTTAACGCGCAAAAATTTAAACTCAACAGGGATTACAATAATATTTGCACAGAGATTGGTAAACAGGTCATCGAGTCCTCTGCAACGGGGAGCAAAGCAAATGTGCTGAGCCCACCAAAGGTTCGGGAACTGGTCGAGAAAGCAGGTCAGATTGAACGCGATATCAAGCTTCTCGATGAAGAGATCGAATACTACAAGAAAGAGTGCGACGGTAAAATTAAGCAGATTCATAAGAAAGCCGCTTAAAAATTTCTGGCAGATGAGCGCTTACCCGCATTGGAAAAAGTAAAGCCGATCTGTAAGCCGGGTTCTGTCCTTCTGCTTTTAAAGAAGGGATGATCATTCATCTGGGAGGAAAATTACTCTTCCCCTCAAGCGACATACCCGAAAGCCGGACTGATAAACGTCCTTCAAGACGGGCCATCTTATGAAGCTTTCCTATTCTGTCTTGCTCCTGGTGGGGTTTGCCAAGCTAGAAGGGTCACCCCTCCTACTGGTAAGCTCTTACCTCACCGTTTCACCTTCACCCATCCAGCTTGTTCTTTTTGTGCCATCCTTCGTTGCTCCTCATTCGCTCAGATCAGCGTACATCAAGTACGCTTCCTTCACTCATTTCGTCGCGCCTCGTCTGGCACAAAAATCCCTTCGCTGGAAGTTGGGCTGACTGCTCTCTGTTGCACTGTCCGTAGGATCACTCTAATTTCTTGGCTAATTTCTTGGCCAAGTTCTTTGTGACCCTCCTGGGCGTTACCCAGCACCACTGCCCTATGGAGCCCGGACTTTCCTCCCTTTTGGAATCCCAAAAGAGCGATCATCCGATCGACTTTACTCTTCCAATGCTTCGTCAATGGCGAGATTCGCCAGTTGATCCGCAATTTCATTTTTTTCCCGTCTAATATGATAAAAACGGTACTTAAAATTCTTCAGGAGTTCCATAACCCCTTTGTATAACTTTTTCAACCCTTCATTTTTCACCCGGTACTCTCCACGAATCTGCCGAACCATCAGTTCAGAGTCTGAGAAAATGACGACCTCTTTAAAATGTCTTTTTTTAGCCTGGAAAAGCCCTAAGTAAAGAGCCGCATATTCTGCGGCATTATTTGTTCTTTTCCCCAAAAATTTGTGGAAGCGTGCCACTTCGTTCCCATGTTCATCCGTCATGAAAACCCCGGCGCCGCTTGGACCCGGATTTCCCCGCGCCGCGCCATCTGTGTAAATATGATATTTCACCGATCAAGCCTCAATAATCGTCCAGAAGGTGTAAAAAAATGTCATCCTGAGCCGAAGGCGAAGGATCTCTTCGTCGGAGATTCCTCACGCTTCGCGTTCGGAATGACATTTTTTCACACCTTTCATGGCTGGCCGCTGAATATAATAATACGATGACAGTTTGGGCAAAGGTGCATCGCTTCCCCTCTATGAATAAGGTTATAAAGCTGTGGGGGGATCTCCATATGACATTCTGCGCATTTACCACGACGCGTCTCAGTCACAGCAAGACTCAACCGTGAACGAAGACGCTTATAGGTCGACACTATGTCAGCAGTAAGACCTTTAACAATCTCTTCTCTCTCTTTCTGTCGATCTTTCAAAAGCGTATCAATTTGTGAAAAATTCTGTTCAACCGTCTTTATTTCACTTTCAATCGCCCGCTTTCGGGAAGCAAGATCTTCTTCAAATTCACGCAATCCCTCATTGGCCTCATCGAGAGTCAACATGACTTCTAAAATCTGCCCCTCAATAAGTAAATTCGCATGCCGGAAATGTTCCATCTCCTTCTGCATCGCCTGATACTCTTCATTCGACTTGAGAGACATCATTCTTTCCTCTCCCTTTTTTAATTTGTCTTCCCCCTCCCGAAGATCGAGCTCAAGAGATTTTTTCTTTTGCTCGAGACTTCTTAAAGACTGGCGCTTTTCTTCGGCGCGCTTCAGTTCGTCCTGGAGTCTGGAATTAAGGGATTGGATTTTTAGAGGGGAGTCGGTTTTGTCTTTGATGAGTGAATCAATTTGGGTGTCAACCCGTTGGAGTTCTTTTAAAATTTCCAAATCTTTTAACATAATGCACTATGGGCCCGCCAGGACTCGAACCTGGGACCACCCGGTTATGAGCCGGAGGCTCTGACCAACTGAGCTACGGGCCCTCAATCCAAAAAGGCCTTCAGCTTTTTACTCCGACTCGGATGACGGAGCTTTCGTAAAGCCTTTGCTTCAATCTGACGAATCCGTTCACGCGTCACATCAAAATCTTTGCCGACTTCCTCAAGAGTGTGATCTGACTTTTCTCCAATCCCAAAACGCATTCTTAACACCTTTTCCTCACGCGGCGTCAATGTCGACAACACCCGGCGTGTCTGCTCAGACAAGTTCAGATTGATCACAGCCTCAGATGGAGAAGTTATCTTTTTATCCTCAATAAAATCTCCAAGATGACTGTCTTCTTCATCCCCAATCGGCGTTTCAAGAGAAATGGGCTCCTTGGCTATCCTTAAAACTTTTCTCACTTTATCAACGGGAAGCTCCATTTTTTGCGCAATCTCATCAGGTGTCGGTTCACGACCAATTTCCTGTATCAGATAGCGTGCCGTTCTCGCAAGTTTATTAATAGTTTCAATCATATGAACGGGAATCCGAATCGTTCGTGCCTGATCCGCAATCGCTCGTGTAATTGCCTGCCGAATCCACCAGGTTGCATACGTGCTGAATTTGTATCCCCGACGATATTCAAACTTATCAACTGCCTTCATCAAACCGATATTGCCCTCCTGAATGAGATCCAAAAACTGGAGGCCTCGATTCGTATATTTTTTCGCAATCGAGACAACGAGTCTCAAATTCGCCTCAATCAATTCATTCTTTGCAATATCGGCTTCCCGTTCCCCATCCCGAATCGCATAATAGGTTTTTTGCAGATCCCTCACATCTTGATTGGCTTCAAGCGCAATCCGCCGCAATTTTCGGCGGATATTTTTAATTTCGCGGTCTATCTCTGTAATATCTTCCTTTCTAAGTGAAACTGACCTTAAAAAATCAGAGGCGCTGCGCCTCCCCTTCTGAACGAGCTTTAGCCCCTTTTTGAGATCTAATTCATCTTTGAAATTTGCCCGGCTTAAGAATGCCTCTCTCTCGTAATCGGCCTCTTCAATCCGCAAAACGAAACGACTCATCTGATCGACAATTTTATTTAAGGTCTTGCGATTAAAGCTGATCTCCCTAAAATTTCCGATGATTTCCCCGTCTAATTTTTGAAGTTTATCGCCATATTTTTTTTTGAGCGCCCCGCTGATTTTTTTTGAAGCCAATTTCTTTCGCATGAGCCGGCTCCGCTCATCATAGCTTTTGATCTTTGCGATCAGTTTTAAAATCTTATCCGAATAGATCTCTTCGTTGATGAGATTCTCTTCATCGTCAATTCCTTTCACGACATCCCGCACACGAAGTTTCGCATTTTTAAGCTGTTCGCCAATTTTAAGAATTTCTTTGACTCCCAAGGGACACTGAAGGAGAACCTTGAACACTTTTGTTTCGCCCTCTTCAATACGCTTTGCAATTTCGATCTCTCCCTCTCGGGTCAAAAGGGAAACCGACCCCATTTTCCTGAGATACATACGAATCGGATCATCAACCTTTCCAACGGGAACTTCCTCCTTTTCCTCTTCAGCTTCTGCGGGTTCTTCTTCTCCAAAGATCCCTGTCTTTTCCTCCGCAATTTCTAAAAGCTCTTCCCCTTCCGCAAGATCCTCTTCCTCGTCTAATTTCTGTGGACCGCTTTTTGCCTCCACAACATCGATATCCATCTGACTAAACATCGTCATCACATCATCAATCTTTTCCGGCGAAACAATGTCTGCCGGCAGTAAATCGTTGATCTCATCGTAGGTCAAAAAGCCCCGTTCTTTGCCAAGCTCGATGAGTTTTTTAAGTTCTTTAATTTCTGATTCACTTTTGAGAGGAATTTTTGGCTCCGGAGGCGTTTCTTCACTCCTCTGCAAATCCAATTTAGACTGTTTTGCGCGAGACAGAGTCGTTGTTTTTAGTTTTTTCCCCGATTTTATTTTATCCGGTTTGTCTTTTGGGAAGCGGGGCGGAAATTTAGGCTGGGATTGAGAAATTTTTACGTCCGCTTTTTTCTGTTTTGACTTTGTTTTTTTTATTTTTGCCATCGTCTGCTCCTGATTAAGATTTTATGAATTGTTGTTTTTGCTTCACAAGCTTTTGATAGCGGCTGAGTAATTCATTTCGCCTGTTATCCGCATCCGTTAAGACTTCGGTTGCTTTGATTTCTTGAAGAAGTTGTTTTTCCTGTCCCTCCAAATAGTTCTTCCAAAGCCTTTTTACGCAGGCCTCATAAATTTGGCGCCATTCTTTTTGAGAACTCTCCTGATTCTCTTTCTGTAAAACCCCTTTGATAAAACGTTCACTGAGTTCTCGTGATTTTATTTTTTCGATGATGGAGGGGAAATCTATTTGCTGCATCTTCCGATATTGGCTAATCATCTCTAAAGCTATTTGTTTTACCTCCAAGTCAGTGAAAAGATCAAGTATTTTTTCTTGATTCGCCTCCCAAAGCCAATCTGGGAAAAGGGCAAATAATTCAAGGAGTTCGACTTCAATGCCCGACCGTTCAAACCGCATTTCACCCTCCCAGCCCTCGCTTCCTAAGCTCTTTTGGACCCCATGAATGACGCCAACAGGCTGCCGAATCCATTTTTCATCGATCTTAAGTCTGTCTGAAAGCCTCTGGATAACCCCTTCCCTCTCCAGGGAATCTGAGATCTTTTTTAAATAGGGAACCATATCCGCGATAACCCTCGCTTTTGAAGAAACAAGGTTTTCTGAACGAAAGATCACCCGATCCATCACGAAATCGACCAATGATTGCGATTTTTTGATTTTTTCCAAAAGCCCTTCTTTTGTCTCTTGTCTGACAGTGTCATCCGGATCCATTCCCTGGGGACACTCGATTATTTTGGGTAAAATCCCAGCTTCCAGAAACAGGGAGAGGCTTTTCTCAGATGCCTGCCGCCCCGCCTCATCCCCATCAAAGAAGAGATAGAATCGATCGGTAAATCGCTTCAAGAGATCAAGATGGTCTTTCGAAAGGGCCGTCCCCATCGTTGCAACAACATTTTTAAAGCCGCTCTGAGAAAGTAAAAGACAATCAAAGTATCCCTCTACAATCATGACCCCTGATTGTGAGAGCCCCCCCCCTTTTCGAAAGGCTTGAAACAACCCATAAAGCTCTCTCCCTTTGTGGTAAACAGGCGAGTCGCAGGAATTAAGATATTTCGGGAGCGCCCCCTCCTCTAAACTTCGTCCGCCAAATCCGATGATCCTCTGACTGAGATCTATCAACGGAAAAATAATCCGGTCGCGAAACCGGTCATAAGAACCTCCTCCGCTCTGCCGACTTACTGCCAGTCCAATTTCTAAAAGATGCGCATCTAAAAAACCGCGTTTTTTTAAAAAATCATAGAGATTTTGCCATCCGGGAGGGGCGTAACCCAGGTGGTAAAGGGCCATGGTTTCAGATTTAATTCCCCTTTTTTTAAGAAAGTTATTTGCTCTTTCGCTTTTCGAAAGCTGATCCTTGAAGTAGAGAAGGGCAAGTTTATTAATCTGATAAAAAAGCCCTTTTTTTTCCTTTGCCCCCCTTTCCCCTTCCCGTGGCGCATATTCAGGGAGCGAAATCCTCAGTTCAGAAGCAAGTTTTCGAACAGCTTCGGGAAAAGAAAGGCGGGCATGGTCCTGAAGAAAGGTAAACACGTTCCCCCCTTTTCCACAGCCGAAACAGTGATAGATTTTTTTGGCCTCGCTGACCACAAAGGAGGGGGTTTTTTCAGAATGAAAAGGGCAGAGCCCTTTATAATTAATGCCTGCTTTTTTGAGGTTTACGTATTGGGAAATAATGGAAACGACACTTGCCTGATTCCTGACTTCATCGAGCTTTTCTTCAGGTATCCATGCCATTATTTTGATAACTTTTCACGAACGATACGGCTGACTTCTTTCATATCGGCCCGACCCGCAAGTTCGCCACCCACCGCTTTCATCACTTCACCCATCTGTTTGAGAGACTGCGCGCCCATTTTTGAAATGGCCGTCTGAACCGCCTTTTCAATTTCCGGAAGGGGGAGCTGTGCCGGCAAAAGCGGTTTCAAAATTGAAACTTCTTTAAGTTCTTTCTCAACAAGATCGTGTCGATTCCCTTTTTTAAACTGCTCAATCGCTTCCTCGTGCTGTCTAACCGTTTTTTGGACCAGAGAAACGACACCCGCATCATCAATCGGTTTTCCGATTTCAATTTCTCTGTTTTTGATTGCGGCACGAAGCATACGAATCGTCGAAACCTCAATCTCGTTTCGACTTTTCATGGCCTGCTTTAATTTTTCATCCAGTTTTTCTTTCAGTGAACTCATAACATCCCCTCTCGACGCATAGGTCTTCCCCGTTTGAGAAGGCGCTTTCTGGCTGCAAATGCTTTTTTCTTCAAACGAATACTCTTTTTTTCATAATGCTCTCTTTTGCGGAGCTCCGAGAGAATTCCAGTTTTCTCACACTGTTTTTTAAAACGCCTCATCATCGACTCAAATGATTCGCCTTCTTTCTGCCTAATTCCTGTCAAAAAAAATCACCTCCTTGCAAAAGATTTTCAAAGTAAAAGACTATAAGGGATAGAACTTAAAAGTCAAGTTAGACTAAAAATGGTCAAAAGTTACAATCTCTCAATCACTCCCCCCAAATGAAAAAGTTTTTTCTCGAGCGATTCATATCCCCGGTCTAAATGATAGACACGTGAGATTTCAGTTTTACCGTTGGCAATAAGCCCCGCAATCACAAGGGAGGCGCTTGCCCTGAGATCTGTCGCCATCACGGGGGCCCCGCTCAGCGGAGATCCCCCTTCAATGACAGCCGACCGTCCTTCAATCAGAATATTAGCCCCCATCCTCCGCAGCTCCCCCACATGATTAAATCGATTTTCAAAAATATTTTCAACCATGACGCTTGTTCCTTTCGCTCTCGTTAAAAGGACCGTCATCTGCGCCTGAAGATCCGTTGGGAAACCGGGGTAAGGCTGTGTCTGAATCTGCATTCTTTCAAACTCCCCGATAGACTCAACAAGGATTGAATCATCCGTTGTATGAATAGAAATTCCCCCTCTTTTTAATTTATCCAAAAGCGCTTCGATATGTTTGGGTTCGCATTGTTTTACAAGAATTTTCCCCCCGGCTGCGGCGGCGGCAATAACGAGAGTCCCAGCCTCAATCCGATCTTGCATCACTGAATAAGAAGCTGCCTTCAGTTGAGATACACCCTCTATCACAATCGTATCGGTCCCCGCCCCTGAAATGGATGCCCCCATCCGATTTAAGAAATTCGCAAGGTCAACCAACTCAGGTTCTTTGGCTGCATTTTCAAGAATCGTTGTCCCTTTTGCGAGCGTGGCAGCCATCATTATGTTTTCAGTCCCCGTCACCGTAAGCGTATCAAATGAAATCTTTGTTCCCTGAAGCTGAGACGCCTCGGCAATCACATAGCCTTTCTCAAGATGGATAGTCGCTCCCAGTTTTTCCAGAGCTGAAAGATGGAGGTTTATTGGACGCTCACCAATCGCGCACCCCCCCGGCATCGAAACCCTGGCCCGGCCAAATCGCGCAATCAGCGGTCCTAGCGCCAAAACAGACGCCCGCATCGTTTTTACCAAATCATAAGGGGCTTCAAAACAAGAGACCCGATCTGAATTGAGACAAATATTTTCATGACGCTTTTCTATGGCAACCCCCAGATGTCGGAGCAGTGTGATAATGGTCTCAATATCCTTCAAGTTCGGAACATTGGAGATTTCGTTCCACCCGGAGGAGAGAAGCGAGGCGGCAAGGATCGGTAAAGCGGCGTTTTTGGCGCCGCTTACAGAAACTTCTCCCTGAAGCCTGCAAGGACCATAGACGAGCATCTTACTCATAACTTAAAACCATCACCCGATCCCGATGTGAATAATCTTTTATAACGTTTAGGGTTGAAAATACCTTTGTTTTTTCTCTGTAATCAGAAAGGAGCTTGACCTGTGGTGGAGCGATTTCGAGAAGTAGTGCTCCCCTTTTTTGAAAAAAAAGGGGAGCACCTTTAATTATTCTCATATGAAAATCAATCCCCTCTTCTCCTCCAACAAGCGCCTCTTTAGGCTCATAGTTTCGAATTTCTAAATCCAGAGTTTCCCACTCATCCGTGCGAATATACGGCGGATTCGACACAATCAAATCAAATTTTTCCTCTTTCAACCCTGAATAAATATCGCTTCTTCTAAATTCAATTCTCTCCCCCACCCCATGTCTTTTTGCATTTTCCAATGCGCACGACAGCGCCACTTGAGAAATATCTACCGCTACAACCTCTGCCCCAGGGCGCTCTTTGGCCAGCACGATGGCAACGACTCCACTTCCACAGCCAATATCTAATATCCTAATTTTTTCTTTTGTGTCATTGGCCAATATTTTGAGAGATTGCTCAACCAGACATTCTGTCTCAGGGCGTGGAATCAAAACCCCTGGACCCACAGAAAAATCCAAAGACCAAAACTCCTGATGCCCCGTCATGTATTGAATCGGTTCATGCTGTACGCGCCGCCTGACAAGTTCTTTAAAAGCGGAAAGTTCTGTTTCATTCAGAGGATGATCAAATTGCAAATAGAGATCAATTCTGCGTTTGTGAACAGCATGACTTAATAGAATTTCCGCGTCTAAACGGGGTTTCAAAAGACCCTGTTTCTTAAAATATGCCTCTGTCCACTTTAGCATGGAGCCCATAGTCCAGATTATTTTCAACTTAGGATCCACTGGGGGTCACTGGCTTTCCTCAAGGGCTTTTTTCTGAAAATGACTCTGAAGCGCCAAAATAAGCCCATGAATTTTCCCGTTGAGAATCTCTTCAAGATGATGAGCCGTAAATCCTATCCGGTGATCAGTCACGCGCGATTGAGGGAAATTATAGGTTCTTATTTTTTCAGACCGCTCTCCGCTGCCGACCTGGCTTTTTCGATCCTTCGCGCGCTCTTTTTCCTGTTTTTGTCTCTCCATTTCAAAAAGCCGTGTGCGAAGGATTTTTAAGGCCTTTGCCTTATTTTTGTGTTGTGATTTTTCATCCTGGCAACTGACTTGAACCCCTGTTGGGACATGCGTCATCCGAACTGCGGAGTCAGTCGTGTTCACACTCTGTCCACCGGGCCCGGAAGAGCGAAAAACATCGATCTTTAGATCGGCAGGTTTAATATCCACCTCAACTTCATCCGCCTCCGCAAGCACCGCAACGGTTACCGTCGATGTATGAACACGCCCCATGGTCTCCGTTTTTGGAACACGCTGAACACGGTGAACGCCGCTTTCATACTTTAAAAAACTATAAACACGCTCACCGGATACCCCTGCTATGATCTCTTTTAATCCCTTGACATTGGACCAGCTGGTATTCAAAACCTCTACCTTCCATCCTCTAGATTCCGCATACCTTGAATACATTCGAAAAAGATCTGCCGCAAAGAGTGAGGCTTCATCGCCGCCGGTCCCCGCCCTAATTTCCAAAAGGATATTTTTTTCTTCATTCGGATCCTTTGGCAAAAGAAGAACTTTTATTTTCTCTTCGAGATCGCTTTTCCGGGTCTCAAGCATGGAAAGTTCCCCCCTGGCGAGAGCCTGAATCTCAGAATCTTTTTCCAACAGGAGTTCTTTATTTGAGGAAATATCGGAGAGCGATTTTTTATAAAGATCATAGGTTTCGACAGCTGGCAAAAGTCCGGCCCTTTCTTTTGAGAGTTTCTTATATTCTTCGGGATTCGAAATTATTTTTGGATCTGAAAGCAGCTGCTCGAGAAGGCGAAAACGCTTTTCAAGTTCTTCCAGACGTTTGGAATAAGAGATTTCCATAAATAAAAAGTAGGGGAGCTATTTCTTTTTGGGAGCCGCTTTGATTTTGGAGTATCTTTTCTGGAATCGGTCAATACGTCCGGCAGAATCGACGAGCTTTTGTTTCCCGGTATAGAAAGGATGACAGCTTGAACAGATTTCTACCTGGATCGCCTCTTTTGTCGCTCTTGTTTCAATGATATTTCCACAGTTACACTGAATCCGCGCCGGCACATATTTTGGATGAATCCCCTCTTTCATAAATTCCCTATTATGTGTTCATCGAATCGATAAATTCTTTATTCGTTTTGGTCGCCGAGAGTTTATCCAATAAAAAGTCCATCGCGTCAATAACGTTCATCGGCTGAAGGACCTTTCTTAAAATCCAAACACGTGAAAGAATCTCTTTATCAATGAGAAGCTCTTCTTTTCGTGTCCCCGATTTATTGATATCAATACACGGGAAAATACGCTTTTCCATCAGCTTTCTATCGAGGTGAATCTCCATATTGCCGGTCCCTTTAAATTCCTCAAAAATGACTTCGTCCATACGGCTTCCGGTATCAATCAGCGCAGTCGCAATAATCGTCAGACTCCCGCTCTCCTCAACATTCCGGGCTGCGCCAAAAAATCTTTTGGGTTTATGAAGGGCATTGGAGTCAACCCCCCCTGAAAGGATTTTACCACTGGGTGGAACCACCTGGTTATACGCCCTTGCCAAACGCGTAATAGAATCGAGAAGAATCACAACGTCGTTGCCATGTTCGACCAGCCTTTTGGCCTTCTCAATCACCATCTCAGCCACCTGAACGTGACGGCTTGCCGGCTCATCAAAGGTTGAACTGATCACCTCTCCCTCGACTGTTCTTTCCATATCTGTCACTTCCTCAGGGCGTTCATCGATCAGAAGGACCATGAGTTTAATCTCTTTGTGATTTCTTGAAATGGCATTCGCGATGTTTTGAAGAAGCATGGTTTTGCCGGTTCTGGGGGCCGCTACGATCAGACCGCGCTGACCTTTGCCAATAGGGGATAGAAGATTAATCACACGCGTTGAATAATTCTTTGGCTCATATTCAAGATTAACAAGATCCTGCGGGTATAAAGGGGTTAAGTTATCAAAAAGAATTTTTTCCCGCGCCACATCCGGATGCTCAAAATTAATCTTTTCAACCTTTAAAAGCGCAAAATAACGCTCCGATTCCTTCGGCGGCCGGACTTGTCCATAAATGGTATCCCCGGTTCGTAAACTGAATTTCCTGATTTGAGAAGGGGAAACATAAATATCATCAGGCCCTGGAAGATAGTTGTAATCCTCAGCTCTCAAAAAACCAAAGCCATCAGGGAGAATTTCCAAAACACCGTCGCCAAACACAATTCCGCCATTGGCGGCATGGGCTTGAAGAAGCGCAAAAATGAGATCTTGTTTTCTCAGCCCGCTTGCCCCTTCAATATTAAATTTTTTGGCAATCTGTGTGAGCTCGCTGATTTTCATCTCTTTGAGCTCATTCAGGTGAAGAACACCCCCTTTGGCAGACTCTATGGTCGGCCCGCCCCCCCCTGCAGCGGCTCCTTGGCCGGCCGGCTCGTTTTCAGGGAGTTCGTTTTCGACATCATCATTCATCCCTGGCATCCCATGTTCCCTGTCTCTGTCATGGTCCCTATGGTATCCGGGCTTTCTTCCCATGGGCTTGTTCCATGAAGAATGCCTATAATCCGGTTTATTATCTCTTCTCTTCATCATCAATTTTTATTTTTTAACTTAATATCTTTCTATCTTTTCTTTGGCTTTGGCTATCTTTGGATTTGTTTCTTTCTTCGTCTTTTTATATTGGCATACAATCAGGGATGTAGAAACATTCGGTAAACCCTGAAAAGTAGAAAACACTATGCGTTAAATAAAAAACTTTGTCAAGTAGTAGCAAGCCATTGTCGGAGACAATGGCGCGCAGTATAAATTAGGAGACGAACCATTTTTTTGAAATGGTTCGTCGACATTATATATCTTGAAAATTTCGGGCAATCTACTATAGAAATAGATGGGCGAAGAAGGTGTTTGTGTTAAAAAATGGTATCGTTTTAAAGCTTTTTTATCTACTTTTCTTTCTTTTCACCACCGCCTGCGCCTCTCTTCACCCATCTCATCGAGAGAATATGCTGGCGAATATGCCGGAATGGAAAATAGAGCCGGGGGCTAAAATTGGTATTCTGGTAGATTCTGAGCCGGCATTTTCTAAAGAAAATCTGATTGTGGAGGCAGACGGCTCCATTATCTATCCTCCGCTGGGGAAAATTTCGGTTTCAAACTTTACCAAAAAAACCCTTAAAGAATATCTTGTAAAACGGCTTTCCCAGGATTTTTTTCATCATCCAATCGTCTCCGTAAATATTAAAACCAGCGCAAAAATTTATGTCCTGGGCGAAGTGAACCAACCTGGATTGATCGAGATTGAACACCCCATCACCATCCTTGAAGCAATCAAACTCGCCGGAAACTTCAGCAGCCAGTCTGAACGGAATACAATAAAGATTGTCAGACAAACCGAAAAGGGGGAAGAGATCAAGACGATTCGTCTCAAAAAAATCGGTTTTAACTGGATCAGAAATGAGAATATCTATGTCGGCCCCGGTGATCTGATCATGGTAAATTAACTGGGTAAATTGACGGATGAACGGATTGACAGAACGACTATCATCGTTTTTTCTCCCCCTCATATTTATAGCAATCCCTCTTGCTTTCATCTCAACTCACACCCCTTATTCTCCGTATATTCACTCGGTGGCGCTTTTCACTCCGGTAAAAGAAATAGTCGCGCGGTTCATCACACTCCTGTTATTGGCGCTATGGGGTTACCAGTGGCTTGTCGAAAAAAAACCACTGGTCAAAACAACCCTCTATCTCCCCCTGCTGCTTCTCATTCTTTATCAGGCGCTCTCTTTGACATGGGCGCATAACCCCTACCAGGGATTCGAACATTGGCTGCATTGGTTCTCCCTCGCGGCTTTCTTCTTTGTCTGCCTGAACTTATCCGATGATCGGTTTCAGATACAAAAAATTATGAAATTCTCTCTATTCCCGGCGATCCTCGTCTGTGTCATAAGTCTCATCTGCTCTCTCTTTCATACCGATCTCCCCTTTTTTCCAAAACGCGATTTCTGGTGGGCCACCACGTTTGGAAATTATAAATTTGCCGGTGAATATATCGCGCCACTTATCTTTTGGGCGCTCGCGCTCTTCTCAATAGAATCTCAAAATAAAAAGCGGATATTCTATCTTTGTATAGCGGTTGGCCTCTTTTTATCACTGATATTCCTATTTAAAAGCAGGGCATCGCTGATCGCTGTTTTTATGCTTCTCCCCCCATCGTTTCTAATGGTATCGATTTTTTCCCCTTTTTTACGAAAGTTATTTTCCCGCCTAAAAAAGAGCCACCGCTCGCAGAGAAATGTTTTTTTATCTTTAACAGCTATCGGCCTCCTTGCTTTGCTTCTTCTTTGGGTTGTCGCTCCAACGATTTTTGAGAGAGGTCACACAACGAATCTTCAAAGATCGATCATCTGGAAAAATACGATTAGCCTGATTCAGGATCATCCGTGGCTCGGAGTAGGAATCGGAAATTTTAATCTCACCTATCCCTTCTATACGTTACCGAAAGACCGATTTCTCATTCCGGAGACCTCTTATTGGGATGACTTTGTCCGACAGACTCACAATGAATACCTTCAGCTCTTCTCTGAACTCGGATTGCCGGGATTTTTGCTCTGTCTGGTCATCTTCCTTATTGTTTGCAAAAACTGCTACCGTTATTTAAGAACGCCTTTTGTTTTTTTTCTTTTTCTCTCATTCCTCTGTCACGCAATCATTGCCCTTTTTGTTTTCAATTTTCAAAATGCCGATACCTCTTTCTTTTTTGTCGCCACAACCGCATTTCTTATGAAAACAGTCGCAAGCTTATTTCCAAAGGAAATAAGCGCGCAGGATAAACATGAGATGAACCAGCCCAAAGAGATGGTTCGTCTGCCTTATTTTAAAATAACGGGAGCTTTAATCACTCTTCCCTTATTTATATTTACTGCCACTCTCTTATCCAAACATGTCCTGCCTGTCTACTTCAGACAACAAGGCTATTCACTTCACTATGTGGCTGATGTCAGAGCCATTTCCGTATTTCAGCGGGCGCTTACATGGTCCCCCAACGATTGGGAAACACACTTTCACATTGGAAAAAGCTATGGAGATCACCTTTTCTTCCCTCAAGCTATCTCACATTTGAAAAAGTCTTTGGAACTCAACCCATCCTACGTGTCGACATACTATAATTTGGGGATCTATTTGGAAAAAAGTAAAAGATGGCAAGAAGCAACCGACATGTATCAACAGCTGCTAAAGATCGCCCCTGACTTTCGGAAAGCCAATGTACGCCTCGGAACGATCGCTATTGCACAAAACAATGTAAAAGAAGCAAAGGCCTATTTTCAAAAAGCCCTTCTCCCGGCAGCCTATCAAAAAACTGCGATGGCAGAGGCCTACCAGGAACTTGCCCTCTGTCATTTACGCGAAGGAAAACATTCCAAGGTATCCAAAGAACTTCTGGAATCTTTTTTAATTTACCCCCATATGGATGACTCAGCCTTGCAATTCTGGATGAAGTCGCAACCTCATTGAACTGGTTTGTAAGACCTTCTCTTTACTTGATCCCCAAATCAATGCTATTCTTTTATCAGTTAAATATCCTAAAAGGTGTCTTACTGATTAGAATTTAACGAATTTCCTGGTCTTCTTCATCTATTATTATATAGGGGATTACACCCAAATGCGTTTCTGGATCAGAAAAAAGGCATTTGGAGTAACCGCATTTTTCAGATTCGATATCCCCCTTCTGTTTCTGTTACTCCTCCCATTTCAGGGATTACCAGATCATACGAAAGAGGGGGATCTTTTGGAAGACTTCGAGCCGGAAGATATCCATATCGAACCTGGCGGCACACTGAATATCAAGAGTGGCGGTACCATTGATATTCAGAGCGGGAGCACCCTCAATGTTCAAAGTGGAACTACGATTAATGGCGTATGGGATTTTGGCTCTGCAACATCGCTTGCAATTCCAAGTTCGGCAGCCCCTACGACAGACGCAACAGCTGAAATCGCGCTCGATACCAGCATCACAGGACACAAACCGCTCATTCAATATTTTTCAGGGGCGCAAAGCATGACGGTCGTCGCCCTCCCCACGGCCAATATCGATACAACCAATGGAGATGTGATCAAATACGATGCCACGGCGCAGGAATTTAAGATGGAACCAGATGCTACTGGAGGGGGCGGGGGGGGATCGACCGATCTTGAAGGAGCCTATCATACAGATACCGTTGGCGACGCCCAAATTACCATCGACACAAGAGACATCAGTCTCAATCTCTCCGACAGCACCAACGATTTTAAGGTATCGATTGACAATACAACAACCGGAGAAGTGACGACCGCTTTAGAAGTTACAACGAGCGGCGCTGGCGCAACCATTGTCGATGCCATCGATCTCTCTGATGCAGACATCACACATGCCCTCTCCCTCGGAGAAAATAGAATCAAAGGAACCTACTTCAATTGGGACGGCGGAAGTCAGCTCGCCCTCGGCAACAACGGCACAGGAATCATAACCCTTCAAGGAGGCGGAGGAATCGACACCACCGGTAACGGCGATCTCAAACTCGTCCCCCATGGAACCGGAATCATAGACATCCCCACTGGAATCACCTTTCGCCTCCCCCAAGCTTCACCCGTAGAAAATAAAAATGGCCTCTACTGGGATGCCGCAACCAATAAACTCTGCATCGATAAAGATTCAGATCTCTGCACCAGCGCTTTAGGGGGAGCAGCAGCCACAGGGCTCGATTCCGCTTATGATAACGGCCCCTTTATCACTGTCGATGCCGCAGATGTCGACTTTAACCTCGCCAATGCCACAAACGATTACAAATTCTCTATCGACAATACATCAGGCGGAGAAATTTCAACCGCCATGGATATCACAACCAGTTCCACTGGAAGCACATTCGTGACCGCCCTCGATCTCTCTGATGCAGACATCACACATGCCCTCTCCCTTGGGGAAAATAGAATCAAAGGAACCTACTTTAATTGGGACGGCGGAAGTCAGCTCGCCCTCGGCAACAACGGCACAGGCATCATTACCCTTCAAGGAGGCGGTGGAATCGACACCACCGGTAACGGCGATCTCAAACTCGCCCCCCATGGAACCGGCATCATAGACATCCCCACTGGAATCACCTTTCGCCTCCCCCAAGCTTCACCCGTAGAAAATAAAAATGGCCTCTACTGGGATGCCGCAAATAACAGGCTCTGTATAGACAAAAATCCCGATCTCTGCGTGACGCTGACACTCGCCTCTCTCAACTTAGACAACGATCAGGCAAAAACCCTTTCAGATCTCATCAAACACAAAGAAGGGATCGAAAAATTGACCCTCCTCATCTCTAATCCTCAAAAAATAGAAAAAATCGCGCTGCTTTCGAAAAATCCCGAAATTTGGGGACTTACAGATGAAGAGAAGAAAAAATTAGGAACGATAGAAAGAATCCCAAAAGGGGAGATCAGGACCGGTTCCACACGCTCCTTTGACCGGGGATCGGCGGGGCTTGTGAATGGCGAAATCTTTGTAGAGCTCCATTCCTTATTTGTGAAAACAATAGAAGGATCCTCAACTCCTCAATATTACATCCAGATCACACCGACTTCGACAGATGTAAAAGGTCCCCTCGTCGTTCTAAAAGAAGAGTCAGGCTTTCGAGTCATCGACATCGGCGGAAAAACCAATGCCACATTTGATTGGGAAGCCAGAGCCCATTTTCAGGAGAATTAACCTCAATTGACATATCCTATTATTCTATTAGAATAATTCTTATAGGATAACACAGCATGAGAAATCCTTTTACGCTGGGCCTTATTGAAGAAGAAGAAAAGTTTTGCAATCGCCGCCAGGAGCGCAAGGAGCTTCTGCAATATGCAAAAAACGGGCATAACGTTGTCATTTATTCCCCTCGTCGGTATGGAAAATCTTCCCTGGTCAATATCCTTAAAAAGGATCTTTCTAAGGATAAATTTCTCACAGCTTATATTGATCTTTTTCCCATTGCTTCCGCCAAAGCTGCAACACAAAGAATAGTTTCGGGTTTATTGAAGGGATTTGGAAGAGGAATAGATCCACGATCTTTTCTGGAAAAAATGAAAAATGTTTTTCTGCGTGTACGCCCTGTCATGAGCATAGAACCTGAAGGAGTGCAACTTTCAGCACAGCTTGAATCTGATGCCGACCCTTTGCTTCTTTTAGAAGATTGCCTCGAAGGGGTAGGAAGATGGATTAAAAAAGTCAAAAAAAGAGCCTTTGTGGTTTTTGATGAATTTCAGGAAATCACCCAACTCCCTGAAGCAAAAACAATTGAAGGAATTATACGCTCGAAAATTCAGTCCCATCATGATATTGCGTACTTCTTTGTTGGAAGCAGAAGAAGTGTTTTGAAAGATATCTTCACCGCAAAGAATCGCCCCTTTTATAAAAGCGCTTTTCTTTATTCTCTTGGGAAAATTTCTGAGAAAGAATTTGTCGCTTTTTTGATGGTTCATTTCAAAAATTCAGGTAAAACATGTTCTGAGGAAATTTGTCAAAAAATATACAATCTTGTTCAGGGTTATCCATATTATGTTCAAAAATTATCCTCTTTGGTGTGGGATGGAAGTGACCAAAAACCATCCATCGCTATTTTGGATAGGGCTTATAGGATCCTTTTACAAAGCGAAACACCTGATTTTGAAGCCCATTGGAGCGGGCTGACAAATGTTCAGAAGCAGCTGTTGCAAACATTGGCTAAACAGCCCACTTCTTCTCTTTTTTCCAAAGATTATTTAAAACAACATGGTTTATCGATTGGGGGGGTCCAAAAAGCATTAAAAGTCTTGCTTGAAAAGGATCTCATTGAGAAAACCAAAGAAAAATATATACTTACAGATCCCATGATGGCAGAATGGTTGAAGCTCTCTTAGGGACCGGGATTATTTCTTCCGCCGCCGACGCTGACCCCGAGTTCATCGAGCGCCGATTTTCCGACGACGGTCATATCTGATGAATCTGCGGCCGCTCTTTTTGTTCCTGTAATACGACTTGAGCTGCCAAAGAAGAGATAGACGGCTCCTGCATTGCTTCCACCATCATCATTTCTCCAGGCGCCGGAAAGAATATCCGGCACGCCATTGGCATTGACATCCCCAATGCCAGAAACACTCTTCCCCAAATAATCTGAGGAAGCCTTTCCCGTAATTGTAAGTTCTGCCGGTGAACTATCTGCGAGATCCCTTGTTGTGCCATTCAAGCTTCCCGACCCATAGAGGACATAAATAGCCCCCGAATTTGAGCCGCCACTATCATTGCGATATGTGTGGTAGCCGAGTGAAAGTGTCACAGTAACAGCCGAATGATTATGTCAGTAT
>CAYMPL010000034.1:0-21169 GCA_964392415.1 uncultured bacterium | reverse complement strand
TGCGACTTAAGTTTTCTTCGGGAGATGTCGATGGTATAATGGAAGTCGTTGTTCGGCGCGTTTGTTGTTTGAAATTTTAATGGTTTTTTAATCCAGTGGAACGTTTGTTGAAAATTTATTTCTATCTCATTCTTGTAATTACGATTGTTTTTATATCTCCATCAACGCAAGCTCAAGATCCTTCTTTTCCTTATAAACCCGCTGAGATGATTATTAAGCTCAAATCTGAAGTGCCAGCGGATGAAACAGATATTTTGAAGCTCGCGGCCGAACAGGTCCGTTTTCATCAATTTAGAAATGTTTTGGATAAACAGGGGAGAGTGGAAATTGCGAATGCCTATGCGTGGGCAAATCTCTATCATCTGAGGCTTTCGAATCCAAATGCGGGAGCTCAAGAATTGGAATTTGAAATGAATGAAATTCAAAAGATGAAAGAGGTCGAATATGTGGAGAAGAATTTTATTTTTTCATTAGATGCCGTGTTGGAAGCAATAGAAGATAAAGCCGCTGGACGCGAACCTTCTCTTTCTCAATTTGAATCCCCTGAGACTCAAAATGATGAGCTCGTTGATCAAAAGGAGAAGAAAATCATTATTGCGGTTATCGATACAGGTGTCGATTATAGTCACCGCGATTTGGCTTCGCATATGTGGCGTAACAAGAATGAAATTGCCGGCGATGGCATTGACAATGACGGAAATGGATTTATCGACGATGTGAAGGGGTGGGATTTTGTAAATAATGACAATGATCCCTATGATGATCACTATCATGGAACGCATGTGGCCGGGATTGTGCTTTCCGTGCAGGATGTGCGGGACCGCGCTATTGAAATTATGCCGCTCAAATTTTTATCTGGCAGTGGTTTTGGCTCAACAGGGGATGCCATTAAGGCGATAGACTATGCGGTCAAGAATGGCGCGAGCGTGTTAAATAACAGCTGGGGGGGAGGGAGCTACTCCCAGGCGCTCCGCGACGCGATTATCTCATCTTATTACGCGAATAGGGTGTTTGTGGTCGCCGCGCAGAATCGGGGAGAAAATCTGGACGAAAAACCAGCCTATCCCCCTTCTTATCTGATTCCAAATATGATTACGGTTGCGGCGTTGGATGATCAGCAAAATCTGGCCTGGTTTTCAAATTATGGTCCTAAAACGGTTCATGTGGGGGCGCGGGGTGTTGCTGTCTATAGCGCGGTTCCAAAAGAGCGCTGCGAGAAACCCCCCTGTTACGCTTATCTTTCCGGAACATCGATGTCGACACCCTATGTTGCTGGAATTGCCGCCATGATGCTTTCTAAGAATCCCGATTTAATGCACCTCCAGGTCAAAGAGATTGTGATGAAGACATCATCAAAAAATCCGTCACTCAATGGAAAAATCGGGGAAGGGAGTGTCGAGGGGGAGGCAGCGATCACCGTTGCGGTAAATACGCTCCCCGATACCGGGGGAATTCCTCCTTACACACCGTCGAGTATTCCATCGCTGATTGGGCTTGACCCGAAAATCACCGCGGCATCCGCTGTTGCCGGGTGTGGGTTTTTGAACGATCGAAACGATGATCCGGATGGCGCCAGTTCATCTGCCACTTTATTTTTTCTTGCCTGGCCGCTTCTTTTTATCTTTTTTCTGAAATTTCTTTTCAATATACGACCCAAATTCCTCTTTTGCCAATTTTAATCCCTCTTTCTTTGTCTTAATCTCTCCCTCAAGAACAGCTGTTTCGATCGCCTCGAGAATTTTTTTAAAGATAGGGCCCGGTTTGAAGCCAAGTTGAATGAGTTCTTTGCCGCTGACAATTGGTTTTCGGGGAGGGGGCTCCTTTTTAAGCTCCTCCAGTTTTTCTTTACAAAAATAGTAATTTTCAAGGATCGCGTGACAGCCGAGGCAATCGAGCCGGTGCAGTTCCAGATGATCCTGAAAACCGGCTTGCAGCAAAAATCGTTTAAGCGTGCTTTTTCTCATCTGTTTCACATTTATAAACTGAAGGTGCTGAAGAATCAGAGATGAGATATGCTCAATCTGTTTGTTTGAGAACCGAAGCCTTCTTAAAATTTTTCTAGCTATTTCAGCCCCCACTTCTGTATGTCCGTCAAAACGGATTCGCTCTTTTACGGTGAAGGTTGCCGGTTTCCCCACATCGTGAAGCAGCGCCCCCATGGCGAGTTCCGGGTTGGGGTGGTCCAGATTCTTAAGGAGAAGGAGGGTATGGACATAGACATCCCCCTCCGGATGAAACTGAGGCGGCTGTTCAACCCCTTTCATTGCGTCAATTTCGGGGAGAATGATCTTTAAAATTCCGATCTCGGAGAGAAGATTGATCCCTTGATCCGCATGCGGCTGCGTGAGAATTTTTAGAAGCTCACCCTGGATTCTTTCGGGGCTGACCTCTGTGATCTGAGGGGTCATCTCAATCAGCGCCTTTTTTGTCTCTTCTTCAAGGGGATACTGGAACCGCGATGAAAATCGAACGGCCCGCATCATGCGGAGCTTGTCTTCATCAAAGCGGTGATATGGATTTCCGATCGTTCGGATGATTTTCCCTTGAATATCCTGTTTCCCCTCCACATAATCGATAATCTTATTTTCAATGGGATCGTAAAAAAGCCCGTTGATCGTAAAATCGCGCCGCATGGCATCTTGTCGGTCACTCGTCCATTCCACATGGTCAGGACGGCGGCCATCACTGTATTTTCCTTCTTTTCGAAACGTCGCGACTTCGAATTCTTCCCCATCGATCATGACAGAGATGACCCCAAAGGCTTTCCCTTTCTCAAATGTTTTTGGAAAAAGTTTTATGATTTCTTCGGGTTTAGCGGAGGTTGCGATATCAATATCGTCAGGCTGAAGTCCCATCAGTTCATCACGCACGCAGCCTCCCGCAAAATAGGCTTTATGTCCTTGTTTTACGAGTGTTTTTACGATACTGATGGCTGCATGTCTGTTCATAGAAATTAGAGGCTGCTTAGTACAACACATGATTCAATTCCTTGCAAAAAAAATCTTTGGCAGCGCCAATGAGCGTTATCTTAAAAAGATTCGCCCCCTTGTTGAAAAGATCAACTCACACGAGCCTGGGATAAAACAATTGTCAGATGACGGCCTTTCGGCAAAGACCGTCGAATTTAAAGAACGGATTGCCAAAGGAGAGACGTTCGATTCTCTCTTGCCTGAAGCCTTTGCTGCGGTACGCGAAGCAGCGGTTCGCACACTCAAACAGCGCCATTACGATGTGCAGCTCATTGGCGGTATTGTTTTACATGAGGGAAAAATCTCCGAGATGAAGACAGGAGAAGGGAAGACTTTGGTCGCGACCCTCCCTGTCTATCTGAATGCCTTGAGCGGCCAGGGGGTTCATGTGGTAACGGTTAACGACTATCTGGCGACGCGGGATACGAACTGGATGGGGCCGATTTATCGTCTGTTGGGGGTGACAGTTGGCACCATTGTGCACGGTTTGACAGATGCCGAACGAAAAGCCGCCTATCAATGTGATATTACCTATGGCACGAATAATGAATTCGGCTTCGACTATCTTCGTGACAACATGAAATTTCGTTTGGAAGATCTTGCCCAGCGCGAACTGAATTATTGCATCATCGATGAAGTCGATTCGATTTTAGTGGATGAAGCGAGAACACCCCTCATTATTTCAGGCCCCTCGGAGGAATCGACAGACAAATATTATCGGATCAATACCATCCTACCGGCGCTTTCCGCAAAAACGGATTATACCATCGATGAAAAGAGCCGGACTGCCGTTTTGACGGAAGAGGGGGTTTCAAAAGTTGAGAAGAGGCTTGGCGTAGAAAATCTGTATGATCCGAGACACATTGAACTGGTTCATCATGTAAATCAGGCGCTGCGGGCGCACACCCTTTTTAAGCCCGATGTCGACTATGTTGTCAAAGAGGGGGAGGTCATTATCGTTGATGAATTTACCGGGCGACTGATGCCGGGGCGTCGCTACAGCGATGGCCTTCATCAGGCATTGGAAGCAAAGGAAGGGGTTCGGATCGCCAATGAAAACCAGACGCTGGCGACGATCACGTTTCAAAATTATTTCAGGATGTACAAAAAATTGGCTGGAATGACAGGGACCGCGGATACGGAAGCGGTCGAATTTAAGAAAATTTATAATCTGGATGTCGCCGTTATTCCGCCGAATAAGCCAATGATACGGGCCGATTATTCGGATGTCATTTATAAAACAGAGAGTGGAAAATTCCAGGCGGTGATAAATGAGGTTCTCGAGCTTCACAAAGAGGGGATTCCCGTTCTCGTTGGGACGATCTCGATTGAGAAATCGGAAGTTCTTTCCGGCATGCTCAAGCGAAAGGGGATTTCGCATCATGTTCTGAACGCAAAACATCACGAGAAAGAGGCGGAGATCATTGCGCAGGCCGGACAGCCTGCCGCGGTCACGATCGCAACCAATATGGCGGGGCGTGGAACCGACATTGTGCTGGGTTCCGGCATTGCCCAAAAAGGGGGACTCCATATTGTTGGGACAGAGCGGCATGAAAGCAGGCGTATCGACAACCAGCTGCGGGGTCGCGCGGGACGGCAGGGGGATCCCGGGGCGTCACGGTTTTATCTTTCCCTTGAAGATGACCTCATGAGGATTTTCGGTTCGGAAAGAATTTCCAAAGTGATGGATCGTCTTGGCATGAAAGAGGATGAGCCGATCGAACATAAATGGATTACGAAGGCTGTGGAAAATGCCCAGAAACGTGTGGAAGGGCATAACTTTGAAATACGAAAACACCTGCTCGATTTTGATAATGTGATGAATACGCAGCGTGAAGTGATTTATGGGATGCGGCGGGCGGTGATGCAGGGGGGAGAGATAAAATCATTCGTCCTCGATTTTATGCGCGACGTGTCTGACGAAATTGCCTATAGTTTTCTCGGCGATGAGAAATTGTCTTCAGAGGAATTCGACTGGAAAGGGCTCGAAGATGTTTTTTACCAGCAGTTCGGATTCTATCTCAAAATAGATGAAACGAATCGCCCCTCCTTGTCAAAACAGGAACTCTCCGCATTTATTTTTAATGCCGCAAAAGATTTTTATGAAGAAAAAGAGCGGAAGTATTCAGAGTCTTTTATGCGGCATATGGAGAGGATGCTTCTCTTGGAGACAATCGATTATCTCTGGAAAGACCATCTGCTCGGCATTGATCATCTGAAAGAGGGGATCAATCTCCGGGCCTATGCCCAAAAAGATCCTATTCTGGAATACAAGAAAGAGGCCTTTCAGATGTTTAAGATGATGACCTATCAAATGAAGGTTGATGCCCTTTCCAGGATGTTTAGGGCTCAGGGGCTGACTGAGACAGAGATTTTAGAAATCCGTCAAAAGCAGCAGCGCGAACTTGCCTTCATTCATGGGAATCTGGGGAAGGAGAAGGCAGAGGCTCCAAAACCAACCATTCGGGTGGAACAAAAAGTGGGGAGAAACGACCCCTGCCCTTGCGGGAGCGGAAAGAAATACAAAAAATGCTGTGGGAAGGTTTAGGACGTTGTCTCAATCATTTGAATATAAGAAGCTGCCTGTTTCGCTTTGACCGGATCTGGGTCGTCGATATTGAATCCATAGAGTTTATAGATCAAATCGTTTAAAATTTTTAAAATCCGCAATTGTTTTTCTTTGATTCTTGAACAGTGCAACATAATGTCTTCTTTAAAAGCCAAAAAGGCTGTCTCTTCTTTTGGGAGATAGATGGAGGCTTCAATTTCATTCCAGAAATTGTGGATTTGGGTTTTTAAATCCGATTCAATAAAGCCCAGGAGTTCTTTTTCAGCGTATATTCGAATAAGGCTGTTATCCGTCGAGATTAAGGTGAGATGTTCCCCCTCGTTTTTAATCCCCGCTTCATGTTTGAATTGAGTCAGACAAAAATGGTCAATATTGGCTGATTCTTTCTGGATAAAAACTTTGGGATGATCTTTCAGAGGGCATTGCTGCTCCGTTGGATAAATTTTTCTAAATGCGAGCGGTTCTGGGGAGGGATGAGACTCTGGGAGTTGAGGGACGCTCACCGGTTCTTTGAAAAATTTATCAAAATGTCTCAATGATCGTTCAGATTCGATGATCTCACTCTGCAGCAGCACCATTCCATCATGAACAATCTCTTCCCTTCCATGCGTGAGTTCGAGATTGAGGTAGGCCATGAGATATTTTTCATCGAATTTCGACAGCGCTGTTTTGATCTGTTCGAGTTTATCGCGTTTGAATGATTCTTCGATTGGCTGGGTGAAGTTGATGGGGCGAATGGGAATCATTTTAAGCGAGGAAGCATTAAAAAGCCTTCGCCCCGATTTGCGGTTTCCATTGTGTGCGTACCAGAAATTGATAACGGGGGAATTTAAAAGGGACATGAGGTAATAGATCGACTCCTTTGCGATCGGTTTGGGGGTCAGCGTTAGAAAATTTCCGGCTTCGGCTCTTTTTTCGTAAAGCGTGAATTTGTTTTTTGCCGACAGCTCAGGAGTCATCAACGTCAGGTGTTCCTTTTCAGGCGCTTTGTTTTCTTCGGTCGCGCAAAAATATTGGAGTGTGGTTTTAAAAGTGAGAATCTGTTTTAAAATTTGGCTGAACCCCGAGTCGTAAATCTGCTGCCACGGTTTTTCATCCAATTCCCCCTGAGGGATGCCGCTGAAATAGATGTCAACCTCGTCATCTGTATAAATTTTTCCGGGACGATCGACTGTTTTGGCTTTTGCAAGAATTTTCCCCAATATAAACGCGGCGGAAGCGGCCTCCTCTTTTTGATCTGGTTGATCCAGTGGATGAACCCTGATCATTTTTATTTTGTGATTGTCCCGCTCTTCTTTCCCTGAACATTTTTCAAGAAGCGTCATGTATCGCGGCAAGGGCGTTGTGTCCTCTTCGATTTTGATATGGCCAAGATCGATCAGACAGAGCACTTTGCTGTGATCGAGAATATATTTCCTGAGCTTCGAGGCTCCATTTTCCGTCGGCCAATAGCTCTCTGTCAGATAAAAAAGCCTTCCCCCCTCACGAAGCTTTGAGAGTCCTAAGATGAAAAACCAGGAAGAATAGATGAGATCGGCCTCGTAATGTTTACGCCAATAGGGGATTTTTTGAATCAGCTCTCTCATGAAATCTTTTTGTTCTTTGAGAATCTGTTCAGGGGGGCAGCCGACGCAGATATCAAATTTTTCCGTATGTTTGATTTTAGAGTGAATCGATTTTAAATGCCCCTCGAGAGGGGGAATTCCAAATTTGGCATCGAGTGAAAGCGGAGGATCTTCTTTTTCTTCAATCATATTGAGCTGTTCATGGTTGTAAAGCCTTAGCGCATTTTGATGAATTACAGACAAAGACAGGGTCATTCTTTGATGCGGCGGAATGTTTAATGTCCCCCCCTTTTCCATCAGCCAGGCGAGTTTCCAGAGGAGTTTCATCTCTGAAAAATAGTAGGCAAAGACATCGATATCACAGCCAAAGAGCCCTGAACCGAGCCCCTCACTGAGTTCGACAAATGCCTTTTTAGGATCCTTTTCTTCTTCGATCTCCATCTGCATGCGTCTGGCGGCTTCGATGAGGAAATTTCCAGAGCCCATCGTAGGATCGAAAATAAGTTTCGGGACTCTTCTTTGTCCCAGCAGTCGGAAAAAAGAGGTGTCTTTGGAGTGATCAGAGAGTAGATCCCAGATGAACCGGACAAGGAGCGGAGGGGTATAATGCACATATTTTCTCAAGCCGTTTTCATCGAGATAGCGTTCGTAGAGGAGGGAAAAGAGAGAAATCGATTCTTCCCTAAATTCCCAATGGGAGAGGATTTGATCAATTTCGTGAAAAGTGTCGGCGCTCATGTGATACCATGAGTAATTGTTCTGTTTGGCAAAGAGCCAGTTGTGTTTTTCTTTGATCAGATTTGGGCAGCTTCGGCTCAAAAGCTGATGGATGGTTAAACCGGGTTCTTTATAGGGATTTCTTTCTGATTCGGCAAGCAAATGAATCGATCGCAGGTAGTGGATTAAAAGGAGTTCGGCTGTTGTAAAATAGGCAAGGCGGGAGAAGAAGACAGAAATGCCCTTGCCATCCAGCGAATCATCTAAGGCATAGATGATATTTTCAAATTGGGCGGCAGAGATCGGTTTTGTTGGTTTAAAATTATTAAGTTCAGAAATAATGTTTTCAATCTCTTGGGAAATTGACCGTTTTCGGCTCGCATTCAAACGCAAGATCATTTCCCGGTGCCGGTTGGCATCTTGCTTTAAGAGCCCGATGATCGATTTCAATGCATAAGGGAAATCGCTGCGAATCCCTTCTTCATGAGAAGGGGCCACGATGCCCCCTGTTTCGATTTTGGGGCAAGCGCCAAGATCAAATGAGAGCTGATCCTCAAAAATCAATTCATGACTGCTTATCTTTCCCAATGCATCCGCTGTCTGCTCTGCTTCCGGAAAAAACACGGCTTCCCCTCAAATCAGGTGCAACAAATCGACTCCAAATTTCTTAAGAATCACTTGAAACCTTAAGACGACTTGTCCTACCCTGCATTCATCCTGCAAATGTGTGTTTAAGGCGTTTTTTTGACTCAGAAAATAATTGTAACTTTATAACAGTCATTTAAAAAGATCTACAAAAATTTTACATTAAAATTTTTGTCAATTAAACCGATAAGAAGAGCGGGGGGAGAAATGCGGGAGATTCGTCAAAAGAAAGAGCGTCAGGCTTTTAAAAAAAGGAAAAAAATCCTTCCACATCATGTGCGTCGTTCTGCTTCCCAGCTGCATAAGATGAAAGGGATCATTGAAAATTTATTGAGCCCTTATACGCGAAACATCAAAATTTACACCATTCGCTCATCCAAAAAAAAGAAAAAATAAGGTCAAGGAACCCTTTTCTTTCGAAAATGGCTTGCGGCTTTATTTTTCGTATGCTAATTTGGCAAAACTTAGCTTAGGAAGATTGTCTATGGCTTCACGATTAATCGATTTTCGGCCCTCTCATGTCAGGGATAAACTTGGAACGAAATCAAAGGTTTGTCTGTTAAGCTCCCGTACCATTTTAAATGCGCTTAAAGATGAGCCGCTGATGATCATGGCATGCAATATCCGGATTAAACATGTGGTTCCCGGGATCATGCGGGCGGCCCAGGATCTGGATGCGGTTATCGCTTTTGAAATTGCAAAATCAGAAGGGGGGCTCGATGGCGGATATACCGGTTTTATCCCGCAGCTCTTCTGGGAGACGATCATTTCCTATGCTGAAGAGGTCGGCTACACAAAGCCATTCTTTATTCATGGCGATCATATTACGATCAAGAATCAATCGGAACAGGAGATTGAGTCTTCCAGAAAGTTGATCGATGCCGAGCTGAAAGCGGGCTTCACCTCCTTTTGTATTGATGCCTCATTTAATGAAGTCCCCGATAACATTCGCATTACGACCGATTTGGCAAAACCCCTTACCTCTCAAGATGTAGGACTTGAAGTGGAGGTGGGGGAAATTACACATGTCGGAAAAGAGGGGAGATTGAGCACGGTGGAAGAGTCTGTGAATTTTATTTCGGGGCTTGTCCACAATGGGATTAAGCCAAATCTGCTCGCGGTCTATAATGGTTCAAAACATGGCAATTATCGGACCGGTGAAGAAGTTCATATCGATCTTAAGAGAACCAAAGAAATTGCGGATGCGATCAGACCCTTTGGGGTGGCGATTGCGCAACATGGGATTACTGGGACACCGATTCATCTGCTTGAACAGTTTGTTTATCATGGGATTCGAAAGGGGAATGTTGGCACGGAGTGGCAAAACGTGGCTCACGCGCACCTTCCCAAGGATCTTCTAGACAATATGAAAAAATGGGCGGAAGAAAAAGGGGAAAATATTAAGATGGCAACAAAACCCTTTTTGAATGACATCAATTCTATCCCTAAAGAGAATATTGAGAGATGCGAGACGCAGGCATATAAAGAGGCAAAGGCATTCATTACCGCTTTTCACGCGCGGGGGTCTGCTTCGCTCCTTGAGAAAAAATTACACCAATGAGAATCACAGGGGGGGAATTCTGCGGCAGGTCTCTTTATGCGCCGCGAACGCTTCGTGTTCGCCCTGCCTCTGACCGGTTTCGCGTCAATATCTTTAATATTCTCGGTAATAGTTGTGAGGGAATGACAGCGCTTGACCTTTTTGCGGGGGTGGGGACGCTCGGGCTTGAGGCTTTGAGTCGGGGCGCGGAATTGGTAACTTTTGTCGACTCTTTTCATCAGTCACTGGCATTTTTAAAAAAAAATGCCAGCTTTTGCAAAGAGCGTGTCACTATTTTTCCAACAGATTTTCGCGCGGCTCTGAAGGCTTTATCTCGTAAGAAATGTGCGTTTGATCTTATTTTTATAGATCCCCCTTATGAGCACGATTTTGTGGCCGCATCTTTAAGGTTGTTGGACAATTCTTTATTATTAAAAGAGAACGGAATGATCGTTGTTCAGCATAGCCGCCATGAATTGATCCCAGACGATTTGAAACAGCTCTCCGTAGTTGATACAAGGAAATATGGGGATACGGTGATTAGTTTTTGCCGCGCCCGCACGCATTTACAATGAAAAAAAGAACTGCTATTTATCCCGGTTCCTTTGATCCAGTCACGTACGGGCATATCGATATTGTCGATCGGGGACTTCGCCTGTTTGATGAAATTATTATTTTGATTGCTGAGAGTCCGGAAAAGAAGGGGCTCTTTTCGGTTTCAGAAAAGAGGGAGATGCTCTCTCAGGTCTTTAAAAAAGAGAAATGCGTGCGTATCGATCATTGGGATGGGCTTCTTATGGCATACGCAAAAAAAAATGCCGCGGATGCGATTTTACGGGGTCTTCGGGCAGTCTCTGATTTTGAATATGAATTCCAAATGGCTTCGATGAATAAAAGACTCTGTCCTGAAATTGATACGATCTTTATGATGACGAGTGAAAACTATTCGTTTGTCAGTTCGCGTCTCGTCAGAGAAGTTGCGGGACTGGGCGGCGATCTCAAAGATATTGTTCCTGCCGAAGTGGAAAAACGTCTGAACAGGAAGTTTGGCAAATGATCGTATCCCGGCGGGTTTGCCATGTCCCCCCCTCGTCAACGCTGCTGCTTGCTGAAAAAGCAAAACAGCTCAAAGCCCAGGGGATCGATATTATCTCGCTCGCCATCGGGGAGCCCGACTTTGATACCCCTGCCCACATTAAGCGGGCGGCGGTTGAAGCCTTGGAAGAGGGTTTTACGAAGTACACACATCCAGAGGGGATTGCCGATCTCAGGAAGGCGGTAACGAATAGAATTTTGGAAGATCTGGGACTGACCTATGACTGGCAGAATACGATTATTACGAATGGCTCCAAGCAGGGGATCTATAATTTTTTCCAGGCTGCCTTAAATCCAGGGGATGAGGTGATTGTTCCATCCCCTTATTGGGTTTCGTATCCACCAATGATCCAGCTTGCTCAAGGGGTTCCAAGAATTGTTCAGACGATACAAGAGGAAGGATTTAAGCTTGATTCCCAAAAGCTTAAAAAAGCAATTACCAAAAAAACAAAAGCGATCGTCATTAATTCCCCCTCCAATCCAACGGGGGCTGTTTATACGAGGGAAGAGCTTGAAGATCTTGCCTCTGTTTTGGAGGGGAAACCGATTTGGATTGTGAGCGATGATGCCTATTCAAAAATTATCTTTGATGGTCTGAAATTTGTGTCGATGGCAGGGCTTTCAAAAAAACTATTTTCAAAAACGGTCATTTTTAATACCTGTTCCAAAACGTACGCAATGACCGGTTGGCGGATCGGATTTGTGACGGGGGCTGATGACCGGCTCATGAGAGCCATGGGGGTTCTCCAGAGTCAGTCGACATCGGGAGCAAATGCGATAGCGCAGAAAGCTGCTGTTTCGGCATTGACGACATCCCAGGAGGGGGTTCTTGCGATGGTCAAAGAATTTGACCGGCGGCGTCAGGTCGGTTTGGAGGGATTTTCTCTTATCAGAGACGCTAACTGTTTCCGCCCTCAGGGGGCCTTTTATTTCTTTGCCGATTTTTCAAACTACTACCGTCGGTCTTACAAAGGGAACCGGATCAAAAATTCAGATGATTTGTGCACCTTTCTTTTAGAAGAAGCCCGTGTGGCTGTCATTCCCGGGAAGGAATTTGGGTCTGACAAGCACTTAAGATTTTCATTTGCGACCTCCGAAGAGAACATTCGCCAAGCGATGCTCCGCATTCAGGAAACGCTGGAAAAGCTAAAAAAGTAAATCGGAATTATTTCGGTCTGATTTCCTGAATTTCTTTAAGGGTCGAATGGATTCTTTCGATAGCGTCGAGGGATTCAGAGGTAGGCTCGCAAAGGCCATCTTTGAGCCACCTTTCGGCATCTTGAACATCGCTTGCCAAATGTCTTCTATTATAACTTGAAGGGATAGGTGGCGTAAGATCTGCCGGCGCCCGATTCATTTTGGCGAGGGCTGGTTCTGTAAAAATGAATAATAAAAATGATGTAATGAACGGAAATATTTTTTTATGGAGATCAGCCATATTTCCTCATTAAAATTTCATTAAAAATCGAAATCCCCTTTTTCTGATTTCAAAAAGAACGAACGATACCTACTTTTATTTAAGTGCAATCACGATGCCAGGAGGGAGGTCAAAAAATTGAGTTGAGAAATCAAAAGGATAGAAAAAAACTTACAAATTTTGTTACTTTTGATGCTGGTAATCTTTAAGACATTGTAAAACTTCGAAGCAGTTTCAGGGCTTGCTGGTCCTCGAGGCACTCCTCCCCTTTGGGGGTTTCAAGAACCATCGGAATATTTTCAAACCGTCGGTCGTTCATCAACAATTGAAAGGGGCGTATTCCAAGTTCTCCCTTTCCGATATGATGGTGGCGGTCGAGACGCCCTCCAAGCCCTTTTTTAGAATCATTCAAATGAAATGCAAATAATTTTGAAAGCCCAATGATACGGTCGAATTCCTCGAAAGTTTTTTGATACCCGCTGTCCGACCGCATGTCATAGCCGGCCTGGAAGGCATGGCAGGTATCAAAACAGACGCCGATTCTTTTTTTTTCAGGAACCCTTTCTATAATGGCTGAAAGATCTTCAAACTGGTGTCCGACACAACTCCCCTGACCGGCTGTGTTCTCAAGCAGAAGTTTTACCCTAAATTCTTTTGTTTTTTCAAAAACATCATGAATGGCTGCCGCGACTCGTTCAAGCGCGCTCCGGGGATCGGAGTGAATGGCGGCCCCCGGGTGAAGAACGACAAATGAAAGTTTGAGCTGTTCTGCGCGATTCAATTCGTCGACCAGCGCCTCTTTTGATTTTTCATAGAGGTTTGGATCTGGGGAGCCGATGTTAATCAGATAGGAGGCGTGCGAAAAAACAGGATCAATCTTTGTTTTTTCTTTTTCTTCGAAAAAAAATTCTTTTTCTTTTTCAGAAAGTATTTTTGCATGCCATTGGTTGCTGTTTTTCGTAAAAATCTGGATCGTTTCACAGCCGACTTTTGATCCCCGCTCAAACGCTTTTGCGAGTCCTCCGGCAATCGACATGTGAGCGCCTAGCCGCATGATTCTTTCCTGAATGGATTGATTTTTCTTTTCATTTTGTTTCCGTCATCCTTATAATACAAACCATGGCCGCAAAGAATATAAAAATTGCATGGGGATTATTCTTTTTTGTTCTCATTTTGGCGATTTATTTTTTTACGCCGGCCAAGAATTATTTTTCACGCGAGAATTTCGATGTTTTAAAAAAAATAGTTGAGGATCAGGGGGCTTATGCCCCCCTGGTCTTTGTGGGCCTTTATGTGGCTGTTGCCATCCTTTGCCTGCCGGGGACGATCTTGACCGTGCTTTCTGGACTTATTTTTGGTCTCTGGGAAGGGACTCTTTATGTTGTCATTGGGGCAAATTTAGGCGCGCTTGCAACATTTTTGATTGCGAGGCGCGTCGGGAGACAGACCATTGAAAGATTTTTGCAGAGCCGCAGCCCTCAGGGATGGTTGAGAAAACTCGATCGAAAGATTGAAAGAGGGGGATTCACCGTGGTTTTATGGCTCAGGCTGATTCCGGTGATTCCCTATAATCTCTTAAACTACACGATCGGTCTTACCAAAGTTCGTCTCAAAGATTGTCTATTGGGAAATCTCGTCGGGATGCTTCCCGGTATTTTTGTTTATGTTAGCCTTGGCAATGCGGCGTCCCAGTTTTCTCTGACCGATCCCCGTGTTTGGACAAAGATCGAGGTGTGGGGTCCCTTTGTGCTTGTCATTCTTCTTTGGCTGATTCCAAGTATGGTAAAAAGAGGGAGGAAAGATGAGCCAAAAATATGATCTGATTGTGATCGGAGGGGGATCCGGCGGATTGGTTTGCGCGGCGGGGGCGGCAGCGATTGGAGCAAAAGTGGCATTGATTGAGAAGAAAAAGCTGGGGGGGGATTGTCTCAATACCGGTTGTGTCCCTTCAAAAGCGCTTATTCGATCAGCCAAAGTTATCCATACGCTAAGATCAGCGGAAAAATTTGGAATCCGAAAATGTCAATTTGAATTCGATTTTTCAGACATTATGCGGCGTGTTAAAAATGTGCAGGGGACGATTGAGCCGCATGATTCGCCTGAAAGATTTAAAGGGCTGGGGGTCGATGTCAAATTCGGAAATTATTCTTTTAAAAGCGCTCACGAACTGACAAATGGCGAGGAGACCCTTTTTGGAAAACGAATTGTGATTGCAACGGGATCTTCTCCGGTTGTCCCCCCTGTCCCTGGTTGCGAAGAAGCAAAATGCCTGACGAGTGAAAATATTTGGGATATTCGGATTCTGCCAAAGCGATTTGTCGTTATAGGAGGGGGGCCGATCGGTTCGGAGCTGGCGCACGCTTTTTCAAGATTTGGAAGTAAAGTAACGCTGATCGATTTTGCACCCGGAATTCTGATGCGGGAGGATTCCGACTTAAGAGCAGTGATTGAGTCCCAATTCCAAAAAGAGGGGATTCAGTGTCGTTTCAGCACGAAGGTTCAGCGTATTTTGCATGCGGCGACACATCATATTGTCTCGATAGAAACGTTGGGGAGAGAAGAAAATTTTGAGTGTGACGCGATTTTTTTGGCTGTTGGAAGAAGGGCAAACACAGGTGGACTGGGGCTTGAGAAAGTTGGAATTGCGACGGATCAGCGGGGCATTATTATAAACGATTATGGCCAGACTTCTTTGAAACATGTCTATGCCTGTGGCGATGTGGCGGGCTCTTATCAGTTTACGCATTTTGCCGATTATCAGGCAAGAAGGGTTCTTCGAAACGCGCTTTTTCCCGGAAGAGCGAGGGTGGTTACCGATGTGGTCCCCTGGTGCACATTTACCGATCCGGAGCTGGCGCGCGTAGGGCTTTCAGAAACCGAAGCGAAGCAGAGAAAGATCGCGCATGATGTTTATAAGTATGAAATTTCCGAACTCGATCGGGCTGTTTGCGAAGGAGAAGCCACCGGGTTTATTAAGGTGATTACCAAAAAATCTTCAGATAAAATATTAGGGGCTGCCATGGTGGGACCCCATGCGGGCGATCTGATTCAGGAACTTGTTTTGGCGCTTCAAAAAGGGATTGGCCTAAAAACCCTTGCTTCGACGATTCATCCCTATCCGACGATGGCAGAGGTTTCAAAAAAGGTGAGCGAAGTCTGGATGCGTAGCCTCTTAAAACCGTGGATGACAAAAATCCTTAAGTTTTATTTTCGAATGTTATTTCGTTAAAAGAATTTTTTGTGTTCTATCAAAAGACAACGATCCATGACCACATCCATACCATTGGCTATCGCCTTTTGAGCGGCCTGCTCATGTTCTAGCCCCAGCTGCATCCAGATCGCTTTGGCTTTGATTTTAATTGCCTCATCCACCACTTCCGGAATGAATTCGACGCGGCGGAAGATATCGACAATGTCAATCGGGAAGGGGATTTCTGAAAGTGAGGCGTATGCTTTCTCCCCCAGTAGCTCTGCCGTGTCCGGGCGGACGGGGACAATCTTATATCCTTTGGACTTGAGGTAGCTTGATACCTCGTAACTCGGTTTCGTTGGATCAGGAGAGAGTCCCACAACGGCAATGATTTTTGTCTGCCGAAGAAGCGCTTTGATTTGTGAATCTTTCGTCAGTATACTGGCCATACGGTTTTTGTAAGATAAATGCTTTTGAAGGACAAATGCAACTTCAAAATTTTTCATTTGTATTTCTGGGTGCATTCATAGGCCTTCTTTTCACTCTTAATCCTCTTTATGCCGAGAGATCATACACCCTAAAAAAGATCGTTGATCGACTTCAAGAACCTCTCTTTCTCACATCTGCGCGAGATGGATCGGGCCGGCTTTTTATTGTCGAACAGGAGGGAAAAATCAAGATCATGCGCAAGGGCGTTCTTGAGAAGAAATTATTTCTAGATATCAGCGATCGTGTCAAAGCAGGTGGGGAGAGAGGGCTTCTGGGGCTTGCGTTTCATCCAAAATTTAAAACAAACCGAAAATTTTATCTTAACTACACCACGGAAACGACACATCTTAAAACAAGGGTTTCTGAATTTTTGGCTTCCTCTGAAGCACGAGATTCAGAGAGAATTTTGCTCGAATTTGACCAACCCTATTCGAATCATAATGGGGGGCATCTTGAATTTGGGCCAGATGGCTATCTTTATATATCGGTGGGGGATGGGGGGAGTGCTGGAGATCCTCAGGGTCATGGTCAGAATCTCTCAACGCTTCTCGGGTCAATCTTGAGGATCGATGTAAATTATTCAAAAACCTACCGGATTCCAAAAGATAACCCTTTTGTAAAAAAGAAAGGGGCGAGGGGGGAGATTTGGGCATATGGTCTGAGAAACCCCTGGCGTTTTAGCTTTGATCGTCTGACGGGTTGGCTCTATGCCGCGGATGTTGGGCAAGATGCGTGGGAAGAGATAGATATCATTCAAAAAGGGAAAAATTATGGTTGGAACATCATGGAGGGGAGGCACTGTTTTCTGCCCAGAGCGGGATGTCATGTTAAAAATTTAGAACTTCCAATTTTTGAATATGGGCGTGAAGAGGGTATCTCAATCACCGGTGGCTATGTTTATCGCGGGAAAAAACTTAAAAGTTTGTTCGGATATTATATCTATGGCGATTATGGATCAGGGAGAATCTGGGCGTTTAAGTACGATGGGGTGCCTGTCAAAAATAAAAAGCTTTTGATCGATTCTGACCTTGCGATTTCCTCCTTTGGGATCGATGATGAGAATGAACTCTACCTTGTTGATCACCGTGGAGCGATTTATCTTCTTCATCAAAAATGATAACGATATTTTCTTGACAGGGATGGGAAGTAACTGCTAACCAAATTTTTAAGATGATTATTTTTTATGAATAAAATCGGACTGATTTCGAAAATTGCCCGGGAAAATGGAGTGAGCAAGGTTGAAGCGGAAAAGATGATTGTGAGCATCACCGATATCATTACAAACTCTCTTAAAAAGGGGGAAAAAGTGGTCTGGACCGGCTTTGGCACTTTTTTGATAAGCCGACGGGGTGAACGAAATGGCCGAAACCCTCATACCGGCGAGACAATTCGCATCCCTGCCTCCTGTGTCCCCCGGTTTCGGGCAGGGAAAGAGTTTAAGAAAATTGTCAGTTAGTCGCAAGCCATGTTTCACCTTTGATTTGCCTCTTTGAAGATTTCCTCCCATAAGTAGATTCTGCTGAAAAAGTGTCCAACGTAGATTTCTCGCGCAAGGGAGAAAGATCGTATAATCCTATTGTTGTTTATTAACATATTTGTTAATATATTGTTATGCCTCTTGAAAGCATTCAAAAATACGCGACGGAGAAAAAAATCAGTGAAATGGAGGCCATACAGGTATTGTTACAAGTCCTTGTACTGAAACATCTTTCTCTTCCCGGCGCGCATTTTATGGGGGGGACTGCTCTTGTGTTGGGATATGGGAACCCCCGTTTTTCAGAGGATATTGATTTGACTGACATCAAGAATCCCTTAAAGCTATCTCAGGGTCTTGAGAATGCCGTTCGGGAAGCATCCCAATGGCTTAGAACAAAGGTAGCTCTACAACCCCCCAAGCCGGAAAAAAGAACGTGGAAAATAATTTGCTCGCTGAGCCGCTCTCAATCGATACGTTTGCACATCGACACGCAAGCCTATCCAGCACATACTTCAAGACCGATTGTGATTGAATTTCCTTCGTTATCCAGTTTTGTCTGTGAAGCGCTTACCCTGCCAGAAATTCTCGCGGAAAAAATGATTGCGCTCGCGTTTCGAAAATATCTAGGCGGGCGCGATCTTTTTGATCTTTGGTTTCATTGGTTAAGAAAATCGGATTGGGAATTACTAAAAAATGAAATCTTTATGCTTGTAAAATTGAAATTAAAGGAACGCAGGCTTTTACTAATTGAGTTCAATCAGAATTTGAATAGTCGTTTAAAAAAAGGATCGTCTTTGAACCGTGCCAGGGAAGAATGGGAGCGATACCTTCCCCCTGAATTTCAAAAAGAAAGCATTTTAAACGATATTTTAAATAGCTGCCAGAAACTGGCGACATGAGATAAAAATGGGTCAAATTGAATTGATAAAGACATTTGAAATCCTTGCCCGAAATCATAAAAAGAAAGTTTTCTTTCTTCGCGAAATCGCTTCTCTTCTCTCTCTTTCCCGGCCTGCCACAGCGATGCTTTTGATAAGAGCGGAAAAAAAGGGAATTGTATTTCGGGTAAAAAATCTCTGGGTGAATTTTCTCAATTCACCTTCCCTTCTGGAAGTTGCCATCGCATTATATTCTCCATCTTATCTGTCACTAGAGAGCGCCCTGTTTCACCATCAATGCCTCTCACAATCTCCAAAAGGGGGAATCACTTTGGTTACCTCAGGACGGCCTTTTAAGATAAAAACACCTCTTGGGAACATTCGGTACTTTCACGTGAAGGAAAAACTTTTTTTTGGATTTAATATTCATCGCATTGCTTACCCTGAAAAGGCATGGCTGGATCTTGTTTATTTGCGTGGATTAAAAGGAAGATCAAAAATCCTTTCAGAAGAAATTGATTTGGATGGTTTTAATCAAAAGAGACTCTTCCGTTTTGCAACTTGTTTTCCCTCCTGGGTTAGCAACCTCTCAAAAAAAGTAATAAGTTCATTGTAGGGCTAAGGATATCTCAGGGATTCATTGGTAGGCGGAGAGGGACTCGAACCCACGACCCTCGCCTTGTAAGGGCGATGCTCTACCAACTGAGCTATCCGCCTGGAGATAACCTTCCATAACTCAGATTTCATCGATCGTGCAAGCGCTTTTGGGATAGGCGTTGCTCATTCCCCCCAAAACCCAGTTTTTTGTTGAGGAAATTTTTACGAAAAAATAGACATTCCTTTTAATCCCGTTTCCAAAGCTGTTTTTAGCACATTTACCGTCGGAAATTTTATACAATATATTGTGTTTTTTATTTAAAAAGTTAGAAAAAAATACTACCTATTGATTATTTCCATTGACACTCCTTTTTAAAATCCTTTACTATTTTTATAAGAAGATGGGTATTAAAAGAATGGGGGCGGCGTGAAAATCAGACGAAAGTTCACCAAAAACATAAAGAGTCCGTATGACGGGATAACATTTGTAGAGCGTCCTTCGGAGCTGAAAAACCCCGATGGATCGCTCGTCTTCCTGGCACATCATGTCACAGTCCACGATTTTTGGTCGCAGGTTGCCACAGATATTCTGGTGCAAAAATATTTTAGGAAAGCAGGGCTTCGTTTGGCCCCCAAAAAATCGCCCTATGGTTCTAAAGATGCCGATATGGAGACAGATGCGAGGGAGGTATTTCATCGTTTGAGCGGGTGTTGGACCGATTGGGGGAAAAAATATGGCTATTTCGATTCCGAAAATGACGCAAAGAATTTCTATGATGAAATTTCTTATATGTTGGCTCATCAAATCGCAGCTCCCAATAGCCCTCAATGGTTTAATACCGGGATCTACTGGGCATACGGCATTGAAGGGAAGGGGCAGGGGCACTATTATGTCGATCCGAAAACAGAGAAGCTGAAACTCTCGGCTTCAGCCTATCAACATCCACAGCCCCACGCCTGTTTTATTCAGTCGATTAAAGACGATCTCGTGAATGAAGGAGGGATCATGGATCTCTGGACGCGCGAGGCCCGCCTTTTTAAATATGGTTCGGGGACCGGGACAAACTTCAGCGCGATTCGCGCGGCGGGGGAAAAACTATCGGGCGGGGGCGTCTCTTCGGGGCTGATGTCTTTTTTGTCGATTGGAGATCGCGCGGCCGGCGCGATCAAAAGCGGGGGGACCACACGACGTGCCGCCAAGATGGTCAGTCTCAATTTGGATCATCCAGACATCGTCGAGTTTATAGAATGGAAAGTGCGTGAGGAGCAAAAAGTGGTGGCGCTTGTTGCGGGGTCGCGAACCACCAAAGAAGCGCTCACCAAGATTTTGAAAGCCTGCGTGTCACAGAAAGAAGAGCTGGGTCAAAAGGCCTATAGCCTTAAAGAGAACCCATGGCTCCTGGAGGCGGTGCGCGAGGCAAATCGTTTTAAAATCCCTCTCAACTATGCCTATCGCGCCATTCAGCTTGCCGAGCAGGGTTTCACAGAAATTGAATTTATAGAGCTCGATGTCGACTGGAACTCTGAGGCCTATCGAACCGTCGGGGGACAGAATTCAAATAACTCTGTTCGGATCCCCAATTCCTTTTTTGAAGCAGTCGAAAAAGATGCTGATTGGCATCTTACGTCGCGAACCGATGGGAAGACATTAAAGACGATTAAGGCGCGCGAGCTCTGGGAGAAGATCTGCCATGCCGCCTGGTCTTCGGCCGATCCTGGCATACAATATGACACGATTATCAACGAGTGGCATACCTGTCCAGAGGATGGGAGGATCAATGCCTCCAATCCCTGTTCAGAATATATGTTCCTCGATGATACAGCCTGCAACCTCGCCTCGATCAATCTTCTTAAATTTTACGATGCCGAAAGAGGGATGTTTGATATCGACTCGTTTAAACATGCCTGTCATCTCTGGACGATCGTTTTGGAGATCTCTGTTTTAATGGCACAATTTCCAAGTAAAGAGATCGCAGAGAAAAGCTTTGTATTCCGGACGCTGGGGCTGGGGTATGCGAATC
>CAYMPL010000033.1:8235-21376 GCA_964392415.1 uncultured bacterium | reverse complement strand
TTTTTTCGAAAAAACGATTTAATCGGACTAAGGAATGGGAAGCACACCCTGTCACGACTGATCAATAACAACTCTCCGAAAAAATTCTTTAATCTTTTGAATCACATATTCCTGTTGATGGCTTGCGATCTGGGGGAAAATGGGGAGTGAGAGAGATCGGCGGCAGACCTCTTCTGCAACGGGAAAATCGCCGGGACGGTGATTTTCTTTATAGCAATCAAGATGAGGAAGCGGTGTTGGAAAGTAATTTGCGGTTTGAATTCCATGGTCCTTCAGATAATTTCGAACGGCTTCTTTCTCATTCGTAAGAGTCACATAAGCGTGGAAGATAGGGTGTTGATTTGCTGCCACGCGCGGAGGGGAGATTTTTTGAATCAGATTCTCTCTTTCCAGCAGTTTCGTATAGAAAGAGGCCTTTTCCCTTCTTTTTTCGTTCCATTCCCGTAGATACGGGAGTTTCACATTGAGAATCGCTGCCAAAAGCTCAGAAAGTCTTGCGTTCATTCCGATTTTTTTATGCCGGTAGCTTTTCGGATATTCGCCATGTGTTCGATATTGGCGGGCAGAAATGTAGTCTGCTTCCTTTTTGAGAAATAACATTCCGCCGTCCCCATAGGTTCCAAGATTTTTGGAAGGATAAAAACTTAAAACCCCCATGTCTCCAATCGAACCGCATTTTTTTCCTTTATATTCAGCCCCAATCGCCTGGCAGGCGTCTTCGATGACATAGAGATTCTTTTTTTTTGCGATTTCCATAATGGGATCCATCTCTGCCGATTGTCCAAAAATATGAACCGGCATAATTGCTCTCGTTTTGGGGGTGATCGCCTGTTCTATTTTTTTTGGATCGATACAAAAAGTATCCGGCAGAATATCCACAAAAACCGGCGTTGCTTTTAAAAATGAGATCGCTTCCGAGGTTGCGAAAAAAGAGAAGGCTGAAGTAATGACCTCATCTCCTGGCTGAATGTCAATCGTTAGCAGAGCCAAAAGAAGGGCATCGGTTCCGTTTGATACTGCAAGCGCATGGGGCGATTCACAAAATTCAGCAACTGCTTTTTCAAGTTTTTCGCCTTCAGGACCCAAAACGAAAATACCGCTTTCCAAAACGCTGATTATCGCAGAATCTATTTCTTTCTTAAGTCGCTGATATTCGGCCTTTAAATCGAGCAAGGGAACATTCATTGCAATATTTTCCTCCTAAAATAAGGGAGCGATCGTTTCAGCCCTTCTTCAAGGCTGATTTTTGGTTTCCATTTGAGAAGTTTCTTTGCAAGCGCAATATCGGGTCTGCGGACTTTTGGATCATCTTCAGGGAGGGGTCGGTAGACACAACGGCTGCTGCTTTTGGTCGTTTGAATGATTTTTTCGGCTATATCCTGAACGGTGAGTTCATGTGCGTTTCCAAGGTTTACCGGATAAGCATAATCCGACAAAAAGAGACGGTAGATCCCTTCAATCAGATCATCCACATAGCAGAAGCTCCTTGTTTGGGTTCCATTTCCAAAAATCGTAAGCTCCTCGCCTTTCAGGGCCTGAGTCATAAAGGTCGGAATGACACGACCATCATTGAGGCGCTGTCTGGGTCCATAGGTGTTAAAAATCCGCGCAATTCGTGTGTTGATTTTGTGTGTGCGGTGATAGGCCATCGTGATGGCTTCGAGAAAGCGTTTGGCTTCATCATAACAGCTTCTCGGCCCAATAGGATTCACATTCCCCCAGTCTGCTTCCTTTTGCGGATGGCTGAGCGGATCCCCATAGATTTCTGATGTGGATGCAACCAATACCCGCGCTCCTTTGGCTTTGGCAAGGCCTAAAACATGATGTGTTCCGAGCGCCCCGACTTTTAATGTCTGAATTGGAATTTTTTGGTAGTCGACGGGACTGGCCGGAGAGGCAAAATGAAAAATCGCGTCGACATCTTCTTCGATTGAAATAGGTTTTGTAATATCGTGTTCTATGAACTTAAAGGCGGGATGATTTTTCAAGTGGGCAATGTTTTCATGTCGGCCGGTAACGAAATTGTCGATACCCATGACCGAATATTCCTTTTTGATAAGGGTGTCGCAGAGATGAGAACCCAAAAAACCCGCTCCTCCCGTTACAATGGCCCGCTTCATAAAAGACCGACCCCTTCGTAGACGAATCCTTCTTCTTTCATCTGTTTGGGTGAAAAGAGATTTCGTCCATCGAAAATAACGGATTTTGCAAGCAACCCTTTCATTTTTTGAAAATCCGGTTTTCTAAATTCATTCCATTCCGTGAGTATCAAAAGAAGATCTGCGCCGCGCAGGCATTCGTAACGATCGATATAGTAATCCAGACGATTTTCAAAAATCGATTTTGCATTGGCAATGGCGATAGGGTCGTAGACATGAATTTTGACATTGTGGTCCAAAAGTTTTCGGATAACAGCGATTGAAGGGGCATCTCTCATATCGTCTGTATTGGGTTTGAAAGAAAGTCCCCAGATGGCAATGGTTTTTCCGGCGAGTTTTCCCTGAAAATATCTGTATGTTTTTTGAAATAATATTTCTTTTTGTTTTTCATTTGTTTCTTCCACAGCTTGAAGAATCTTTAGAGGGGTTTGGCGTGAATGACCCATCGCAATCAATGCGCGAACATCTTTTCCAAAACAACTCCCTCCATAACCGATACCAGGGTAGAGAAATTTTGAGCCAATACGCGAATCTGTCATCAGCACTTTTCTAATCGATTCAATATCAGAAGGGATTGCTTCAGCGAGATTTGCGATTTCATTAATAAAAGAAATTCGCATGGCAAGATAGGCATTGCATGCGTATTTTGAGAATTCAGCGCTTGCATTGTCCATGACAAGAATTGGGTTTCCGGAACGGATGAAGGGATCATACAGTTCTTTCATCAGCTGAATCGCATGTTCATTCTGTGTGCCAATAACAACGCGTTCGGGTTTTAGGAAGTCAGAGACAGCCGATCCCTCTTTCAGAAATTCCGGATTTGAAACAATTGAAAAATCATATTTTGTTTTTTCACGGATGATTTTTTCGATTTGGCGAAAGGTTCCGATCGGAACGGTGCTTTTGATAACGATCGTTTTGGGTTCATTCATCGCTTGAGCGATGACCGTTGCCGCTGAGATGACATATTTGAGATCGGAAACGCCGTCTTCCCGGGTCGGAGTGCCGACGGCGATAAAGATTATTTTAGAATGTTGAATGGCCAAGGCGCTATCCGTTGTAAATTTTAACCGTTTGTTTTTTAAATTCCGTTGAACCAGCTCTTCGAGGCCGGGTTCATAAAAAGGAACCATCCCAAGGCTTAATTTTTCGATCCGGTTTTCGTCGATATCAATACAAACCACCTCCCGCCCCATTTCAGCAAAGCAGGTTCCGGTGACCAGGCCTACGTAGCCCGTGCCGATGACAGAGATTTCCATATCAGCTTTTTAGATGATTCAGGTTCGATTTGCAACGGGATCCTTCGCTCTCTAACTGTTTGCAATCGGTATCGTGTTATCGTAATATTTCGCGGTGCGCAGAAAAAAAATCCAGAATATTCTATTTCAAATTTTAAAGTTTTCCTTTGCCGCGGGTATTTTTGTCTGGCTTGCCGCGGCAGGTAAAATCGATTTCCTTAAGATCAGAGAGGCCCTCTTTCATTCTCCCTGGATCTTGTTTTCAATCGCCATGGGATTTGGGACGCTCTTTATGAGCGCATGGCGATGGTGGCTTCTTATCCGGTCCCAGGGGATCCGGTTTTCATTTGCCAAGGTATTCCGTCTGGTTCTGATAGGGCAATTTTTCAATATCATCATTCCGGGCACCATCAGCGGGGATATTGTGAAGGCCTATTACATTACCCGCAATGAGGAGAAAAAAATGATTGCGGGATTTTCGGTTCTGATGGACCGCCTGATTGGGCTTTTTGTGTTGATTGGAATGACCTCCGCAGTGGTTCTTGTCAACGCCTCTTCACTGACCACGCCTGAACTGAAAACCCTTGGGATCGGCATTGTTGTTTTATCCATGGTTTCTTTTTTGGGAATTTTGTTTTTCTTCCTGAAGAGCGATTTCAGACTTCCCTCTCTCGTCCCTTCTTTTTTCCACCGTATCGCGGAAGTGATATGGGCGTATCGGAGGCGCCGTCGTATTCTTCTCAAAGCGGCAATTTTAACGGTTTTTAATTACTTCTTTAATGTGTTGCTGTTTTACGGCGTTGCGCAATCGCTCGGAGAGAATTTTTTAACTTTCCCCCAATATCTATTCCTCATTCCGGTAGGGCTTTTTGTGATGGCGATTCCGATTGCGCCTGCGGGGCTGGGGGTGGGGCAGGGGGTTTTTCTCAAGCTTTTTGAATGGGCATACGGCAGACCTGTGACCATTGGGGCCGATATGGTCACATTAGGCCAGATAGTGATTGCGGTCTGGGCAATGATAGGCGGCATCCTTTATTTTTTTCATAAGCAAAAGAAGTTCGTTCCCATGCCTGAGGCTGGGGTCATGGCTTCATGAGTTCAACGCGAAATATTCAGATTTTTCACGATACGATCGTGCGTCTTCTGCATCGCGGGGCGGCAAAAAATATTGAAAAGATTTTGGAAAAAGCGCATGCGGCTGATCTTGCGCAGGTCATTCGGTTGCTCGATGATCTGAAAGACAAACAGGCTGTTTTTGGACTCATTGCGGTGGTAGGGAAAAAAGCGGAGGTGCTACAGGTTTTAGAACCAAAGGAGGCTATTTCACTTCTTGAAAATCTGGAAGAAGATAAAATTATTGAAATCTTTCAGCAGATGCCCTCTGACCGTGTAACCGACATTATGGGGTATCTCCCGGAAGAAATATCGCAGGCGCTTCTCAAACGAATGGAGCCCAAAGGCTCAGAAGTCATTGAGGAACTCATGCGCTATCCGGAGGATACAGCGGGTGGGATTATGACCACCGAATTTTGCGCGTTAGAGGAGGAGACAACGGTTGAACAGGCGATCAGAAGGCTTCAGACGGAAATGGATCTCGATCATATTTTTTATGTGTATGTGGTGAATGAGGTGGGACAACTTGCGGGTGTTTTATCCCTCCGGAAATTGCTTCAGGTAAAACCTGAAACGAAAATTAAAGAAATGATGATTACAGACGTCATCAGTGTGCGAGCCGATACTGATCAGGAGGAGGTCGCCAAAGTGGTTGCGCGATATAACCTCCTGGCATTGCCGGTTGTTGACGAGAACAACAAGCTTATTGGAATTGTGACCGTTGATGATGTTGTTGATGTCATTCGGGATGAAGCGACAGAAGACATTTTAAAAATGGGGGGGGTAGGTGAAGCTCAAGTGCTCGAGCCATCGATTTTTAAATCAGCAAGAATCCGGCTTCCCTGGCTTTTCATCAGCCTGCTCGGCGGCATCATCGCGTTTAAAGTTGTGAATTCTTTCCAGCTTACGCTGGAAAAATCGATCATACTGGTCTGTTTTATCCCGCTGATTGTTGGAATGACCGGAAATGTGGCGACTCAGACAGCAACGATTGTCGTGCGGGGTCTTTCGACGGGAAAAATCCGGTCAAAACAGATCGGCTGGATCCTCTGGAAAGAATTAAAAGTGGGGCTGCTCTTGGGCGGCCTCTATGGCATGATTGCCGGAACCTTTGCCAGCATTCAGCCGGGGAATTCATTTGGACACTTGGGGCTTGCGATTGGTGGAGGGCTTGCGATTGCCATGATCGTGGCCGCGGTTCTGGGCTCTTTTTTACCGATGATTTTTGAGCGTTTTAAAATCGACCCGGCCTTTGCGACCGGTCCCTTTGTGACGACGATTGTCGATGTGATTGGAATTTTTATTTATTTTGAGCTTGCTTCATTGATTCATGGGATTCATGGCGTTTTTTAGCAAAACGCGCGCCTTGATTTTCAAAGCAGTTCCATATCGAGAATATGACAAACGTGTGCAGCTTCTCACACGTGATTATGGCAAAATCACGGTAGTTGCCCCTGCCGCCCAAAGGAGCAGAAAGCGTTTTTCCTCCGCGCTGGATACCCTCACTTATATTTCCGCCCATTACCGTGAAAAGCATGGTTATGGGATGGCGCGCCTTGAAGAGATGACGGTGCTTGATGCTTTTTATGTCATTAAGAAGGACATAAAAAAAATTTCGTACGCAAGTTATTTTTTGGAAATTGTCGAGCGGGTGATGCGGGAGAAAGAGCCATCCCCCCTGCTCTTTGATTTTTTATTTTTTTTCCTCAAAGCCCTTGAAAAAACCCATCGTGAAGATTGGCTTGCCCGTTTCTTTGAAGCGAGAATTTTGCCAAAGATCGGTTATTTGCCGATGCTTCGCCAATGTGTGAAATGCAATGTGCCGAAAGGAGCGCTATCCGGGGAGATCTTATTCTCTATTTCTTCCGGCGGCATTCTTTGCGCCACATGCGCCGGGGCAGACCGGAATCAGGCTTTCCGGATTTCCTCTCAAGCAATTCTCCTTTTGGACCGGATGATTTCTGAAACAAAAATGTTCCCCTTGAATGAAAAGGTTTCAATAGAGCTTAAAAGATATCTCCCCCCCTTTCTTTTTCATCATCTGGAGAAAGAGCCGAAATCGTATCCCTTCCTCGAATCTCTGGCTGGTGGGTAAAACCAGTTATTTATACAAGCCGTCGATTTGACTTCCTCCCCCCCTTTGTTTAATCTCCCCCGCAATGAAAGCTGTTTTTCTCGATCGGGATGGGACGATTAATCATGAAGAGCCGAATTATCTGACCGATATCAGAAGATTGAAAATCTTTAAAGAAGCATTTGAGGCGATTAAACTTCTAAACCGACATCAGTTTAAAACCATCGTTGTGACAAACCAATCGTGTGTGGCGCGGGGGCTTTTGAAAGAAGAAGAGCTGATCAAGATCAACGAAAAGCTCAAAGCGCGGCTTGCAAGAAAAAAGGCTTTTTTGGATTCCATCTACTATTGTCCACACCATCCGACCGATGAATGTCTCTGCAGAAAGCCAAACACGGGTCTCCTAGAGCGTGCCGTGCGCGAACACCAGATCGCCCTTCAGAAATCCTTTTTCATTGGAGATCGGATGTTTGATATCCGTGCTGGGAAAAAGGGAGGATGTAAAACCATTTTGGTACTAACAGGGGCTGGGAGAGAAACTCTCGAAAATTTAAAAACAGAGGTGCCTCTGCATGAACACCCAGACTGCATCTCAGAAAATGTGCTTGACGCAGTGCAGTGGATTATTAGGAACATCTCATGAATTTAATAGCTATATCCCATAAAAGTTAAAAAAATGAGTCGAGATAAACAGTTTCTCGTTCTTTAACCCCTTGCGCTGCGCAGCAGAATATTGTAACGCTCAGGTATTCTTATGGAGAAATTCTGGCGTCTGCTTTCATATGCGAAGCCTTATCGGTGGAAGTTTTTCGGGCTTTTGATTTTGGGGATTTTTGCTTCTTCGTTTCAGCCCGGAGCTGTGGTGGCCGTTAAACCATTCATCGAAGGGATTCTGGTAAAAAGAGATCCCCATTGGATCAAAATGCTGCCGATACTTGTCGTCGGTTTTACTATTTTTTGCGCGATCTGCCGCTATCTCTATACCATTTGGGTCACCTATCTCAGTGAAAAGATGGTTCAGGAGATCCGTCTTGAACTCTATAAAGTCTATACCTCTCTCTCCTTTGATTATTATTCAAAAGCCTCCAGCGGGAAAATGATGTCTGTCATCGCCTCGGATGTGGTGATGCTTTTGGAGGGATATGGCAAAATTGATTCTCTTTTTCGCGATCCCTTTACCATTGTGGGGCTTCTTGCAATTGCGTTTTACCGGAATTGGAAGATGACACTGCTTTCTCTGATTTTGATGCCGCCTTTGATTTATCTCGTGACAAAAATCGGAAAAAAATTACGAAAAATGACGGGCAGACGACAAGAGGGGTGGGCTGTTCTCAATGCCACGGTTCATGAAACATTAAGCGGCATCCGGATCGCAAAGGCCTTTAACCTTGAACACTATTTGCAAAAACGATTTAAAAAAGACAATGAGGATCTTCTCGCCATCCAATGGAAATGGATTAAAATTGAAAAATTGACAGGGCCTCTTCTTGCGGTGATTGGGGGGATCGGTTTTGCTTTTTTTGCGAATTATGGCGGGAATCAGATTTTTGTGGAGCATGTCAATGGCGTCGATCTGCTCTCTGTAGGTCTTGCTTTTGGTCTGATGATTGATCCTGTAAAAAAGATCAATTCGCTCAATGTCTCTTTTCAAAAGGCATTGGGGGCTGCCGATCGTATCTTTGCGATGATGGATTTAAAACCGGCGATTGTCGATCTCCCTCAGGCGGTGGAACTCAAGTCTTTTTCAAAGGAAATTCGTTTTTCGGATGTGTCATTCAAATACGATACCGAACAGGTGCTTCAGCGCATTGATCTCTCTGTTAAAAAAGGGGAGGTCATCGCTCTGGTTGGCTCAAGCGGCGCGGGTAAAACGACTCTCGTAAATCTGATTCCCCGTTTTTACGATGTCAGTTCCGGCTCCATTCTGATCGATGACATGGATATACGGCATATCACCGTGGCGTCTCTCAGGAATCAGATTTCAATTGTGGCGCAAGATGTCTTTTTGTTTAACGATACGCTGAGCGTCAATATTGCTTATGGGAAACAGGGGACTTCCCAACTGGAAATCATCGAAGCGGCCAAGGCCGCGCACGCGCACGAATTTATCATGAAACTTCCGCTGGGCTACGATACCGTCATTGGTGAAAGGGGGATCAAGCTTTCGGGCGGCCAGCGCCAGCGAATTTCGATTGCCAGGGCGCTTCTTAAGAACGCGCCCATTTTGATTTTGGATGAAGCTACTTCCGCGCTCGATACCGAATCTGAGGTTTTGGTCCAGGAAGCGATTGAACAGCTGATGGAGGGGAGAACCTGTTTTATTATCGCGCATCGGTTGTCTACCATTCAGCACGCAGACCGGATTATTGTTTTAGACAGGAGGAGGATTGTGGAAGAAGGAACACACCTCTCTTTGCTTGAGCGCAAAGGGGCGTATGCGCATTTTTATCAACTTCAGTTCGCAAGCTCATTATAAGGATATTAAACGATGAAAGATCTTTCGACCCTCGTCTCTCTCTGCAAAAGACGGGGATTTGTTTTTCAAAGCAGTGAAATCTACGGCGGGATCGGGAGCTGCTTTGACTATGGTCCGCTCGGCGCTGAACTGAAAAACAACTTGAAGCGGCTCTGGTGGCAGGCAATGGTTTGCCGCGACGATATCGAAGGGATCGATTCATCGATCCTCATGCATCCGAAAGTTTGGGAGGCATCCGGGCATATCGAGGGATTTGTCGATCCCCTCGTCGATTGCAAAAAATGCAAAAAAAGATTTCGCGCGGATGGGGTGAAAGGTTCAACATGTCCCGAGTGCGCGGGGGAGTTAACCCCGCCGCGGCTGTTTAATCTCATGTTTAAGACATTTGTGGGGCCGCTGGAGGATGAGTCGAGTGTGGCCTATCTGCGTCCTGAAACAGCTCAGGGGATTTATGTGAATTTTTTAAATGTGCAGACGGCGCTTCGGAAAAAGATCCCCTTTGGGATTGCCCAGATTGGGAAGGCTTTTCGAAATGAGATTACCCCGGGGAATTTTATTTTCAGGACACGTGAATTTGAACAGATGGAGATGCAGTATTTTGTAAAGAAGGGGACAGACGATCAGTGGTTTGAATATTGGAAAGAAGAGCGGATGAAGTGGCATCAGGCAATCGGTTTGAATCCAAAAAGACTTCAGCTCTATCGGCAAAAAAAGCAAGAGCTTGCTCACTATGCGAAAGAGGCTTTCGATATTCAGTATGAGTTTCCTTTTGGATGGCAGGAGATCGAGGGACTGCACAACAGAACCGATTTTGATCTGAATCGCCATCAAAAATATTCGGGAAAATCGCTGGAGTATTTTGAAGAGGGGACAAAGGAGAAATTTGTTCCCTACATTATAGAAACATCCGTCGGATGTGATCGCACCCTTTTGGCCTGTCTTGTCGATGCCTATGAAGAAGAAGAAGAGCGAACGGTTCTTCGTTTTCATCCAAAAATAGCTCCGGTGAAGGTCGCTTTTTTCCCTTTGATCAAAAATGCGGAGCTGATAGAGATTGCCCGAAAGCTTCAAAATGAAATGCGGCGGTATGGACTGACCCAATATGATGGGAGCGGAAGCATTGGCCGCAGATACAGGCGGCAGGATGAAATCGGGACGCCCTTTTGCGTAACGGTTGATTTTGATTCGTTGAAAGACCACGCGGTGACGGTTCGTTTTCGTGATTCCATGAAGCAGGAGCGGGTAGGCATCGATTCGCTTTTGGACTATTTGAAGAAAAAAATAGAGGAGTAAAATAAATGCCCCCCACTGTTTATTTTTTTGGAAACGGAATTTCTGAGGGTGATCCAAAGAGACCGGATCTATTGGGAGGAAAAGGGGCTGGGCTTTCAGAAATGACCCGCATCGGTATTCCTGTTCCACCGGGATTTACCATCTCAACGGAAGTCTGCAGCCATTATAATGCCGATCACTATCACTATCCGGCGAGTCTCGAAAAAGAGATGTTAGAGAAGCTGGATCAGGTGGAAGAGGTGATGGGGGCCGGTTTTGGCGACCCTGAGAAGCCGCTTCTTGTCTCGGTCCGCTCAGGGGCAAAAATCAGCATGCCCGGAATGATGGATACCGTTTTAAATCTGGGGCTGAATGACCAGACCCTGCCCGGGCTGATCCAAATTTCGGAAAAAGAGCGTTTCGCCTACGACAGTTACCGTCGCTTTATTCAAATGTATAGCGATGTTGTTTTAGGGATCGAGGCAAAGCATTTTGAGCGCCTGCTTGAAGAGAAGAAAAAAAATCGGGGAATTGAAAGCGATGTCGATCTCGTCAGCGACGATCTTAAAGAACTGGTGTTTGAATATAAGACCGTTGTTAAAAAGATGCTTGGACAGGAGTTTCCGCAAGATCCTTATGAACAGCTTTGGGGGGCGATTGGGGCCGTATTTCGTTCATGGAATTCACCCCGCGCGGTAACCTACCGGAAAATCCATCACATTTTGGAAGATGGGGGGACAGCTGTGAATGTTCAGGCGATGGTGTTTGGGAATCAGGGGAACGATTGCGCGACCGGTGTGGCGTTCACACGCGATCCCTCCAGCGGTGAGAAGAAAATTTTCGGGGAATATTTGATTAATGCCCAGGGGGAAGATGTGGTGGCCGGCATTCGGACACCTGCGCCGATTACCGATCCCCTTCTTCCACACTCGCTTGAACGAATGATGCCGGCTGTTTATCTGGAGTTGACTGAGATCTTTCAACGTCTCGAAATCCATTATCGCGACATGCAGGATATTGAATTTACGGTTCAGCGGGGGAAGGTCTGGATTCTTCAGACACGCCACGGCAAACGATCGGCTCAGGCGGCGATCCGGATTGCGGTTGAGATGGTTCAGGAAAGATTGATTACGAAGGAAGAGGCTATTTTAAGAATCGATCCGAAACAGATTGAACAGCTTCTGCACCCGATGATCGACCCGATGGCAAAAAAAGAGGTGGTAGCGCAGGGGCTTGCTGCTTCTCCCGGAGGAGCGACGGGGGTTGTTGTTTTTTCTCCAGACCGGGCAGAAGAGTGGATCCAGAAAGGAGAGTCGGTGATTTTGGTTCGGATGGAGACCTCCCCGGAAGATATTCATGGGATGAATGTGGCGAGTGGAATTTTAACGGCAAGAGGGGGGAGAACGTCACACGCGGCCGTTGTTGCCCGTGGAATGGGGAAGTGCTGTGTGGTGGGATGCCATGAGCTTCATATCGATTACAAAACGTCCCAGATGACTGTCAGAGACACTCTGATTAAAGAAGGAGATACGATTACTCTCAACGGAAGCACCGGCGAGGTTTATTTGGGAGGGGTGCCTACCATTCGTCCGAAGCTGGGTCCCGATTACCATAAACTCATGTCGTGGGTCGATGAAATACGAACACTCAAAGTGAGAACGAATGCCGACACCCCTCATGATACCCGGGTGGCGAGAGAATTTGGCGCCGAGGGGATCGGTCTTTGTCGGACGGAACATATGTTTTTTGATCTCGCTCGTATCGATGCGATGCGCGAGATGATCCTTGCCGATAGTGAAAAGGCGCGCCGGAAGGCATTGGCAAATCTTCTTCCGATGCAAAAAGGGGATTTTGTGGAAATATTTCGGGAAATGAAGGGATATCCGGTAACGATCCGGCTGCTCGATCCCCCCCTTCATGAATTTTTGCCGCACAACAATAAGGATCTCTCCGAACTTTCAAAGAAACTCGATATTCCCTTTTCCCGACTTAAGAGGAAGGCCAAAAGCCTTGATGAATTTAATCCGATGCTGGGGTTTAGAGGCTGTCGTTTGGGAATTGCCTATCCGGAGATCTATCAGATGCAGGTTCAGGCGATCATGGAGGCTGCCTGTGAGCTTGTGTTGGAAGAGAAAATAGAACTCTATCCGGAAATCATGGTGCCGATTATTGGGGATGTAAAAGAATTTGGATTTATTCGCGAATATATTATGAGCGTTTGCGAAGAGGTCCAAAGTCGTTATCAGACGCGGGTAGCGTATAAAATTGGAACGATGATTGAACTTCCGAGGGCCGCGCTGACGGCTGACCGGATTGCAAAGATTGCCGATTTCTTTTCATTTGGCACGAATGATCTGACGCAGATGACGTTTGGGATTTCAAGGGATGACTCCGAGCTTTTTCTCCCAAAATATATTGAAAGTAAGATTTATGAGGGGGATCCGTTTGTGTCATTAGATGTTACCGGTGTTGGAAAGCTTGTTGAGATTGCATCCCAGCTGGGGCGAAAGACAAAACCCGGCATTAAGCTCGGCATTTGCGGCGAGCACGGCGGCGATCCCGCCTCCATTGAATTTTGCCACCGTTCCGGCTTAGATTACGTCAGCTGTTCCCCCTACCGGGTGCCACAGGCACGATTGGCCGCCGCGCAATCGGCGATTAATCATCCTGAGACGGCGATTTGGTCATCCTGAGCGCGGCAAAACATAGTCTTCAAAAAATTGCGCTTGGGAATTCCTTCTTTATCCAGGTTTTCAAAGAAGGAATTTTCGTGACAGGGAATAGAAATATTTATAAATCTTTTCAAAAA
>CAYMPL010000033.1:0-8135 GCA_964392415.1 uncultured bacterium | reverse complement strand
AAAATGATGTAGAAGGGGGCATGGCACAAGGTGATCTCTCTGTAGAAATTAAATCCAACCTCCTCCGTGGAAAAAAAATTGCTCTTTGTGTGACGGGGAGTATCGGGGCGGTTGAGTGCGTCAAGCTCGGCAGAGAGCTTCGTCGGTTTGGCGCGGAAATCGATGCTTACATGACCCCTTCGGCCCAAAAGTTCATCACACCCACTTCCTTAGAGTGGGCAACGGCCGGGAAGGTGATCACCGATTTTACCCCCACCGCGGAACATATTGTTCAAGCCGATCTTGTTTTGGTTGCTCCAGCCACCCTTCATACGATCAATAAAATTGCGCTCGGGTTTGCTGACAGTGTGGTGACGACGACGATTGCCTCTGCATGGGGTCAAAGGCTTCCGATTGTTTTTGTCCCCGCCATGCATCAGTCGCTCTCTCACAATCCGGTTCTTGAAAGAAATCTGGCTGTTCTGAAACAAGATCCCCATCTTTTCTTTCTTGAACCGAAATGGGAAGAAGGAAAGGCGAAATTTTTGGATATCGAAACCATTGTTTCGTTTGTGAGTCATCGGCTTCACGAGAAAGATAAGCTTTCGGGTAAAAAAATTGTGATTACCGCCGGACCCACACGCGGTCCAATAGACCCGGTGCGGTTTATTTCAAACTATTCGAGTGGGGAGCTGGGAGTGAGATTGGCTCAGGAACTTTATATGAGAGGGGCGAACCCGGTTTTGGTTTATGGTCCGGGTGAGGTTAAGCCCCACGATTTTTATCGGGTGGTGAAGGTAAAGACCCCCCAGGAAATGCAGGAGGCTGTCATTTCCGAGCTGCGTTCGGAAGAAGTCTCTGCCGCGATCTTTTCGGCAGCGGTTTTGGATCACGTTCCCTCTGAAATGGCGCGGCATAAACTTTCTTCCTCTGAACCGCTGCAAATAGATTTTAAGCGTACGGAGAAAATTATCCGTGTTGTGGATGGCGCTCTTTCAGATAAAAAAAGATTTTTAAAGATCGGCTTTAAATTGGAATGGCAGAAAACAGAAGACGAGCTTAAGACTATCGGCATGAACGCGCTTGAGACGATGAATGTTCACGCCGTCGTTGTGAATGATCTCTCCCAGATGGGGGGACAAAAACATCCTGGATTTATTCTTCGCAGATGCCGTCATCCTGAGGCGCGAATCGCCGAAGGATCTCACCAAACGGAGTTGGGAACAGCATCATTCACACGCGTTGAAACAAAATCTGATATTATTAATGGGATCATTCAGATATTAGAAGATGATCTATAAATTTTTCCGATTTTTTTTATTTCTATTTGATCCCGAAACGATTCACCATATCACTTTATTTTTTCTTTCATTGCGTCCGATCCAATGGTTTCTTTCTCTCATCTGTCAATTTGAAGATGAACGACTTGAAAAAAAAATCCGTGGTCTTCATTTTAAAAACCCCATTGGATTAGCAGCCGGTTTTGACAAAAATGGGGTCGCCATTCTTGGATTTCAGTCTCTTGGGTTTGGATTTCTTGAAATTGGAACAGTGACCCCTCAGGCGCAATCTGGAAATCCAAAGCCGAGAATCAGGCGCTTTATAAGGGAGCAAGCGCTTGTGAACTGGCTCGGCTTCAATAACGACGGGGTTGAAGCGGTGGTGGGCAGGGTTCAAAAGATCAGGAACAAAATTAAAATTCCTATTGGCTTGAATATTGGGAAGGGGAAAGAGACCCCCCTTGATAAAGCGATCGATGATTATCTCTTTTGTCTTGAAAAAGGCTATTCGGTTTTCGATTTTTTTGTGGTGAATATCAGCTCCCCCAATACGTTGGGGCTTAGGAATCTTCAAATGGGACAATATCTGGAGCCCTTATTGAGGAATTTAAGAAAAAAGTCACATGATCTTTCACAGGAGAGGGGAATGATTGAGCGTCCCCTTTTTGTGAAAATTTCTCCCGATTTAACAGGTGAAGAGCTGAAAGAGACCGTTTCTCTCTGTGAAAAGTATCAAATCTCTGCAATGGTTGCGACCAATACAACGACCGATTATCAGTTGCTTCAGGGAGCAGATATTGAGAAGGGGGGGGTTAGCGGCCGACCGCTCAAGGAAAAAGCAACTTCATTATTAGAGAGTATTCACGCCATGAAAACAGGGATGGTTTTGGTCGGAGTCGGCGGAATTTTAACGCCGAAAGACGTGAAAGAAAGATTTGAAAAAGGCGCCACTCTTATCGAGCTATATACAGGTCTTATCTTTTCGGGGCCTTTCTTTGTCCGCCGGATCAAAAAATTTTTGCTGCACCCGTCATCCCGAGGAGCGAAGCGACGAGGGATCTCCACGGGGTATCATTGAGTCAGGATAACTTTTGCATGCATAGTGTTCATGTTTTTAGTCTTCAGAAAGAGCTTTTAAATCAAATACGGCAATGATAATCCTTTATGTTTATGAGTTCCAAAAGAAAATCAGATGACTATACTGAAGAAGAGCTGAAGGCCATTAAAGAACAATGGTTAAAGGATAAAATGCGAATTGACGCAGATCCTACTTATGAATATATTTACGATAGGGATCGAGAATACATAAGATTTTTGAATAACGAGAATTTAAGTATTCTTTTTAGACATGCTGCTCGTCTCTATCGAGATATTCAACATGAAAAAGAACTTATTCTTCATCCTGGAGAGGAACAAAAAATTATAGAGGTTTTTAAGAAAATAGAAAAAGATGGATATTACGATCAATCGAAGAAAGAAGAGAGAGAAGTTAGGGCGCATTTTGGAAAAATCTGTTCAAGACAAACCTATAGAAAATACTTCTATAAAGGATGATGAAATGTTTTACGTTGGTGGAAAAGCCTATAAAATGCCTTCCGATCTTAAAGATCTTCCTGAATTTGATTGGAATGATCCGGAAAATCAAAAAATGCTGAAGGCTGAAGAAGAAGCACAAATTAAAAAATACGGTAAATTAACTTGTAAGCAAATGGATCAAATTTGTGAAACGAAAGCAATACTTCTAAAGGAAGATTCTGCCTTACCTCGTAAAAAAGCATTTGATCTTGCTTGGGAAAAAGTAACAGGGAAAAAACTGCCAACCATAGAAAAATGAATTTAGAACAATTTATTGTTAAAGCAAAAGCAAATGGATGGGTTGGAGCCTTAAAAGGTGGTCAAAAGATAGAAGCTTCTCGTAGAGGTTCTTATGATATTACATATGATGAAGATGAATTTCATTACCATGATTCATTTGTAGGATTCTCAGATTTTTGTGGTCAAGAACATGTAACTTTCAAGAATGAACCACTATGGAGCATGGTTTATTATGGTTATCTTTATAGAACCAAAGCAGTTTACTGGGGATGAAGCAGTTACAGTTTTAGTAAAAGCGCTTTCTAAAATGTATCAGGAAGAAAATCGATTTTTAGGAGGATTTTATTTTTCGGAAGATTGTTGTGAATATCGTGATATGAATTTTGGCGATTACAAGCGATTTAATGGAATAGAAAAAATTTTTAAGAATAATACGCTTGTTTACGAACTAATCTATTGTGGTGGCATAGTAAAAAAATGAAGAAGGGTCAAAACTGTAAACTTTAGTACCTTCTCTATCCACACCGTTTAGTCCAACTTCAAACGCATAGGTTACATCCTGAAACCATAATCACACAAAGGGATCCATCGTCGCTGCGCTCCTCGGGATGAGGACGCTTCTAATCTGTGTTTGATCCATTACAGACTAAATGAGAGCGGGTATTTCCAGGCAACTTCTTATAAAACTTTGGTACAGAGTCAGCTCAGGGTTTCACCGCTGCGGAGCGCGATGGTAAATGTTGAACCCTCGCCGATTTTGCTTTCTACGCGGATTTCTCCTTTGTGTTTTTTGATAATTCCGTATGAGACAGAGAGTCCCAGGCCGGTCCCTTTGCCGACGTCTTTCGTTGTAAAGAAGGGATCGAAGATGCGGTCGAGATGCTCTGGCAGGATCCCTTTTCCCGAATCCCGGATAGAGATTTGGATTTCATCTTTGACGACCATTGTTCGGATCCAGATATCCCCTTTTTCTCCCTTATCCCCTTTATCAAAGATGGCTTGGATCGCGTTTGTCAGGATATTGAGAAAAACCTGATTGATTTGACTCGGATAACAGCTGACTTTCGGGAGTTTTCCATATTCCTTGTGGACGGTAATCCTGTTTTTAAGTTCGCTCGTCAAGAGCTTCAGCGTATTTTCAAGCCCCTCGTGCAGATCGACTTCTTTGATTTCAGCCTCATCGAGGCGTGAAAAATTTCTAAGTCCCACAACGATCTCTTTTGTCCGCTGAGTTCCATCGAGACTGCTCTGAATGATGTTGTCGATATCCTTGAGAATAAAATCAAAATTGAGCTTCTTTTTTAATTCTTCTATTTTTTTCTGCGCTGTTTTTGGAAGTTTGGGGATCTCTTCATTCAGTCTCTTCATCATTTCATGGATCTTTGGCATGGTGTCTTTGAGATGAGAGATATTGCTGTAAGTATAGCCTATCGGATTATTGAGTTCATGCGCGATGCCGGCCACCAGTTGACCGAGTGACACCATTTTCGAAGTATGAATCAGCTGTGCCTGCGTGTTTTTAAGTTCTTCGTTGGTTTTATGAAGCTGTTCAACCTTTGATTCAAGCTCTTTTCTTGCTTTAAGCAGTGAGCCGGACATGGCATTGAAAGAATTGACCAGCTTTCCAATCTCCTGCATCGGGGGAACCGCAACGGGGCGCTCAATCCCTTTTTCAATGTCTCGCGTTGCAAGGAGAAGCTGATCGATCGGGCGAAGGAGCTGGTTTGAAGCAACGCGCGTAAAAAGAATCACGATAATGGTGAGCCCAAAAGAGATTAAAATAAAAATATTTCTGATTCCGGAGAGGGTTTTGTCGGTATTGGCGCGTGAGACAAGAATCGAGAGATAGCCAAAAGGCTTGCCGTCCTCCTGAAAGAGCCCTTTTGTCATCATGAGATAGTTTTCATCTTTCACTTCGATTCGGGAGATAATTTTTTCGTATTTTTTTTCCGGGTATCGGAATGATCTTTCTTTTGCGAGCGAGAAAGTGGAAATCAGAAGTTGAAAATTCGGATCGAGAAGACAAATGTCGAGCCCTGTTCTTGCCTTGGTTCCCAAGCTGTAGTAGCGATCCAATAAAACGGTTTCTTTCATAATGCCAATTGTTTTTCCGGCGAGTTTCATCGTTGTAAAACAGTCGATTGAAAAACCGACATTGGGATGCGGGAGTTTTGCGATGATTTGCCGCTGTTCCACCAGCTGTTCAAGAATGAAAGGGGGGAGATTCTGATATTCTCTGGGGAGCTGGGCCCCTTCCCCCAGCCGTTTTGGGGAAACAGAAAGAAGATGCCTTCCCGATTCATCGAAATAGCTGATCCGGTCGGTGATGTAGTTTTCAATAATGCTTTGAGTTACATTCTCTAACATCGTTTTTCTATCTTGTCTGGCTTGTTTCGCCTGGCGGACGAGATTCATCAGATAAAAGTCGTTTGCGTGTCGTAATCCCCCTATGCGAAGTTTTTCTTCGACATCGATCAACTCGAGATCGATTCCTTTTTCAAAGGCGCTGAGCCGTTTCAAAAGCTCATCGTTCATTCGTTGATTGAAGAGGTAGGAGGTATAGGAGACAATGACAAGCAAAGGGATCAACGCAAAGAGGATAAACCAAAGTGATAACGCGCTCTTTAAAGATGCCACGGGATCAAAACGGCCGATCATACGCTGGATTCCTTTCAGCCAGTCTAACACAGCCTTTCTTTTTGGGGGTTTCATCAATTCGTTATCGGGGTTTTTTAAGAAGATATTAAGTGTGGTACGCCAGTTGCTATGGATCTTTAAGAGATGATGGGAAAGATGATGACAGAGATCAACCAGCTTACGGATGAAGCGCTTTTGGAGCTTGCGTATCGTGTGGGTGATGAAATCGATAGCAGATGGCAGGCGACGGGGGGTCAGGAATCGGTCCGATTTAAGGATTGTCAGGCCGTTTTTCTCCACTTCCATTATCGTTTGTGGGCAAAGCCCCAGGAGCATCTCTTTGCGCTCTTTTTGGATCACCAGCATCATCTGCTGGAAGAGCGCCTCATTACGCTGGGGACGGTAGATGCGAGCCTCATCCATGCGCGCGAGGTCTTTGCGCCGGCGATTGAAAAAAGGGCATCCTCTGTTATTTTGGCGCACAATCACCCGAGCGGGCTGGCTGCGCCAAGCGTGCAGGATCTTTTGGTAACAAAGCGCTTGAAAAAAGTCGGGCATTTGATAGGGATTACCCTTCTGGATCACCTGATTATTGGTAAAAATCAGTATTACAGCGATAGTTTAAAACGAATGGTCTATGTATGAACCGTGACACAATTTTATTTGTTTCCGATCTGCACCTGAAAGGGCTTGATGATCCGATACAAGAGGCGTTTGTGAGCTGGCTCGAAGAAAATGCCCCCCGACTCTCGCGGTTGGTTATCGGCGGCGATCTTTTCGATGTTTGGATCGGATTTAAAGATGTTGGCTATTATCATTATATTGCAGTACTCGAGATCTTCAGGAAACTTAAGAAACAGGGGGTTGAAATCGATTATATTGAAGGAAACCACGATTTTTTTCTCGGCCCCTTTTTTACGGATATCTTAAAGGCAAATATCTTTGAGAGAGAGGCCATTTATTATTTAAATGGTTTTAAGGTTTCGGTTACCCACGGTGATCTTTTAAATACAAAAGATGTCGGTTATCAATGGCTTAGGCTTTTTTTCAGGAGTCGTCCTTTTCAATGGCTGATAAAAATAATTCCCCCCTCCTTGATTTGGATGATTGGACAAAAACTTTCCGAACTTTCCCGCTCCCGAAAATGTGCCAAAACGGATATCGACTCTCAGGAAAAAATAGTCTCGCTTTATAGAAAGCTTGCGGAAGAGAAGTTCAGGCAATTCCCCGATCTCGATATTTTAATTGCGGGGCACAATCATTTTCCGGATCATTACTCCTTTGAGGCGACTGGCAAAAAAAGAACCTATTTTAATCTCGGCGACTGGGTTAAACATTTTACCTATCTGGAATATCGGCCCATAAAAGGTAAAGGGGAGTTTTCGCTTAAAAAATATTGCTTTACACCCCAAAATCAAAACTGATAAACTAAAACAAAGCATATTTATAAGTCAGATCTAGTTTAGCTGTGCCTATCACTAAGGAGGCGTAATGACAGACCCCAAGCGTCAGTTCATCACCCTCGTTCAAGACCTTCAAGAGAAGGAACAATATCAAAATCTTAACTGGACCGGTACCTTTCAAGATTACCTGGCTATCGTTAAAGAAAATCCAGCCCCGACGCGTACAGCCTTTCAGCGTATGTACGATATGATCGTATCTCACGGCACAAAAGAATATGTGGAAAACCGAAAAAGGATTGTTCACTACAACTTTTTTGACGATGCCACCCATGGCGGGAAAGACGCGCTTTTTGGGCTTGAGATTTCGCTGATGCGGCTCGTCAATGTGTTTAAATCGGCTGCCCGGTTTTATGGGGCGGAGCGGCGCATTATTTTGCTTCATGGACCTGTCGGGGGGGCAAAGAGCACGATCTGCCGTCTTCTGAAACGGGGTCTTGAGGATTATTCAAAAACGCCAGAGGGGGCGCTCTACACATTTTCTTGGCATGATGGGGGGGGGGAGGATGGGGTCCGAAAAGGGCTTTTGGGGGGAGCTGAAACGTTCCCCTGTCCGATGCATGAAGATCCCCTTCGAATGATCCCCGAAGAATTTCAAGATAAATCTCTTCAGGAGTTAAACAAAGGGATCAAATCGGGGCATAAAATTCAAATGGATGGCGGGCTTTGTCCCCCATGCCGTTTTATTTTTAAAGAGCTTCTGAAACACTATGCGGGCGACTGGAATAAAATTCTTAAACATATCAGAATCCGACGGCTTACCCTCTCGGAAAAAGATCGTATCGGCATTGGAACGTTCCAACCCAAAGATGAAAAGAACCAGGATTCCACAGAACTGACCGGCGATATCAATTACCGAAAGATTGCGATTTATGGATCTGACTCCGATCCGCGCGCGTTTAATTTTGACGGGGAGTTTAATATCGCCAATCGGGGGATGGTTGAGTTCATTGAAATTTTGAAA
>CAYMPL010000032.1:2121-21569 GCA_964392415.1 uncultured bacterium | reverse complement strand
AGCAGGCTCTTAAAGATTTTTCGGGCTTCTATCCCCTCTTTCGATTCTTCAAAATAGAACGCCAAAATAGCCTTCATTAGGAGTTGATTGTCTCTTTCCGGTTCAAGATAATCTTGCCAGTTCGACAAAACCGTTTCCCAATAATAGGCCATCAGCTTTTCCCGGGAAACGGGATCTCTCTCCCAGAGAAAGAGCTGCATTTTCATGAGAAGATCGTTATATGCTGATCTGCGACGTTCGTCCGCTTTTTTTGTTTCTTTGTCTTGAGAAAGCAGGGGAAGCGCCTTTAGCTGATCGATCATCGTTTGTGAGATACCGCCGTCCGCAGGACTGCCGTCTGCAAGACTTTCTTTTTCATGACGAAAAAGAAAATAGGTTTTAAGTATCTGACATTCATAAGCGCGATCCGGATCGGTTTGGATTCGCTCTTCCAGTTCTTGTGATACAAATGCAACAATTTCTGCTGGTTTTTCTGAAAGACTAAAGATTTTTTCGTAGCAGAATTCAAGCGTCGGGTCGTCTAAAAGCACTTCAAGATATTTTCGAATAGCATTTGGATCAAACGAGGACCCTGCGGGTTGCGACCCTTCGGGCGGCAAGGCAAAGGAGACAAGGGATGACAAAAAAAGAAGAAAAAACGATCCCAGATATGTCATTTTTCTGATCCGTCTCTGATTTGGCGCACTCATCTAAAACCGAAATCCAGCAAAAGACGTGCCAAAGACCTCCCTAGCCATAAGCCAGACATTTATTTGAAATCATTCGGTTTTTTCCTTCATCGCACATTCACTCGTCGTCCAAAAATCATCTTTTTTTAGACACTGCTTGGAATTTATTCAGTTCTGTTGTATATGCGCCCATGTCTAAAGATTGGTAAGATGATGCTTTTTAATTCTCAAAAATTTTTAACTTTTCTGATTCTTCCGGTTGCGGCTCTCATGATGCCCTTTGCGCCAAATCTGGCCTGGGGAGAAAGCGACGATGAAAACAATGGGGACTATTTGCCCAATCGATATTTGCAACATCTTTGGGACACGCAGTATGAGGGGGAAGAGTGTCTGGATGTTATCACTGAAACGATCGGTGAATATTCGAAAACCAATCCTTCTATTGAAGATATCAAAAATTTGGAGCAAGAAATCGTAAGAAGAAGGGCATTCGATCTTACGACGACCCTCTCACCCTCCCGATCTGTTTCCCCCCAAATAATTTATTATAAATCCGCTCCTATTCATCTGAGACTTTTAAAAATGGGGCTTCCTCTCGTTAAAACGCCAAAAGATTTTCTTACATTGGCTCAAAAGACGATGAATCCGGCAAGCAATGCATATCAACAGGGTATTGATTTGTTTGTTTATGAATCGATGGCTGTTTTTTTTGAAACAAATCCATCTGTTGACGATATTCTGCAGCTTCGAAACCAGGTTTCGGCTGAACTTGTCTTAAACAGAACGATGCCCTTTTTTATGATAGTTCAAAAAAAAACACGCCCTATTCATACCGAACTTATAAAAAGAGGCCTCCCCTTTGTAAAAAGCGTTGAAGATTATTTCAAATTAATCGAATTAAAAGTCAGTTCGTTCAGCAAACGGTTTGAGCAAGCGTATGAAAAGGTCATTTTAAAGAGCCTTGACACATTCTCTTTACGCCATCCCTCTTTTGACGACATTTTAAGACTTGAAAGAACCTGTCGTTTCTCTTCGTTAACACAACATGCCTTTGCCATAAGAGGGATTATGTTGACACGAACCGTGGATGAGTATTTCACTTTTCTCGAGAGGGCTGCATCCCCGCCTGACAAAGCGGAAATCATTTCAAAAAGTTCAGAACACTTCTTGTCTATGAATCCCCTCCTTTCCGATATTGGGTTGATACGTCAGTCTGTTTCGAATGCAGAGATTGATATGGCGATGAGGGAAAGAGGTTATCTTATCGCGGGGGATGAGACCGATCATTATCTTGCCTTGGCGCATATTCATTCTACCGCCATAAAATCTTACGATCACAACCCGAAATTAAAACAGAGATCAGACGATTTGGTCAGGCGAAATCTTGATAAGTTCTTTGCTCTGCGTCCCTCTCCTTCTGATATTGCCATTCTTTCCCATGCTGTTTTTCACTCCGAAACCCGCCTGGAAATATTCGAGAGAGGACTTTCGGTTATAAAAACGGCGACTCAATTTGCCGCTCTGGTTTATGAATTTAGGCGCACGGGTGAAAACCAGGAGCAGCGCCAAACGCTCGAAACTTTTGTATCGACAAATTTCGATCGTATTTTTTCGTTGGCTGGAACTGCGGAGGAAGCAGCGACATTAAGGAGAGAATTTCGCTTCTCCCCCCTGGGAGTCCAGTTTGCAAAAAGAGGGCTTGCGCTTGCAAGATCGGCAAACGATTTTTTACTGCTAACCCATCTGCAGACGCTAACGTTCTTCCCCGAAATAATATCCCCAGAAATAATATCCCCAGAAATAATATCAGAGACGGATAAGTTGATTGCTCAAAATCTGGATCGTTTCTTTGAAATGAATCCATCAGATGAACAGGTGCTTGAACTGGCTCTCCATCCCCCCTTACCTGACACATTTCGCAGATTGGTTGAGCTGGCATTGCTCCAAGCCCAATCAGGTTACATTTTTTCCAGGTTGATAGATGAGGCATCTTCTGGGTCTTCGCTGCTTGGAGAAAAAAAAGCAAGATTGGATCTCATTTTTAAAAATATCGGTCCTTTCTTTTCAAAAGCCCCCGCCATTGAGGAAATAAATACTTTCATTCATCGCGCAAATCAGCTTTTAACTCTTTCAGATCACATTGACACTTATGAAGCCCACGAAGCTATTGTAGAACGGGCATTGCGGTATATTGACACCCCCGAAGAATTTGAAAAAATAAATCTTCCGCCAGAAGGAAAAAGAAGTCAAAGATTCCTAAATATTCTTCGTGATTTCGAACAAACGAAATTGCCATATCTCGTTTTCCAGGAAATTGCGGTAACTCACCCCAAATCGCCGCATGAGATGACTGTTTTCGAAAAGGGACGAAGGGTTGTCCTTTCTGGGGCAGTTTTAAAAGAATTACATTATGATCGATGGACTCATAAAATTAGAGGTGTCATGGTCGTTGAAAGATCGAAAGAAACAAACCCTCTTGCTACCGTCAGCGTTGCTTATGAAGTATTCTGGAATATGAACGAGAAAATATATAAAGGGCTACGCCCGGCAATCGATCCCAAAACCCAACAGCCGATCGACGCGGAAAAATATCTTGAGGAATGGCGAAAAAGGAAAGCCAAAGAAGAGGAAATAAGAGAGGCGGCGGCCTTGCAAACAGCAGTGCAGGAGCCATCTCTTGCAAAGAGAATTACTGATAGTCTCTTCAATAGTTGGGAAAGCCTCGTTGATTCTGTTTCAGGACTCTTTTTAAGCGCCGAAACAGAGAAGCCGCCCCCTCCCCCGAGAAATCCTCTAAACTCATTGGAAAATTCATTGTCTGAAAGTAATCCCGGGACAGAGAAAATCAGAACGGCTGAAACGCGACCCCAAGCGGTTCCATCTGTAGAACAATCGCTATTCGAATCTTATGCTGTAAAAGAAGAGCAAGCAGAGCCGCCGCTCGCAGAGCCGCCGCTCGCAGAGCCGACAGCTCGCCCGCGGCGTGCTCCTATTGATTTTGATGAAGAAAGAAAAGAAGCTGAAGATCCTCTAAATTTGGAACCCAAACAAGAACAAAAAAGAAGAGCGGAATATGAAATAAAGACGCAAGAGATAGAGCTCCCTGAGTTGAAACTGAGTGAACAAGAGGTTGTAGAGAAAATCTTAAAAAAATTAGAGCCTCTCTATGGTCGAGGAAAAGTATGTGTTCACATCATAGGGGGAGAAGAGACAGATCCAAATAAAAATTCATTTCTAATGGATCATCCTGAAGCAGAGGGATTCACTCGGCTTGTAGAATGTGGAGAGAGGGCTGAATTTGAAATCAACCTCTTTTTTAGAAACAGGGGGACGAAGGAAAATCCCCTTGTCTATGCTGAAGCAGTTGATGAAGAGATCAGGCATGGACTCCAGTTGGGAAAGAATCCCGGAAGGAGATTGGATCTCGCAGATGAAGAACGAGAGAAAATAGAAAATACTGTAAAAAAATCTCGAAGTGTCCATCCCCTTGAGCGGGCATCCGAAGAGCAGCTGGCAAGGCTTGTTTTTGATGAGAGAGCAATTCTTTTTATTGCATACGGTGTCAATTTAGATCTTGTTCAAGAAGTTTCTCGCAATAACTTTAGTCATCTCGAAAGAGAATTATCCAGAGAAGATCAAGAAAAGCTTCAAAAACAAGCCAAAATTTATCTTTTGGCCTTACAAAATGCTCATGACAGATATGAACAAAGCCTCTCTTTCCTTGAACGAAATTTGAGAAAAGCAGATCGATTTTCTTTGGATGCGGCCAAAGGAATTCCCCGCTTCATGCTTGAGATGGCAATTGCCGATGCCGCCTGGTATCTGCTCCAAGGGGATATCGATGGCCTGTTTCAAGCCTTAAGTCACCTCACTGATTCCGAATTTTTTACAAATTACTTAACCTTCCATACCTTTGCCTCTTCTGGGACAGAGGGGATGGCTCGGATTCAATCCTTCGTTCAAAAAGGAAAAATTCCAGATTATCGTCAGAACATCCTATCGCGAGCCTCTGGAGTCGCTCTGGCTGAATTTGTGACAACCTATTTTGGAAGGCTCATCAGTCACCCCTTATGGAGAGAATATGAAAAGAATCCCAGCCTTGCTCTTTCGTGCCAAATAGCAAAAGAGGTCTTTTTTGATCCTTATAATTTTTCTGAAGCGGGGGTTCGAGCAACCTCCTTTGTGACCGCTTCTTATCTTGTCGATATGATGGCAAAAACCATAATGATTTCCCAAAGAGCGCCTCTTCCACCCCCCGCGCGAATTGCCCTTGGAAGCCTTACCTTTTTAATTCATAAATTCTTTACCTCTCTTATCCTTCCAGAAATTGACATGAGGCGAGTTGAATCGCATCTGTTAGAAAAACGCGAAGAATTCTTAGCCCTTATAAATAAAGAAATTTCCGTTGGAGAGCTCTCAGAAGCATTCTCCCAACTTCATCTTGCCTTTGATGAATACCGCATCTTCTTGCATCGAGAAGTCATTGAAACAATGGAAGAGTATCAATCTAAATTCCTGGACCTGGAACGTAAATACGGGGAAAGAGTCGCCACATTAAATCTACTTTCTATTATTGATGAATTTGGGGAAGAAGAGACCTACGGTCATCCTATACCTACTTCAAGAAATAATTTCACAAGCGAACTTAAAGCCCCGAGGTTTAGGATTAGAGATCAGTGGTATGGGGCAGATAATCTTGGAACTCAGATCATCACGGCAGAGATTACCAAACCTCTTTATGATGGAACACCCCATTACGAGGGATTGCCTTCAGATATGGTAGGGCCTTATTCTCCAACAGTCTTAAGAATGAAATTTGCCCTTCAGGGAATCGATCGAAATGAAGATGGGCAACTCTCATCAGAAGAAAAAAAACTGATCCCACAGAAGATGAGAGAAGATCTTAACCTTTATGAAAGAGAGAAAGCAGCCCTTGAGAAGGAATATGAGGAGGTACTTTTGGAATTTGCCAACAATGGATTATTTGAAAGCGGAAGAGACAAATTCTTAAAAAGAATGGAAGAAGATTTGGAAAGAAATGCTTTTGGTCCAGGAGCGGGAAGACCCCTTAATCAAGAGACAATGCTCGTATACAAAAACGGCAGGACGATGCTTCTTCCAAGGATGAATCTGGAAGAAGATTTTAAAACGAGAAGAGTTAAAGTCTTGGAACAAGAATCTCAGGCTCATTTTTCAAGAAATAGGCTTTCTACGTATGGTCAGGAAATTGCTTTAATCCACCACGCCCTTCAAACCATACAGACGGATCCTCAAGGGAAATCGCTTTTAGAGGGATATCTTAAGCTGATTGCTAACCAGTGGTACCTCGATGAAATGGGAGCAGCTGAGGTGCGAGGTGAACTGCTGACAAAAGACCTTTTTGACGAAATTCTTTATTCGACCACATCCTCCTTATGAAGAGAAATCTCCGGAGGCGTCAAACCAAGCTCCGGGGCAGCTCTTTTGGCCGGACAGGGGGACGTTCTTCTAAAAAGAAAACTCATCGCAACCCCTTTGAGCGTTGTTGAAATCGCAATCGACCACCAGATGCTCGTCACCCCAAATCCTAAATGTTCTACCAGAAAGTAGGCCAGCGGGTACCTGCCGAATGTGAGCGGAACGGAAATCAACATATATGGCCTCGTATTTCCGATGCCGTTAAAACTCCCTTCAAAGACCATCTCCCATCCCAAAAAGATTTCAAGAAGACCGACGCTTCGTAAGTAAGCCACCCCCTGTCGAATAACCTCGGGATCATCCGAAGCCAGCCGAACCAGATAATGAGGGGCAATTACAAAGATACAGGTGAGTGGAAGAAGGACGCATGAAACAAGCCACCTCCCCCTATAGGCAATGCTTCTGGCAAGCGAAAAATCCCTCTTCCCAACGGCATGGCCGACAAGTGTGGTCATCGCCACGCAAAAACCGTAGGCTGTAAAATAGCCAAAGGCTTCAATGCGATGCGCAATCGTAAGTCCGGCGAGCGGAGCCATTCCAAAACGGGTCACAAGAGAAGTCAGCAGAGGATAAACAAGCGCCCAAATCAAACGCGCCGTTGATGTTGGAACGCCGATTCTAAGAATATCGCTGAAATAGTAAGAACTACGTTCTGTAAAGGTCTTTAGTCGGTCAATATATTTTTTCTTTCGAAGAAGATAGAGACGAAGCGCCACGCCTGCCAGCAAACTGATGAGCGTCCCAAGCGCCGCCCCCTGAACACCGAGCTTCGGAAAGATCCAGATGCCAAAAATAAGAAGCGGATCTAAAATCGCATTGAGCAAAAAAGCGGCCGCGAGTGTCAAGACTGCGGTTTTGGTATCGCCATGCGCATAAAAAACCTGACCTAACAGCTGATAGAAATAAAAAACAACGATCCCTTTTGCAAAAACATGATAATAAGAGAGCCCGGCATCAAAGGCGCTGTCACTGAGCCCCATCCAGCGAAGAAGATGCGGCCCGGTGACTGTCAAAAAAATTGTTAAAATGATTGAAAATACCAATGTCAGATGGATCGCTTCGCGCGCAACCTGATAGGCTTTTTTTTGATCTTTTTCACCGCGCGCTTGCGCAATAAGCGCACAGCATCCGACAGAAGTAAATCCCATCAGCGAATAGACGGCAAACTCTAGAAAACCAGAAGCTGCCACTCCAGCCACCGCGTCGGTTCCCAGTTTTGAAATCCAAAAGATGTCTGCGAGATCAAAAAAAAGGATAGAGAGAAACCCTGTTATTGCAGGAAGGGCAATGCGAAATATTTCGCGGGTGAGATGCTTTGAATCCATTTTGCCAACTTTAACAGAAAAAAATGGCAAATGGAAAGAGACACGCCATTTCATGAAGAAATGGCGTGTCAACTATTTAAAAATTCGCGTTGAGCAGCGGTTCAGGAAACGGATCTTTGTCGCCCGTAAAGCCGTCCAGAGATGCCTGCGGAAAACCGGTATCGATGAGACGCTGCCGAATTGAAGCAACCCCTGCCGCATCTTGTGGTTTTCCTGAGGGGCCGAGAAGAAATAGATGGAGGGCGACGACACCTGTTCCATGTGGAGCGGCCATGCTGGTTCCACTCTTCTTCCCATAAAGCCCTCTTGGAAGCGTCGAAAGAATATCAACCCCGGGGCCCGCCACATCAACGGCGCTCCCAAAGTTACTAAATGACGCCAAGGTATCATCTTCGCCAAATGAGGTAGAAGGCCCCAGATGGCCGGAAAGTCCATCGCTATCTGCGATCGCAGAAACGGCAATCACCTCTTCATACGATGCCGGGGCAAATCCCGCTGTATCCGCGTTGCTATTGCCAGCAGCGGCAACATAGACGACACCGAGAGCTACAGACCTCTTAATCGCGTCATGAGTCGCGCTCGGCTGAGCCGGGTCTTCAGAAAAGCCAAGACTCATATTTGCAACTTCAATAATACTTGCGCGGGAAGTTACCCAATCAATCCCCGCGATGAGACCGGAAAGTGTGCCAGTCCCGGCGCTGTTTAAAACCTTCACGGCATGCAGTCTTGCTCCGGGCGCCACTCCCACAACGCCAATTCCATTATCCTTGGCAGCCGCTGTCCCCGCGACATGGGTTCCATGCCCATTCCCATCGTTGAAATTGGTTCGATCGCCGCTGGTAAAATTAACACCTCCAACGACACGCAAATCGGAGTGTCTTTTATCAATTCCGGTATCAATGATAGCAATATCGACATCGAGCGGATTATCTATCCCATCAATTTGGGCAAATGTACTTAACTTGGTACCAATACGATTTACACCGGTCGGAGTGACCTGGACAGCCTGAGCGGATGTGTCCCCATTTTTCCCGGCGGGATGATCGACGGGCGGAATCAAAGAGACGACCGTGTCTTCATTTATATATTTCACATCCGGATGATTTTTAAGATCGCCGAGGCGGACATCTGGAACCTCGCACGAAAATCCTTTCAGCGAATGTTTGTAAGTATGTCCAACCCTCAACCCAAATTGTCTTGCAAGATCTTTGGCGTTCCGATCAGAATCGTCGACCCAATCGTGAAAAACAACAATATATTTGCCGCTTCCATTTGTCTCGGCAGACCGGATCTGTAAAAAAATAACCGGCAAAAAAAGAATTAAACATAAGAAAAATTTTTTATTCATCATAACCCCTCCTTTTTAGATCCTTCGCCCTGCGGGCTCAGGATGACAATAAGTTCCCGTTCCTGTAGCTGCTTTAAAAAATAAAGTAAAGAAAAAAATGAGGGGCGATATTTCCCTGAGCGCGCCTCTGCCGTAATAAAGGGGGAGATATTTCCCGGAGTGCGCCTCAGCTACGCTGCCAGCGCACGAAGGGAACATATCTCCCCCTTTATGCAAGCCAGGCGCGAAGAGAAGATATCGCCCACTCATATTTTTCCATACTTAATGGAATGACATCGTCGAAACAATCTTTTGATCCAAATCGATTTTCCGGATCTGGCAGTTGTTGGTATCGGCGACAAAGAGCTCGCGGCCTGAAATGGAGAGAGCGGATGGCTCGAAAAAAGCCGCTTCATCAGCATGGCCGTCACGGCAGCCTGCCTCTCCGGTCCCTGCAAACGTCCGACATGTTTTCCTGACGGGATCGACAACCTTGACTTTGTGATTGTACGTATCGGCTAAAAATATTTTCTGTTTATGATAACAGACGCCCAAGGGGTGCTGCAGCCTTACCTCTTCCCCTATGCCATCGATATCCCCAAATTCAAATAACCCGCGCCCAACAAGGGTTTCAACCAAACCAAACCGGTCGATATCGGCGATCCGGACGGCGCTCACTTCGCTGTCGGCAAAATAGATTTTTTTACCGTCTGTTGTCAAACCGCTTGGCTGAGCCAGAGCGCTTTTTAGAAGCGGCCCATCGACAATATTTTCATAGCCGGTCCCCGCATGAACAGCGATCGATCCCGCTTCCAGATCGAGCGCCCAAATCTGATGAGAGCCTGCCATCGCAATATAGAGGAGATTGTCATGAAGAACGAGATCCCAGGGGGAGTTTAAGGAAATTTTATTGGCGGGCGACGACATCTGAAAAAGAGCGCCCTGCCTCCCTGTCCCCGCAATCGTCGTGATCCGACGTTCACGAAGATCAACCTTTCGAATAGAGTGATTTCCGGTATCTGCCACAAAAAGGAGTCGATCGCGATAGGCCAGCCCCTGGGGGTTGAAAAATTTCCCTTCCTTCAAAGAGCCATCCGAAAATCCATATTTGCCGGAGCCAATCGTCTCCAGGACATTGCCATTCAGGTCGGAGACGACGATACGATGATGACTTGAGTCGGAGATAAAAAGCCTTTCCTCTTCAGCCAATATCTTTCCGGGGAAAAGAAGAAAGGTATCTCTGTTTTTTTCCAAGCGGAATTGTGGGATCGTCCGATCCATTTGATTTTTAAAACGATCAATCAGATCTGAAATTTTCTGATCGAAAATGTCAAAGATTCCTTCTCCCGAATGCAGATATTCAATCTCCCCTTTCGGATTGATTAAAACGACCGTCGGCCAGGCGCGAACGCCGTAGCTTTTCCAAATTTTAAAATCAGAATCGTTCACAACGGGGTGTTCAATGTCGTATCTTAAAATCGCCTGTCGGATATTCTGTGTCTGCCTTTCAGTGAAAAATTTCGCCGCATGAACACCAATCACCACAATCTCTTTTGAATACTTTTCCTCAAGCTTCTTGAGTTCAGGCAGAACATGCATGCAGTTGATACAGCAATAGGTCCAAAAATCGAGAATGACAATTTTGCCTTTGAGATCGTTCAAATGAAGAGGACGATCTGTGTTTAGCCATTCAAGGCCTTCTTTAAAACCGGGGGCTTTCACCGATGCCGCCAATACCATGGAATAGTTCGTATCAGAAATTGACTTGCTCGTAAATAAATTGCATCATCATAGACGCATCTAAAGGGTCTATATAATGATACAAAGGTCTATTGGAAAAACCGGAAGAAAAGTTCAGGCCATTGGACTTGGAGCGATGCCCCTTTCTATTCAGGGACGTCCCTCTGAAAAAGAGGGGGAGGCTGTTCTTCACGCAGCGCTAGACGCAGGAACAGACTTCATCGATACGGCGGATGCCTATTGTCTGGATGAAAATGACATGGGTCATAACGAAAGACTTATCCATAAGGTTCTTAAAGAACGAGGCGATCTTCTCAGTGTCACGGTGGCAACCAAAGGGGGGTGCACAAGACCTCGAGGGGACTGGGATGTCGACGGACGTCCAAAAAGACTTAAAGAAGCATGTGAAGAAAGTCTTAAAAATTTAGGAATTAACACTATTTTTCTCTATCAGTTTCACGCCCCTGATCCAAAAGTTCCTTTCGAAGATTCAGTAAAAGCGCTCGCCGAACTTAAAAAAGAGGGGAAAATTTTACATATCGGATTATCCAATGTGACTTCGGAAATGATCCTTCAGGCTCAACAGATGGTTCGGATTGAGACAGTTCAAAATCGCTGTCATCCCCTCTATAAAAATGATTTTGAAAATGGCTTGATCGATCTCTGTAAAAAACTTGAAATGACCTACATCCCCTATTCCCCTGTGGGGGGGCATTTTGGACATCTCAAACTGATCGATCATCCGCTCCTTCAGGAACTTTCCAAAAAATACAACGTCTCCCCCTATTGCGTCATTTTGAGCTGGCATCTTTCCAAAGGGGATCATATTCTGCCGATCCCGGGGGCAAAAAAGGTTTCAAGCGCAAAAGACAGTCCGAAAGCAATCGATCTCCATTTGAGTGGCGAGGATATCGATCGTATCGATCAACTTGAGGGATACGATGGTTAAAAGAGCTCTTTTAGTCATTGATATGTTAAACGACTTTGTGCAGGCGGGGGCGCCGCTGGAAGTCCCAGGCGTGCGTGACATTATCTCAAATATCAAAAAGAAAATTGAAGAAGCGAGGCAGAAAAAAATCCCCGTGATCTATCTTTGTGATGCCCATGCCCCCGATGATCCTGAATTTCGGGTCTGGCCCAAACATGCTGTTCGCGGCTCCTATGGGGCGGCTGTCATCGAGGAACTAAAACCTGAGAAAAAAGATAGCGTCATTTTAAAGACAACCTACTCCGGTTTTTTTGGAACAAAACTGGATGCCCTCCTTAAAAAGATCAGACCGCAGCAACTGGTTGCAACCGGTGTCTGCACGGAAATATGTGTTCTTTATACGGTGGCAGACGCCTACATGCGGGGCTATGAAGTCGACGTCCCCGAAGAATGCGTCTCAGGTTTAACCAAAGAAGATCATGAATTTGCGCTGAAGCAGATGAAGGTTGTTCTTAAGCCGTACCAGCGGGGAAAGAAGAAATGAAAAAAAATCGTCCGCCTCAGGATGACAAAAGCGGAGGTTTCAATATCGCTTCTGCCGATGACATTCTTAGCGGAAAAACAACCGATGTCTATTTTGTCCGGACGCAGGAAATCCTAAAAAAACAAAAAATCCGAAAGCGCGTTAAAGCGGAATTCTCGGCAAAAAATCTTCAGTACCCGTGGGGGGTCTTTTGCGGCCTCGATGAAATCATAAATCTTTTAAAATATTTACCTGTGAAAATGAAAGGTCTTCCTGAAGGAACGATCTTTAGAAAAGATGATCCAGTTCTAACGATTGAAGGGAATTATCTCGACTTCGGACTTTATGAAACAGCGATTCTGGGGCTCATCTGCCAGGCCTCAGGCATTGCAACGAAATCAGCGCGGCTTCGCCTCCTTGCAAAAAACAAATCGATCTTAAGTTTTGGCGCCCGGCGGATGCACCCGGCATTGTCCCCGATGATTGAGCGCAGCGCCTATATTGGGGGATGTGATGGCGTCTCTGTGATTAAAAGCGCAGAGATCCTCGGCATCCCCCCCTCTGGAACGATGCCGCATGCCTTCATTCTTCTTGTGGGGGATGAAGAAAAGGCCTATCGACTCTTTCACAAATTCGCCCCCCGTGAGATTCCGCGGGTGGCGCTCATCGATACCTTTTCCGACGAGAAATTTGGGGCGCTGAAAGCGGTCGAATCACTTAAAAAACATCTCTATGCAGTGCGTCTCGATACCCCTTTCTCAAGAAAAGGGGATTGGGGAGAGATCATCGAAGAAGTCCGATGGGAATTAAAGCTCCGTCATTTTTCAGGGGTTAAAATTTTTGTGAGCGGCGGAATTGACGAAAAGGATGTCTCAGCGCTCGCAGATCATGTTGACGGCTTTGGAATCGGAACCTCTATCTCCAACGCCCCTGTCATTAATTTTTCAATGGACATTGTAGAAATTGATGGTAAACCGATCGCCAAGCGTGGAAAATCATCGGGTGAAAAAAGGGTTGTAAGATGCCCTCTCTGTTTCAATTCCTGGATTCAGTCGACTCACGAAAAAAGATCCAAATGCCCATCGTGCCCATCGTACAAAGAACCGATGATTGTTCTGACACAACTCATACCCAAAACCTTCTGCCAGTCTATTCAAGAGATCAGAGAGTCGGTCCTTTCACAACTGAAACATATCGTGGTTTAAATGATGAATCTTAATGGGAAAACTCTTTTTATCACCGGAGCGAGTCGTGGCATTGGAAAAGCGATTGGGCTCAGAGCGGCCAGAGACGGCGCAAATATTGTGATTGCGGCAAAAACGACATCCCCTCATCCAAAACTCCCCGGAACTATTTTTTCAGCTGCGGAAGAGATGGAAAATGCGGGAGGAAAGGCATTGCCTATTGCCACCGATATCCGTTTTGAGGAACAAATTCAGGAGGCCGTTGAAAAGGGGGTTCAAACATTTGGGGGGATCGACATTTTGGTGAATAATGCGGGCGTTCTTTCCTTGTCGGGGACGCTGGAAACGGAAATAAAAAGATTTGATTTAATGATGGATATAAACCTGAGAGGCGCATTCATCTCTTCAAAAATATGCATCCCCTATCTTAAAAAATCTAAAAATCCGCATATCTTGAATATTTCCCCTCCTCTCCATATAGAGGCAAAGTGGTTTTCAAATTATCTCGCCTACACGATCTCCAAATATGGGATGAGCGAATGCGTGCTCGGAATGAGCGAAGAATTTAAAGAAGATCGGATTGCCGTCAACGCCCTTTGGCCAAAAACAACGATTGCGACCGCCCCTATTTATAATATTTTAGGAGGGGAAGAGCTTGCGAACCGCTCACGAACAGCCGACATTGTCGCAGACGCCGCTTATCTTATTCTCACTCAAAACAGCAGCCTCTGTACCGGAAACTTTTTCCTGGATGAAGATGTCCTGAGATCATTCGGTGGAATCACCGACTTTAAAAAATATGCGGTCAAGCCGGCCATTTCCGATGAGGAGCTCCAGCCCGATATTTTTGTTTGATGCCGTGGTGGCAGAATCTACTTTTCTTCAGATATCGGTGGCCGAAGAATTGTAAGCTTTTTAATCACCACATCTTTAAGCGGACGATCGCGGCCATCTTTTTCAATACGCGCAATCTTTTTGACGACATCCAGACCTTCGACGACTTCCCCAAAGACAGAATGTTTTCCGTCGAGCCACGGGGTCGGTTTTTCTGTAATAAAAAACTGGGAACCATTCGTATTTTGGCCTGCGTTCGCCATTGAAAGAATGCCCGGTTTATTATGTTTGAGATCGGGATGGAATTCATCTTTAAATGTATATCCCGGACCGCCGGTCCCATTTCCTTTCGGGTCACCGGTTTGAATCATAAACTCGGGAATCACCCGATGAAAAATAATGCCATCATAAAAGCGCCGTTTTGTCTTTTTCCCCGTCTTAACGTCTGTAAACTCTTTCGTTCCTTCGGAAAGACCCACAAAATTCGCTACCGTTTCAGGCGCCTTATCATCAAACAATTTTACTTTTATTTTTCCAAGTGTCGTATCAAATTCAGCAAACAGCATCTGCACCTTTTTCTCCTTTTTTTCAATCTTCCTTTTCGCCAAAGATTCATTCTTTAAAAAAATTGAGACAACAAAGAAGATCGCAAATCCAATAACCACAAATTTTCCAAATCTCAACATATTCTTACGACATACCAACCAGAGAAAATAAGTCAAGGCCAGCCTTTCTAGGACATGTCCCAATGTCGGGTTTTCTGAAGCTTTGTAGTCTGGCGCAATCCGCTTCTGACCGAAGCTGGCGAATAGAACTTTTCAGGTTGAAGTAGCAAGTCCATTTCGTTCCGAAATGGACGCGCAGTCTTAAGTCTCTTTCAGGATGATAGCGAGGATCGAACATAGACTACAGCTGAGCGGACATCGATAGTGCCTTAATGCGATGCTTCGATAAGACGATCTAGAATCGTAAACATATAATTATAGTTGCTCTATATTCTTTATGCAGCTTTTTTGACATCAACTTTCGCGACAAGAGCAACCGCTTCAACGAGTCTTAAAATGCGATCAATAGTTACTTTTTGAAGACTTCCTGAAAGAATCCCTGTAACCGCACTTCGAGGTAAACCAGAACGCTCAGCTATTTCTACATGTGTCATATTTTTTCTTTCAGCAGCATCGAGGACTGCAGAAATAAGCTCTGCCTTAATTACAGCTTCCATTCCTCGGGCTTTTGAAATACCCAGCTTTTTGGCTAATTTGTGACTATTTGTTTTTTTCATTACCTTACCTCCCTAAGCCTATTTTTGGCTGTATTCATATTTTTCTTTGGCGTTTGTTGTGTTTTCTTCATAAAGGCATGCAACAGCCAAATATTGCCGCCTTTCGCAAATACGTAAATCACCCTATATATACCGGCTCGATCTTTAAATCTCAGCTCGTGAACACCTTTGCCAATGCTTGGCATGGGTCTTGATAGAGGCATGGATAATTTATGTCCTTCTTCAAGTCGCGCAATTGCATCAGCTAAATCGCCACGAATTTGTTCGGGGAAATCCTCAAGTTCCTTTCTACATTGACGCAAGACCTGCAGCACAAATACTTTGTCTCATAAATAAGACATATTGTCAAGTTTCAATGTGACTGAGGGTGGAAGTAGGCACGAACCATACTATCCTGGAAGAGGAAAAGCCTGCGCGTCCATTTCGTTCCGAAATGGACTTGCTACTTCAACCTGCTACCTGCAACTTCACATTTTTAAATTCCCTTGCTTTCGCGCCGATATTTTGACATTTTGCTCACAAGGAACTGAAGGAGGAGAGATGGCACGAAAACGAAGCGGAATCGTACACAAAACAAAGTGGGTTGGCGCAATTCTGGTTGGGATTTTGGCGGTTATTTTGGTGTTGACCTTTACCTCTAAAAAGGGGGTTAAAAAAACAAATAAACAGGGGGTGGTTGGCATTGCCCAGGAACCCGACTCTCTCGATCCTGTTTTGGCTGAGATGGCTGCCGCAAGGGAAATTCAGGGGCTTTTATTTGAAGATATGCTTGAACGGGATGATCAATGGGTCATCCAGCCAAGACTGGTTGAAGAACTTCCGACATTACAAAATGGATTATTAAAACAACTTCCAGGAGATAAAATTCAAGTCACCTGGCGATTTAAAAAAGGACTTAAATGGTCGGATGGAAAACCGCTGACGGTTCACGATGTGGTCTTTGCCTATCAGCTGGTGATGGATGAACGAATCCCTGTCATCAGCCGGGACGCGGAAAAAAGAATTGAAAAAATGGAGACCCCCGACGATCAGACGCTGGTCGTCACCTGGAAAGAGCCATACGCCTATGCCGGCATTGCCTCACACTGGATTTTACCCAAACATATTGTAGAACCGATCTATAAAGCTGATCCGGATAAATATAAAGAATCGTTTTTTGGACGGCAGCCTATCGGAAATGGCCCCTACGAGCTGGAAGAATGGGTTTCAGGGAGTCATCTTTCATTTAAACCGAATGGGCATTGGAACGGTGAAAAACCGAAATTCGAAAGAATCATTTATAAAATTATTCCCAACACGAACGCGCTTGAGACGAACCTTCTCTCAGGAACCATTGACGCGATATCGAATAACAGCCTTTCTGTCGATCAGGGAATCGATTTTGAAAATCGTCATGGAACCGAATATAAAGTTCTCTACCGCCCCGCCCTGGTCTGGGAGCATATCGACTGTAATCTTGATAACTGGATCCTCAAAGACAAACGGGTGCGTCAGGCGCTTCTTTATGGAGCCAACCGGCAAAAGATGAACGATATCCTCTTTAAAAATAAACAGCAGATTTCAGACTCCTGGCTCCCCCCCCTCCATTATGGATTTAATCCAAAAGTAAAGACATATCCCTACGATCCCGAAAGGGCGAAAAAACTTTTGGAAGAGGCTGGCTGGATTGAAACACCCGGTGGCATTCGTGTGAACAATCGCGGCCAAAAATTAAGCCTCACTATTATGACAACGGCTGGAAATCACACCCGCGAACAGATCGAACAGATTCTCCAGAACGACTGGCGAAATATTGGCGTTGAACTTGAAATCAACAACCAACCGGCCAAGGTGTTCTTTGGTGAAACGATGAGGCAGAGAAAATTTGAACACCTGGCTCTCTATGCCTGGGTTTCTGATCCGATTTCAGATGGGGAAACGCTCTGGACAAAAGAAAACATCCCCTCGGAAAAAAACAACTGGCATGGGCAAAACATGCCGGGATGGGTTCATGATGAGTCGAGCGAAATTCTGCACAAAGTTCCCGTCACGCTCGATGAAGAGGCGAGGAAAGAGATGCTTCAGAGGGAGCAGATCATCTGGACTGAAGAGATCCCGGTACTACCGATGTTTTTTAGAACCGATGTGGCAATTACACATCCGTCGCTTCAAAATTGGAAATTGACAGGGACGATGGTCCCCATTACCTGGAATGCGGAACAGTGGTTTTTTAAGTAATGCTTTCTTATCTCGCCAAAAAACTCATTGAATCTCTCATTATCCTATTCGTCCTCTCCATCGTCATCTACTACATGCTCGGCCTCATGCCGGGCGACCCGATTGAGCTTCTGATTACGTCAAGACCCAACATCAAAACAGAGGATATTGCCCGTCTCAAAAAAATTTACGGTCTCGATCAGCCGATCTATATTCGCTATTTTAAATGGCTGAAACAGGTGGTTGTTCACGCTGACCTCGGTTTTTCACGCACCTATAAAAAACCGACTTCAGAAATTCTTCGCGGAAGGCTTTCCAATACCTTTAAGCTCATGCTGGTTGCATTCCTGTTTAGTCTTGGCGTTGCCTTGCCTCTTGGAATTTATTCAGCAACGCATCCCTATTCAAAGCTCGATTTCTTGATCAACATCCTCGCCTTTATTGGCATATCGATCCCCTCTTTTTGGCTCGGCATTATGCTTTTGATGATTTTTTCTGAAAAACTGTCGCTCTTTCCGGCCGGCGGGATGTTTACCATCGGGGAGACGGGATTTTTAGATAAAATAAAATATATGGTCCTTCCAGCCCTTTCCTTAAGCGCGCAAAGCATTGGGGGGTGGATTCGATATGTGCGCTCAGGCATGCTTGAAGTCATTCAAAAAGAATATATTCAGACCGCTCGCGCCAAAGGACTCGATGAAGAATCGATCATCTATAAACATGCCTTGAAAAATGCGATGATCCCTCTCATCACCGTGATCGCCCTCTCGCTCCCTTTGCTTGTCAGCGGCGCAACGATTACAGAGCTCGTCTTCGCATGGCCCGGAATGGGGCGGCTGCTTCTCGATTCTGTTTTGAATACGGATTACTATATAGCGATGATCGCCATGATGCTCCTTGCGATTTTAACGCTCGCATCAAACTTTGTCGCCGATCTGCTCTACGCGATCGTCGATCCGAGGATCCGCCTAAGATGACAAAAGCAAGGAGATTCCTCACTTCGTTCGGAATGACAACAGGGGACATCACATCGCGCAGCCCCCTCGCCCTTGGCTTAAGAAGATTTTATGCGCATCGCCTTGCCTTTGGCAGTTTCATTTTTCTGGTGATCCTCGCGCTTGTCATCATTTTTCTCCCCACCCTTCTCGGGATAACAAGCTCAATCGACTATCGGACGGTTGACCTCTTAAAACGGTTTCATGGAATTTCATCGACACACCTCCTCGGAACAGATGAGCTGGGGAGGGATGTTCTGATGAGATTGCTCCATGGGGGGAGAATTTCTCTGATGGTCGCCTTTGTTTCCGCCGTTGCGTCGCTCGTCATCGGCGCCACCATCGGCGCTTATGCCGGCTATTATGGAAGAAGCATCGATACCTTATTGATGCGTTTCACCGATGCCATGCTTGCCCTCCCGACGCTTCCGCTCATGATCCTGCTTGCGGCGATTGATCTTAATAAAATTTTTCCAGAAGCGTTTTCTTTTATGACGCGTGGAAATGCCGCTTCCATTATTAAATTAATGATCATTGTTGTCTTTTTTGGCTGGATGACAGTGGCAAGACTGGTGAGAGGGGAATTTCTCTCTTTAAAAGAGCGTGATTTTGTTCAGGCTTCCCGCGCCCTCGGTGTTTCGAATCAAAAAATCATCTGGAAACATATGCTGCCCAACTGTGTGGCGCCGATGATCGTTGCCATTACGCTTTCGATCGGAAGTATTATTTTATATGAAGCGGTTTTAAGTTTTATCGGCCTGGGCATTCAGCCGCCGATCCCAAGCTGGGGGAATATGCTCCATCACGCCCTCGAATATATCCGCACCGCCCCCCTCCTTGCGATCTATCCGGGACTCTTTATTTTACTCACGGTTGTTTCTGTTAATTTTGTGGGCGATGGTCTGAGGGATGCGTTTGATCCTAAGGCGACCCGCTATTTCTGAAAGAATTTGAGGATTTCTCTACTTGAGAATACCATGAAGATTGTA
>CAYMPL010000032.1:0-2021 GCA_964392415.1 uncultured bacterium | reverse complement strand
CTATTTCTGAAAGAATTTGAGGATTTCTCTACTTGAGAATACCATGAAGATTGTAACTTTCCAGGTCTTCTTTGGCGCAATCTTCTGCAAGAGGAATCAGCGCCAAACCGAAGAGGGGGTTTACATAGCCGGGACTGGGTTCATACTCCGGAACATAAAATTGGCCATCTTCCCTGACTAAACTCAAAATAGCATCTTTGGTCTCTTTTTTTAGTTTCTCTAACATCTCTTTTTCTTCTGGCTTATTCTCTTCAAGCAGCATTTGAATGGCTGCCGTTTGATAGGGGATAGTTGCATAAAGATAATAAGGGGCTAAGCGATCCGGATCCATATGTGGTTCGCCCTCTCCCCTTCTTAAATGAGCTATTAATGATGGAAGGTGTTTTACATAATTTTGGATGGCAGATATCAGTTGGGGTCTAATATGTTCCCGGTCTTCTTTATTTGCCCTCACATATCTTGCCAAATGCACAGGGACAGCCCTTGCGCTGCTTGCCCGAGGCGATGGAAACTCTTCATCACGACCATATTTGATACTCAAAGGATTGTCGGGATGAATGGCATCTTGTAATAGCGCCATTGCGTCTTTATTGTTTTCGTGTAATGTCAGAAGCGCTGTTGAGAGCGCATAGGTGTTAAACAAACTCCCCCCTGTTCCCTCCACATGTCGTACGCTAAGATCTTTACCTAAAGAATCTTCCATGTTTTTTAAAAGGGATTCTATTTTTTGTTTTTGATCATTATTTTTTATACCTCGCTTTAAAACGTCCCTGAGAAAGAGAATAAAAAATTGCTTGCCATATACCTGGGGAGAATCGAGTGGCGAAGCTGTCATCTTAAGAACAGTCGTTGCAAGGTTTCTCAAATCTTCAAATGGGAACGCTTGAGCAGGACACCCTTCTGCAATTTCTGCCCTTTCTCCTTCTGAAAGATGGGCAATGATGGTATCAATAACAGGTTTCACAGATTTACAAAATGGAGAGGCTTTGGACAGAAACAATGCAGACAAAGACAATAATGAAAATCCAAAAGTGTGTTGATTAAAACCAACTCCGGGCGTTTCAAAATGCTCATCTATCCATAAAGATGAGCGATCGACAAGGCCACAAAGGATTTTGCACACATTTGTTATTCTTGGAGAAACAAGCTTTTCCCTAAAAAGACGGTCAATCTCTTCTGGAAAATGAAATCTGAGATATTCTAGCGCCTGTATAGCGCCCCATCTTACCTCCGCATCAGAATCTTTGAGGGCTTCTGCCAATTGCGAAACAGCTCCTTTGGCATGCTCCCCAAGTTTTCCCAAAGCATATGCCGCACGCAATCTTACCCCCGCATCAGAATCTTCGAGCTGTTTAATTAGATTCTCTATTTTTTCTTTTTCGTTGTCGCCGTGGAGTGTTGCTGACATGCATAGGGCGACTCCAGTCATTGCTATGAAAAAGAAATGTCGAATTTGGTCCCTGTTAAACAAACAATTCCTTCTGCACTATTTATTTGTGCCTGTATCTTTAAATATCGGAAAACATGCAAGGAATATTGAGGGGGGCAACCCCCCAATTATCGGTCATCAAAGGTTCTTTCAGCCCTCCATCTGTTATGCTGGGCGCAGAGAAGCCTCAAATTTTCTTCGGTGGACTCACCCCAGAGCGCAAATGGCTGGACATGATCGATCTGAATAAAATTTCTTTCCCCACATCGCCTCCCCTCGGCGTTTTCATAGCTGCATCTTCCACCATCCCTTTCCCAAACTTTTCTTCTTGTTTCTTGAGAAATATAGCGGCTGAGAAATTTCTCTGATTTTTCAGGTGTATTTTCCTTTCTTTTGGTTTCGCCTGGCGCTTGAGAAACCTCTCTCTTTTTAGCCCTCTCAATCTTTCTCATCGGATCTCGTTTTTCAAGCAGATCTTCCAGCGCCTGATTAAAAATATCTTCAAATTTCCCCTCCCGAAACTTATGTCTCAATATCTCCTTTGCCCTCTCAATCTTTTCAGCCATCCCCTCATCTGCACAAAACTCTATCT
>CAYMPL010000031.1:0-21766 GCA_964392415.1 uncultured bacterium | reverse complement strand
CCCCCCCCCCCCCCCCCCCCCCCCCCCCCCCCCCCCCCCCCCCCCCCCCCGGTTTGGAATTTCTTGGGGCGTCTCGAAGAACTCAAGCGAATGATTTTCAATTATGGCGAGATCATGAAAAATCCGGCATCGGCTTTTTCTAATCCCATTGTTCGTGGTCTTCCAGATGACCTTTCTATGGCAAAAATGCGGTATGGCAACATTGAAATGAAAAAAGCGGAATTGTCATACTGGATCCGTGATTTAGAGCAAGACTTTGAGAATGTTTTTCAGGAGGAATCTGTATTGAGAGAAATTTTAAGTCAGCCAGATAATGAATTTAGAAAATATGCGCTTCAACAGTTTTATAACCATTTTCCTCAGTTCCGCCAAATGTCTAAACTTCAGCTGGTTCTCGACGGTTTATGGGGAGAGACTTGCCGCTATTTTCCAGGGGAAAGGGATTTTCATGAAGCGGTGGAAACGATGATTTTTCTCCTGGAGGATTCTAAAAAGGTTATTGCCTATCTTTTGACAGATAGAGGGATCCCGCTGGCTAAAAAACGGATTGCGCTTCGAGCGCTTGAACGGCTGGAGACAGAAAACACCTTTCAGATTCTTTCTGAGAGTTATTTTGCCGATTTTCGAAACGATCTTTTGGAGGATCCGCTGCTTTTAGAGATATTCATGGATACGCTGGCTGGATCGATCAGACGATATCCAAAGCATTATGAAGCGGGGATACGGTTTTTAGGATCCATCATCAAAGCTGAAGCGGAGCCGGTAGCGATCCAAAAAAATGCGATTTGTGCCATGGGTGAAATATCCAGAGGTGGGGCTGGCTTGTCTGGAAGGTTTTTATATGAACGCTTATTGACAGAAAAAGAGCGTGAGATTCAGGCGGAATTGATCCTGGCATTATATCAGGTTCCTTATGTGGATGAAGAGCGTCTCCTCCAGGCTGTGACTGAGAGGGTTTTGCAATTTCAGTCTCATCAAGATCCCAATCTTCGTCTGGTCGCCGCTCTTTTTTTAAAAAGGCATGGGGATGATGAGAAAAAAAAGATAGGCAATAGGATCGTTGGACATGTCATGGCAAATGCTGAATTAAGTTCTAAATTAACCGACCGATCCAGGCGGCTGATTCTTTCTCACATTCCTGAGGATGCAAAAATTCCATCCAGGTTTAAACAGGCGATGCTCTCTTTTATCCGCACTGAACCTGATAGTCTGACCGTTGACGCATGGTTGGTGTTGTGCCGCTTAGACGATCCAGAAGCCGCCAGAGAGGCAGCTCATGCTCTCCTCGGGATATGGGATCAGGTTTCTCCATCGGCTCAGAGGAGAATCATCCATACCTTTCTTAAATCCTTCCCTGAAGATCTTGAGATTTTGAAAGAAACGTTCACAAAGATTGTCGAATTTTATCGTGATCCCAGATATGGATTTGACCTGTTGGATGAACTCAGCGCCCACCTCTCTCCTGTGGAGCGCTTGTCAAAGCTTTCTGAAGAGTCGAATTTTCTTTCTCATCTTTATCAGCTTAAATTTGAAAATAGGGAAAATAAACAACTGGCGCATTTCCTCGATGAATTGATCACAGAAGTTCAAAATCGTTTATGGCAACAACCCCCTCCCCCGTTTTAGGAGGTTTCTCTTATGGCATATTTTCAGAAAAAAAATCTTACGATGCTGCTTCTTCTTGTTCTTTTTCTATTTCAGGTTCCATTTCACGGTTTTTCGGATACGGATGACCGCGTCTATGATGAGAACTACTGGTGGACGCGGATCCAATCTTCATTAAAGGATAGGCGTGGCGCGCTCCTCGAATTTTTAAGGGCGGCTGTCGAAGATAGAAGCGGCGCTGTTCAATATCTTCTTCAAACGCGGGGTCCGGCGCTTTTTTACCCCATAGCCAAAGAGAGAGATAGAGATTTTCAAAGATTGATCCTTGTGACGTTGAAAACCTATGATCTTTATCACTTGAAAGCATTTTACGGAATTCCAGAAGAGGGGGGTGACGCCTGGATTTCTCAAATTTTTCAGAAGATATTTTTTATCTATTCACAAGATAGGCGTTTTTGTTTTGCTTTGAGGGAGAGGCTTGAAAAGGCAAAGGCGTGGGAATGGAGAGAGGATGAGGCGTTAATGACCCTTTCTTTGGTGATGTCTGCCATGGATGAGCGCGTTATGGAGGCTGAGTTTGTGACTATTCCTGCGGGAACATTTGTCATGGGGAGCCCTTATTTTGAATCGGGGAGGGAGGGGGATGAAATCCTCCATAAGGTTACTTTGGAAAAAGATTTTGAAATGCAGACGACAGAAGTGACCCAGCTTCAATGGTACCAGGTGATGGAAAATAATCCGTCACGGTTTAAAGAAAAAGAATATTGTGCCTCGGACTATACGGAAATCGATGGAATATCCATCTGTCCCAATCATCCGGTTGAGAATGTGTCTTGGAACGAGGTTCAGCTTTTTATTTCAAGGCTGAATGAAAGAGATGCCCGCTATCAGTATCGGCTCCCCACAGAGGCGGAATGGGAGGTTGCGGCGAGGGGATTAAAGACGGAAGAGTGGATTAAACTCCTTGAAGAGGGTGGGATGGGGGGACCGGCTTATTCATTCGGTGATGATAGTCGCTTACTTTCTGAATTTGGCTGGTTTGGCGGCAACTCAGGAGGTCAAACCCATGCTGTTGCTCAGAAGACGCCAAATGCATTTGGTCTCTATGACATGCATGGAAACGTCAGGGAGTGGACGTTCGATGTCTATATGCAAGATAGCTTGCGCCGTGTTATCCGCGGCGGCAGTTGGCGCGTCGCGCCAGAGTTCTGCCGATCGGCCTATCGCCACAGAGGCCTTCCTGATTACCACCCTATAAACGGCGATATCGGTTTCCGCTTGGTGAAGGGAGAGAAATAATCCAATTTCCGAATTATTTCTTCCTCATCCGTATATTTTTCGGGGTGATTTCGACGAGCTCGGAGTCGTCGATGTATTCCAGGCAATCTTCCAAATCCATGAGACGGGGGGGGAGAAAATCATCGCTTGTCCCTTCTCCCTTTGAGCGCACATTGGAAAGATGTTTTTCCTTGCATACATTGACCCGCAGATCGCCACTCCTTGAATTTTGCCCCACCACCTCTCCTTTATAGACAGCCACCCCCGGTCCCACAAACAGCGTCCCCCGCTCCTGCGTGTTTAAAAGCCCGTACACCATGGTCACTCCCGTTTCATGAGCCACCAAAGATCCTCGCTCCCGTTCTCTCGCCGTACCAGCATCCGGTTGGTACTCGAAGAAGAGGGTATTCATCATTCCCAACCCCCGGGTGTCGGTCAGAAACTCGCTTCGATAGCCAAAGAGCTCCCGTGTTGCGACGATAAATTCGTAAAAAACGATTCCATTGTCGGCTTTCATATCGACGATTTTTGCGCGTCGTATCCCCATTTTCTGCATGACAACACCAGAATAGTTTTCCGGGACTTCAATAAAAACCTTTTCAAAAGGGGCGTAGATTTTTCCCTCTATTTCTTTCGTAATGACCTGCGGTCTTGAGACCTGAAATTCGTACCCCTCACGTCTCATTCTTTCAATGAAAATAGATAAATGAAGCTCACCCCTTCCTGAAACGAGCCACGATCCATCCGGGAGATCCTGAACCCGCAGCGCCATATCTTTTTCCAATTCCCTGAAAAGCCTTTCACGAATCTGGCGGGATGTTTTGAATTTCCCCTCTTGTCCCGCAAAGGGGGAGCTGTTTACGGAAAATGTCATCCGGATCGTAGGTTCTTCAATCCCCAAAAGGGGGAGGACCAAAGGATTTTCCACATCGGCGACCGTCTCTCCGATCATGATGTCTGGGATGCCGGCAATGGCAACCACATCCCCAGCGGAGGCTTCGTCTGCTTCCATTCTTTCTAATCCCCTAAAGGTCATCAGCGACACGAGGCGATGTTTCTTCATCTCCCCTGACCGGGATATATGCATAACCTCTTGTCCATTCTGAAGCGACCCATTATAAATTCTTCCTGTTGCGATTCGCCCTTTGAAATTGTCATGAGAAATCATGGTGACCCGCATCTGAAGAGGCTTTGAACGGTCTACAGAAGGTTCGGGAACCTCGGTTAAAATAGTTTCAAAAACAGGGATAATATCAGTCATGCTGCTGAGATCGGGGGTTAATCCAGCCTTCCCTAATTTGGAACTTGCATAGATCACTGGAAAATAGGCCGAATCTTCCTCTGCCCCAAGTTCGACAAAGAGATCAAAAATTTTGTCTATGACGACACCCGGGCGCGCGTTCGGTTTATCAATCTTATTAATGACAACAATAATTTTTAATTTTATGGCAAGGGCCTGTTTTAGAACAAATCGGGTTTGAGGCATCGGCCCCTCTTTGGCGTCGACCAGGAGAAGGCATCCGTCGGCCATCGATAACACCCGCTCAACCTCCCCTCCGAAGTCGGCGTGGCCAGGGGTGTCGATGATATTAATTTTGGTTCCTTTCCATTCTATGGACGCGTTTTTAGAAAAAATCGTTATCCCCCTTTCGCGCTCGAGTTCATTGCTATCCATGATGCAGGTGGTATCTGCCATCTCTTTATTTAATTTTGTTTTTGACTGGCGAAGCAGTGCGTCAACAAGGGTCGTCTTACCATGGTCAACATGGGCGATAATGGCGATATTTCGTATGGAAGTCATATGTGTGAATTCTAAAGAGAAGTGGGTAAGCTATCATTGATAGCTCTAACTTTCAATTGCGGAGCGAAGGATGACTAATGCGGTCCCGGACGAGGCAGAGGACGAACGATGCCATTGCAGCTGATATTCACTCCTTTAATCTCAGCAATCGGGGTTAATTCTTCCCGAACAGCTTGTTTTAATTCTTCACGGCTTAAGCGATATTCACCGACACCAGAGTCTGCAGCTTGAACCGCTATGATGATAAGGTCATCCATCACGATGGGATATTGTCGGGCCTCAATGTGGCGACCGTTGGCACGATTTAGGATTTCGACGAGTTGTTGCTTTGTGACGTCGTTTGCAGAAAAAGTGATAAGAAACGTCCCATCTTCAATTTCAGGTCGATCCCAGCAATTGGGAATTTCGCCAGCCATGGCGAGATTTGTTAAAAACAGAAGTGAAATCAAAAGACCTTTTTTCATATGATACTCCTTTCAAAAAGTAGAAAAAAACTAGCGGAGAAAGCATTATCAGTCAAGGGAAAAGAAGTGTAGGAATTTGCGGTGATCATTTTTGGGAGGGGAGGGCAGAATCTATAAGGGATGCTTTTCTGCCGATAAACAGCGAATCTTATAGTTCTACCGGACCGTCCCATTCACCCATGCCGCCGGTCATGTTGTAGAGCGAGTGGTAGCCCTGTTTGTTTAGGAACTCACATGCGGTGGTGCTTCGTCCGCCGGTATGGCAATAGACAATATATTTTTTGTCGGTTGGTCCAACCTCATTCACGCGTTTCTCCAACTGGTCGATCGGGATATGTTTGGCGCCTGGAACACGGCCGTTACTCCATTCCTTCGGGCTTCTGACGTCGAGCCAGATAGTGTCGGATTTGCGCTCAGCGTAGATTTTTTTTGCCGCTTCAATAGAAAGAACCGTGTAGAGCGGTTCATCCGGAAGGAGGGGGATGTTAAATTCTTGGCTTTTGGGGCGTGAGGCGCAACACGATTCTTTTTTTGGTTTTCTTCTGAAAAATGAGAACATTCTGTTTTCTCCTTCTGTTGAGATCCTTCGCTACGGGCTTCGCCCTTCGCTCAGGATGACTTTCTTTCCGAAATTGTTTTCGCCTGCATAAATTGCAAGAGATAATCGGGCCCACCAGCTTTGGAATCAGTGCCGGACATATTAAATCCACCGAAAGGGTGCGCCCCTACAAAAGCCCCGGTACAGCCGCGGTTAATATACAGATTTCCCACAAAAAATTCCTCGCGGGCCTTTTTAATTTTTTGTGGATTCCGGGTGTAAACTGCTCCCGTCAGTCCATATTCTGTGTTATTGGCTATGGCGATCGCTTCGTCAAAATTCTTTGAACGGATGACAACCAGAACCGGCGCAAAAATTTCCTCTTGCGCCAGACGCGCAGTCGGGGCGACATCGCCAAAGATGGTCGGTTCAACAAAATATCCCTGGCGCGTATCTATTCTCCCCCCCGTTAAAAGCTTTCCTTCCGTTTTTCCAATTTCAATGTATTGGGCCGCTTTCCTGAGCTGTGCGTCGCTGACGACAGGTCCCATATCCATGTGGGAATCTTCGGGAGCTCCAATACGAAGCGCTTTGGTTTCTTTAACCAGTTGATTGACAAAGGGTTCATAAATACTTTCATCAACAATGACGCGTGAACAGGCCGAGCATTTTTGGCCGCTGTAGCCAAACGCCGACCGGACAACCGCCCTCACCGCGTCTTTGATGTGGCACTCTTTGTCGACGACGATGGCATCTTTTCCCCCCATTTCAGCCACAACACGCTTGATCCATTTTTGAGAAGGGGGGACTTTTGCGGCGACTTCACTGATCTCAACCCCCACTTTTTTGGAACCGGTGAAGGAAATAAACCGGATCTTTGGATGGCGAACCAGATATTTTCCAACCAGGGAGCCCCGTCCAGTTAAAAGATGGATCACCCCGGCAGGCGCCCCTGCTTCCGCCGCTATTTTCATAAACTGATGCGCGACAGCCGACGCATATTCGGAAGGTTTAATCACAACAGTATTGCCGGTGACGATCGCAGACGATGTCATTCCCGCAAGAATTGCCAGCGGAAAATTCCAGGGGGTGATAATGGCGGCCACACCCAAGGGAATGTAACGCATCTCATTTTTTTCGTTTTTGAGCGGCACGAGTCTGGGTGATCTCAAAAAACGGGACATTTCTTCAGCGTAATATCGGATAAAGTCGATCGCTTCCGACACCTCGCCATCGGCTTCTCCCCACGATTTTCCGATCTCAAGAATAATCCAGGCCGTGAGTTCGAAGCGCTTTTTTTCCATGAGATTGGCCATTCGGTCAAGGCACTGAATTCGACGTGCCACCGGTGTCGACTTCCAGCTTTCAAAGGCGCTTTGAGCCGCATCAATCGCCTTTTCAGTCAGGGATTCATCCGCCTCATGAAAAATCCCGATTTTTTGCTCTTTCCTGGCCGGATTGAGAGAGAAGAACGTCTGTGGCGCTGAAACTCTTTTGCCATCGATGATCAAACCGTACTCTTTTCCAAGCTCGTTTCTGACACGGTTCAGGGCCGCGCGCATCGCCTGCTTGTTTTTATCTTTGCTGAAATCTGTATAGGGTTCGTTTTTAAACGCCATTTTAGAATTCAGTAGCATTTTCAACTCAATAAATCAACTCAATTTACCGAAAAGAATACTGCTATGGTCGAACGTCTTTTGATGATTGCGATTTACGCGCTGAGTTCGCTGATTGTTGTCCTCTTAATCTGGGTCATTTTGAGGGAACTCTTTAACCGGCTTAAAAAATCGGAATCTGAATTCCAATCGCAGCTGATCAGAGATCTTTTAAAAAGATGGCTGAATGACAGCGCCATAGAAAGAAAAAAGACTTTGGAGAAATTAAGGGAAATGGATTCACCAGCCTATCTGGAACCCATTTTTTTCGAGGTTTTCTATTTGTTGTCAAAAGAAGAACGGAATGATCTTAAAATTCTGTTTGAGCTTCTTGGGATGCAAGAAAGGATGCGCAAAATTTTAAAGGAATCGCCGAAAGTTTCTGAGCGTGAAGAGGCGGTGCTAAAAATGGGGAGGGTGGGGACGATCGAGGATCTCCCATTTCTCCTCGATGTCTTTCGCGATCGGGAAGAGCATCCGCGTGTCAAACAGTGCTGTATTGAAGCAATCTATGAGCTTTCTGAACCGTTGCTCAAAGACAGCCGGGCGGGCGCAAATCTGGGGCTCTTGGCCCAGCTGCTGGAGGTTCCCAACGTTGAGCTTCGGGAGCATCTGGCTTCTATTTTAGCATCGCTCCCTGTGCCTGTGGAAGATATGATTCCTCATCTTTTGCGTCTTGAAAGCGACGCCGCAAAAGAGGGGGTTCTCTCCGTGATGGAAATCTGGGGACGTCCGGAGCTGGCGCCTATTCTCAGGGATTACACGGATGACCTCAATCCTGTCGTCCGTCGAAAGGCGGTTTCTTTATTGGGAAAGACCAAAGACGACATGTCGCTCATGATTTTTTTCAGGCATCTCGATGATCCTGATGTTTCCGTCCGGATGCAGTCGATTGAGGCGCTCTCTCACATCAAAAAAAATGTGGTGGGACAGCAGCTAATCAAAAAGGTCGATGATCCGGATATTTCCATTCAGGCAAAGATCTTTTGGACGCTGATGCTCCAGAATTATGATGACGCTTTTCCGCTCCTTATTAAAAAATTAGCGGCTAAAACATTTAGAAATGAATTTTTTGTGCAGCTCAGTCACGAAAAGCGGCAGTATCTCGATAATTTTTTTCAGTTTCTTGGAATCGATCACCGGATTTTCTTCCGGCGTTTTGGATGGGGGGAATTCGATCGTCTCTGCGATGCTTTTATGGCGACCGCGAAAGAAAGCCAGGATCCGGAGCTCAGGCGGCGGGCGATGCAAGCCCTTTCGTTATGGCAGCTTTTGCCCGGTGAACGCGAACAGGCTGAGAGACTTCTTCGTGAGATTTCAAAAAATGATCCTGATGAGAAGTGTCGCGAGTTCGCAACGAACCTGACAAAAAATATGGCAAAAAATGTGACCGAAGAGACTCCAGAAAAATCGGAGAAGGCATCATGAAAAACGAGATGCTTCGCTGCACTCAGCATGACATCCTTGCCTGTTTTTTCACTGTTTTTCTAATGTGCCCGTTTGTATTTGCGGGAGATGGGGTCAATCTTCATTTTTGGCAATTTAGCGTTGATGAGGCGCAGTCAACGGACATCATCCATCAGTTTGAAAAAGGGCATCCAAACATCAAAATTCATATGCAGCAGCTGAGTTGGGACTATGGGCACGACAAGATTGTGACAGGTCTCATAGCTGGAAATGCCCCAGACATTTTTGAAATCGGATCGACCTGGGGACCCCAGTTTTCCCAGAGCGGCGTCGTCTATGAGATCACAGACTGGGTCAGGGAATTTAAAAATGAATACCTGATGTGGGAGCCGGTGACAGAGGCCGGGAAAATCTATGGCATGCCGTGGCTTGTGGGAACCCGGTTCATTCTCTACAACAAGGCGCTTTTTGAGAAGGCCGGGCTCAATCCCGAGCATCCCCCTAAAACATGGGAGGATCTCATCACCGCAGCCCAAAAAATTGACCGTCTTTCGCCAGACATTTACGGCTACGGGATTTCGGTCGCGGAAGACTATTCCCCCTGGCAGACATTTATTCCGTATCTGTGGAATAACGGGGGGGATGTTTTGTCTGCCGATTGGCGCCGTTCTGTTTTTGATTCAAAGGCATCCCGCGAGGCTTTTCACTTCTATCAGCGTCTCAAAAAATATTCGGTTTTAAATCGTCTCGAGCAGATTGATCAGCTTTTTTCAGCGGGGCGCGTCGGAATGATTTTGTCCGGGGCATGGAATTTTAAAGCGATCGCCAAAACCAATGCTTCCCTGCGGTATGGCGTGGCTGAGGTTCCCACGCCGCGCGCGGATCAAAAAGGGATATCGTTTGGCGGCGGGGAGATGCTTGTTATTCTTGCCAAGACAAAATATCCGAAAGAAGCATTTGAATTCATGAAGTATCTCACTTCGAAAGAGGTAGAGCTTATGATTTCAAAAGCGCAAAAAAATGTTCTGCCATCTCTGAAAGCGGCGCTCAGCGATTCTTATTATCAAACAGATTCTCAGATGAAAGGTTTTGCGAATCAGATGCTTTATACCAAGCCAACACCCGCGCATATTGAATGGTTTTCGGTTGGAAAGATTTTGCAGGAATCTATTGACCGAATCATCCTTCAGGACGATTCGGTCGATCAGGTGCTCGCCACTTCTTCGGAAAAGATAAATCAGATATTAAACAAGACGCGAGACAAGGGGGAGGTGTCTGATCAGAAACTGACATTGTGGATCTTTATCGCTCTGGCCATCTCTTTGGTTATGGTGGTTTTATTAAAAAGGAGACGCATCTGCTCTGCAGATGCGTCGACTGATGCATCGACCTGGTTTTTTCTCTCCCCCTGGATTTTGCTCTTTGGGGTCTTTAGTCTTTATCCGTTGATTTATTCGCTCATCATTAGTTTCGCGGATTACAATGTTTTAACTTCCCGGTTTTCTTTCAACGGCATCGAAAATTATTTCAAAACGGTTACAGATCCTGAGTTTTTGAAAGCGGTCGGGCATACACTTCTTTTCGCAGTCGGGACGATCCCGTTTACGCTGACAATATCGCTGCTGCTTGCGGCGCTGATTCATGAGGGGGTTCCATGCAAGTCGCTTTTTCAGGCCGGTTTTTTTCTCCCGGTTGTAACCTCCATTATCGTGATCGCGACACTCTTTACCTACTTTTATTCTGAAAGCGGTTTTTTAAATTATCTTCTCGGTCTTATGGGTATACCGAGGCCCGAGCCTGCCTGGCTCATCAACAAACGCTGGGCGCTCATCAGCATTATGGCGATGGCGGTGTGGTCTTCGTGCGGCTATTTTCTGATCCTTTTTTTGGCCGCTCTTCAGTCGATTCCCCGCGAGCTTTATGAGGCGTCCCGTCTCGATGGCGCGGGTGCAATTCAGCAATTTTTTAGAATTACGCTTCCACAGCTGAGGCCGATGATGCTCTTTGTGGTCGTGATCAATACCATCAATTCCCTTCAGGTATTTCCAGAAATCTTTACGATGACAAAGGGGGGACCTTCGCGCTCAACCACAACGATTGTCTATCATTTGTATGAAAAAGGATTCAGCGAGTTTCAAATGGGGCTTGCCTCCGCGGTGGCATATCTCCTTGCGGGGATCATCTGTCTTTTTGCCTTAGCGCAGATGAAGGCCTTAAAGGAGAGGGAGTGAGCAGGGATGGCTAAAAAAACAGTCTTATTTATGGCGTTGTTTTCGTTTCTCCTGATTTCCATATTTCCCCTTTACCTCATGTTTGTTACTTCGTTTAAGCCCGAAGGGACGCTGATTTCCGCCATGAACGAACTTTGGCCGAAGAATTGGACATGGCAGAATTTCGTAGACGTCTGGTCGAGCGGGCCGTTTGACCGCTATTTTTTGAATAGTTTCATTGTAGCTATTGCTACCACCGTCGGGAATTTGATTCTGTCGCTGATGGTCGCCTATGCGTTTGCCCGCCGCGATTTCTTTGGAAAAAAGTGGCTGTTTGGATCCGTGCTTCTTATGATGATGATACCGACGCAGACACTGATGATTCCCACCTTTATCTTAATGAAGCACTTTGGATGGCTGAATACCTATTGGGCATTGATCGTGCCAAGCCTTGTCCTTCCGTTTAATGTTTTTTTATTGAAACAGTATTTAAGTCAATTGCCGGTGAGTCTTGAAGAAGCGGCAAGGCTCGACGGGGCGAATTCATTTCAGATTTTATTTAAAATTGTTTTTCCGCTTTCAAAACCGGCGCTCGCCGTTGTGGGAATCAATACTTTTTTGGGATCATGGAATACGTTTCTCTACCCCTTTTTGCTGACCAATACGACGGAGATGAGAACGCTACCGGTAGGTCTTGCCCTCTATAAGGGGCTGCATGGCGTCGACTGGGTGCATCTGATGGCAGGTTCAACGCTCGCTGCGATTCCAGTCATTGTGGTGTTTTTAATCTTTCAAAAACTGATTATTTCAGGACTGACGGCGGGAGCCGTAAAGGAGTGAAGATGAAATTGAAAGGAAAAATTGAGCCGAGAAAATTGTCGGAATCCCAATTGTATGGATATTTTAATGAACAGCATGAGTTTGTGATCACATGCCCCGATACCCCCAAACCGTGGATCAATTATTTGAGCAACGCGGCCTACCATGCGCTCGTTTCGCAGACCGGCGGGGGGTATAGCTATTACAAAGATTCAAAGCTTCACCGGATTCTTCATTGGGAAGACCATCGCTCCGATCGTCCGGGGCGTTATCTTTTTATAAAGGATCAAAAGAGCGGGGAAATCTGGGCTCCCAACTGGCAACCGTTCCGCGTGAATCTGAAAGCATGGCAGGCGGTTCATGGATTTGGCTATACCTCGATTCACGCGGTTCAAAACGGAATCGAAACGGAGATCACTTACTTTGTCCCCCCAAAAGACCCGTGTGAAATCTGGATCGTAAAAATGAAAAACAAAAGCGGGGATTTGAGAGATCTTACAGTGTTCCCGTTTGTTCAGTGGCTGCTCGGTGATTTTTATCTCGAAGCAGACCACAAAAATATTATGCTGCTTTATAATGAGGGATATTTCGACCCGTCGCTTCAGGCGATCGTTGCTTATAAACATCGAAGCAGCTGCAGGAAACAGGAAACCTACGGATTTTTCGCCCCGTCTGAAGCGCCCACAGGGTATGAATTGAGCTATGAGAATTTTGTCGGCCGTTATGGCCAGGTGACAAACCCCGAGCTCATCCGGTCGGGCAAATGTTCGAATCAGCCGATTCACGGGGAATCGATGGTCGGGGTTTTTGAAATTCCAGTTTCTCTTCATGCCGATGAGGAAAAAACCTTTGTTTTTGTTCTCGGTTTTACAGAAAAGAAGAAAGAGATCCCCCAGATCATCAAAAGATGCGTCAAAAGTGAACTGGCTTCGGAACTTCTTCTTCAGACAAAGGAGTGTTGGCGCAAAAAACTTGGAACGATCCAGGTGACAACCCCCGATTCCCATTTTGACCGGATGACAAACCAGTGGGGGAAATATCAGCTGCTTCAGATTACGAGATGGCGTTCCGCTTCTTTCTACGCGCCGGGGGAAGGGGGGAGGGGGTATCGGGATACGGCTCAGGATGTTGAAGGGGTCTGTTCGATTGATCCGGGGCTTGCAAAGGAGTGGATAGAAAAGCTGCTGCGCTATCAATATCAGAGCGGTCACGCCGTTGCGGGATTTTCGGAGGTTGATGGCCCGTGGGAAATTGGATCGAATACGGGGATTTTGGGAAAAAGCGATGTGGCGGCCTGGATTCCATTCATGGTGTCGACCTATCTGAAAGAGACGGGAGACCGGGCATTTCTCAACGAGAAGATTCCATTTCTGGATGGGGATCAGGCAACCGTCTGGGGGCACTGCGTGAGGGCGATGGATCATTTTTGGAAGCAGCGAGGGACCCGTGGGCTCCCCCTTTTCTGGAAAGCTGACTGGAACGACGCGTTCGATCAATGTGGAATCAAAGGAAAAGGGGAGTCGGTTTGGCTCGCCCAGGCCTACGCGCGCGCGCTTTTAAAAACCGAGGAGCTCGCGCAGTATTTGGGAGACAAGCATGCGGCTGAAATCATGCGGACACGATATGAGGAGATGAAGCGCGAGATCAACGCCAAGGGATGGGACGGCGATTGGTATATCAGCATTTTTACGGACGACGGAAGGGCGATTGGCTCCCATCGCTGTCACGAAGGGAAAATTTATCTAAACACGCAATCGTGGGCCATCTTGTCTCAAGTCGCGCCTGAGCTTCGCGCGGCACGATGTCTCAAGTCGGTTGAAAAACATTTGGAGACGCCGATTGGCCCTGCGCTCTTTTCGCCTGCCTATCAGAAGTACGATCCGGGATTGGGGAGGATCAGCGCCTTTGCGCCGGGGACGAAGGAAAATGCTGCTGTCTTTTCACATGCGGCCGCATTTTTAATTGTCGCCTACGCGATGAGAAAAGAGGGGGAGAAGGCGTATGAACTTTTTTCTAAAATCGCCCCTTACAATCCGGTAAAGACAGCTGAACGCTATCAAACAGAGCCTTATGTCTATGCTGAATATTGTTACGGGCCGTCGAATCGGCAATTTGGTCTCGGCGCTTTTAGCTGGAATACCGGGACAACCCCCTGGATGTTTATGGCGGCGACACAATGGATCATCGGGGTTCATCCGACATTTGATGGTTTAAAGATCGATCCTGTTGTTCCGGGAAGTTGGAAGGAATTTTCAATCACAAGACCTTTCCGCGGGGCGATCTATAAAGTTCACTTCAAAAATCCGAAAGGGGTTCAGTCGGGGGTAAAACAGATTGTTGTTAATGGAGAGAAGATTTCCGGCAATACGATTTTGGTGCTTGCGGCGGGTAAGGAGCATCTGGTGGAAGTGGAGATGGGGTAGGGGAATGAAAGAATATGAAAAATATAAGGGGGCTTTGTAGAGTCATTCGAAACACGTGTCAAATTTCCCAGCGGGAAATTTGCACTCTCGCTCGGGCTCGCTCTTTTTGCCTTCGGCAAAAAACCGTGCCCGCTCGCCCTGCGCGAAGGTTTCTCATGACGCTACAAAGCCCCCTCTATCTTTCATTTCCGTTCATTCTTTTTACCTCTTCCTTTGCTGCACAGCCAGCGCGCAAAGCAAAGATATCTGCTCCCCTATTTTTGATAACAATCATTTTTTTTCTTCTTTTTCATTTTCAATTTCCCTCTGCCGTATTTGCCCAAAACAACCCCATCGCAGAAATTAAAAAGCAGATGCAGGTCGGCGGCGCCGATGCGAAAGCGCTTCCGGCAGACACGGAACAGAAATTTCGCTGTGAGCTGAAATCAGAGAGTGGGATTCATAAAATTTTTTTTAACACCCTCTCCGGTAAATCGTGTCTTTTAAAAATTCCGTTAGGATCTTCTTCTGTCGATCTGACTGGGAAATCTATCCTTTCTTTTCGGATCCGTGGTGAAAAAGATGTCCAGCATTTTACGATGGGGATGCAGGCGGGGGGAGAGACCGAATTTGTATCGGCGATTTATGAATATCTTCCTCGTTCGGTTGTCTCCGACTGGCGCCAGGCCGGGATTCCGATTCGGGAATTTGCCGCCAAAAAACTCGATCTCAAAAAGGCGGAGTTTCTGGTTCTTGATTTTAACGAGCCAGCCGAAGGTAAGATCGAAATAAAAGATATCACTTTTGCACCGCTCAAGGCGTTTTCTGAAAATTGGGAGCCGCTGGTTGTTTTATTGAAAGAGTATGAACTTTCGCGGATTGCTGGTTTTAAGACGATTTCTCTCGGCCATTACGGTCAGGAGTTCGGATGGAAAGTCGGACAGCTCTATAAGACACTCCCGGAAAAATCATTTTCGTCTGGGAAGGTTCAGCCTCTTCTGCTTCAGAGCCGAACGCCGGCGATTGAACAGGGTGTGACAAGAATTTCCGATTTTAATGAGGGTCTCGAAAACAGTGTTGACGGTCTTTTCAATGAATTTCAAAAACTCCCCTAGACCGCTTTTATTACGCTTTCATCAAAAAATCGTCGGGGGGGGGGCGGGAGATCGCTTAAGATCATTTATGAAAAAAAGGCGCAGGGGTTTTGCGGAGCTTGGGTTCATTTTTTTAATATGAGAAAACCTCCGCGGGAACGGATCTACTTTAATGCAGCCCCTTATGCCTGGCTTTCGTTTTGGGTCCGGGGTGAAAAGGGGAAAGAAGATGTCGGCATTCAGCTTGCCGATGCGGGATGGGAAAAGACAGAGGATTCTGTCTATTATGGAAAGGTCTCTGACTATTTAAAAGGGGGGATTACGACCGAATGGCAGGAAGTTCGCGTTCCGCTCAAACAGGAATTTTATAAAAATATTCATTTTAAGAAATTGGCCGGTCTGACCTTCAATTTTCGGGAAGAGGGGAAGGGGACCCTCTATATTGATGATATTGCCTTTGCTACCGCCGAGGGGGGGGCACTGGCTGAGACGCCTCCTAGGGGAGAAGAAAGGAAGTACGCCGGATCGAAAAAATATTATAAGGCAATCTGGCTCTGGCATACAGCCCGCCAGCTTAAGAACAAAAAAGTGAGAAAAGAGCTCTACGCATTTTGCAAAAAAGAAGGGGTTAATCTGATCTTTTTCCAGATTCAGCAGACGCTCAAGAAATGGCCAGGGGGAGGATATCAGGTAATTCTTCAGGATGAAGACGCATTGAGAGATTTTATTTCGGGAGCCAATAAATTCGGGATTGAAGTTCATGCGCTCGACGGCTTTAGCCGCTTTGCGCTTGAGCCATGGCATGAGAAAGTCTATGCGGGGATTCGGGCAATCATCGACTACAATAAACGGGTCTCTCCAAAAGAGCGGTTCACCGGGATTCATCACGATAACGAGCCGTATCTCATCCCCGGCTATTGGGGGACGATCCGCGAAGAGGTGATGCGGGAATATTTAAAGCTCTGCGAAGTGTCACAAAAGATGGTGCGGGATTCCGGGCTTCACAACTTTGTTTTCGGTGTCGATATTCCGTTTTGGTATGAAGAAGCAAACTTTGATTATGATGTTCCTGTCGAAGTCACCTGGAGAGGGGTTCGGAAACCGGCAAGTTTTCATCTGATCGATATCGTAGACAACGTCGGCATTATGGACTACCGGACAAAAGCTTTTGGCGCCGATGGAACGATCATTCATGGCCGTGATGAGATTGCCTATGCGAACCGCGTCGAAAAAAAGATTCTAATCGGTCTTGAAACCTATCCGCTCCCGCACGAAATTTTTGCCGTCTTCCGTCACAATCGCCTGGCGGAGCTTTCAGATCTTACCCAGAAGATACGGAACGACCCGAGACAGCTTTTTATGTTTGTCGATCAGCATGAGGGGCTTGGAATTCTTTATTTACGCCGCTTTCGGGAGGATCTCAAAGATACGCCTGAACAGATGGCGAGGGATATTATTCGTTTAAGGATTGATGGCAATCAAACCATCTATAGAACAGAAATCGGTGTCGATGTCCTCTCCTCAAAGCTTTCGTTTGCGGGAATGGATGCCGATTATTTTTTGGAGATCTATGAAGATACGTTTAACTATTTTTCGAAGGAACCAAGCTTTGCCGGCATGGCGATACACTATTATGAAACTTATCGGGAACTTATGGAACAGGGATCATGATAGTTACCTTTTATCTCGTTTACGCGGCGCAGGTTCTCATTATTTCCTTTCTTCTTTTTTATAATCTTCTTTCTCTTTTTCTCTTTTTGGCTGCCGCGTTAAAGATCAGAAAATATGTAAAGGATGGAAAGCTCTCGAATCTCGATCTCTTTTATCATCATCCGGGGCTTCCAGGGGTCTCTTTTATCCTCCCTGCCTATAATGAAGAAAATGCGATTGTCGAAAGCATCAAATCGCTGATGAATCTCTATTATCCAAGATTTGAAATTATCATTGTGAATGATGGTTCAACCGATGGAACCTTTCGGCATGTTAAAAATGCCTTTGGATTTCAGAAACTCATCGGTTATTTTGAACAGCCGCTCGGAACGAAAGAGATCTCTGGTATTTATGAGATGCCAAAATCTCAATATGAGAATAAAAAAAATATCTTTCGGATCCTTCTCATCGATAAAGAAAACGGCGGCAAGGCTGATGCGCTGAATACGGGGATCAATCTGGCAAGCCAACCCTACGTCTGCAGCATGGATGCGGACTCCCTCATGGATAAGCATGCGCTTCTCATCGGAATGCGCCCCTTTCTGGATGATCCGGAGCGGATAGTGGGTGTTGGCGGCCAGGTCGGAATTGCAAACGGGTGTGTCGTTGAAAAGGGGAGCGTCGTTAAAGTCGGCATTCCCAGAAAAGGGATTGAGCTTTTTCAGATGGTTGAATACGCGAGGTCGTTTATCGTCGGAAGAACAGGACTTTCGGCGCTTAATTCGCTGATTGTTCTTTCAGGGGTCTTCTCGCTTTTCCGCCGGGATCTTGTCTTAAAAGTGGGGGGGTACCTGACGAGGAGCATGAAAACCGATGTCGGTCTTCGTTACTGCGGCGCGACCGACACCGTCTGCGAAGATATGGAAATTGTTGTCCGGCTCTATCGTTACATCCAGGAACAAAAAATCCGGGGAAAGATTGAATATCTTCCCTTTCCAATTTCGTGGACAGAGGTTCCATCGAATTATCAAAATCTCGACCGTCAGCGCAATCGGTGGTATCGCGGGCTGGGGGAGTCGCTTTGGTTTCACAAAATAATGCTTTTAAATCCCCGCTTCCGGCAGGTGGGGCTTTTTGCGATGCCGTATCAATTTTTCTTTGAATTTTTGGGGCCTTTGTTTGAATTTTGTGGCTATGCTTCGCTCCCCTTTTTTTATCTTTTTGGCTATCTCAACAAAACCTATTTTCTCCTCTTTTGCCTTGTTGCGATCGTCTTTGGGATGTTTTTATCGGTTTTAACCCTCCTTTTGGGGATCTGGATCGGCGCCAGATATAAGACAGGCTATGCCAATTACAATATATTTATCTCAACCGGGCTTAAGGATATATTATTATTGATCTTTTTTGCTCTTTTATCTAACATCGGATATAGGCAGTTTTTGCTCTGGTCTCAAACAAAAGGGTTTATAGACTTCATTAAAGGCAAGAAATCGTGGGAGAAGTTTGAGCATAAGGGATTCCAGAAGCATTCCTAAGCTTTTTCTTTATATTTTTTTTAGTCTTTTCCTTATTTGCGCCCCCCTCTTGGCTCAATTCGAATCAGAAATCGAAAAATACCGTAAAGCGATTGAGGCCAATCCCAACGATCTCGATTCAATGGTTCAGCTCGCGCGGTACTTAAGCTGGAGCGAAAAATATGAAGAAGCGATCACTTATTTTAAAAAAGTTTTAGCAGTTCAACCCGATCATGCGGAAGCAAAAGTCGGACTTGCCACCGTCTATTCGTGGCAAAAAAAATATAAAGAATCGATCAAACTTTATCAGGAGGTCCTAAGCAAATATCCGGATAGTGTAGACGCGATGGCAGGGCTTGCGCGTGTTCAGAGTTGGGCCGGTGATTATAAAATGTCTGTTCAGACATTTCAAAAGACGCTGCAACTTGTGCCAGACAGCCGCGATGCGCTCCTGGGGCTTGGGCGCGTCTATAGCTGGAACAAGGAGTATAAAAAGAGCGAAGAGGCATACAAAAAAGTTCTCGAAAAGAATCCCAAAGATATAGAGATCCTCAAAGGGCTTGCGAACACGTACAAATGGAGTGAGCAGTATACGAAGGGAATTCATACAGAGTTAAAAATCCTCGATATTGAGCCAAATAACGTCGATAGTATGCTTTCCATCGGCTATATGTATGGGGAGCTTGGAGCCATTGGACAGAGTGTTCATTGGTATGAAAAAGCGGCAAAGATTGCCCCTGACCGGGGGGATATTCAGGCACATCTGGGGCTCCTCTATACCCGTACTGCTCAAATCGATTCCGCGGCGACCGCTTTTAAAAAAGCGATCTCCCTTCAGGAGCTCGATATCCAGAGCTATATCTCTCTCGGCCGGGTTTATAGTTGGCAAAACAAAATGGAAGAATCTGAAAAGCTTTATAAAAAGGCAATTGAAATCAATCCTCAGAGTGCAGGCGCTTTTGCTGGGCTTGCGCAACTATACTTTTTTAACGGATTTTGGGATAAGTCGATCGATTATTATCAAAAGAGTTTAAAAATTGACCCTTTGTATATTGAAGCGCTCCAGGGGTTAAAGCGGGTAAAGCTTTTAAAAGCGCCGACGTTTATCAGCCGCTATCACCTTTTTTACAATATCCTGCGGGATACACTGACAGATATCCGGATTCGCGAAGAAAATGTTCATCTCAATTCCAATGAGCTTTTTATTCCCTTTGAGCCGGGTAAAGCGATTGAGGCAAGATTTCAGATCGCCCAGACGGCGCTGAACAATACCGATAAAGATCCCAATGTTGATACGACAAATAAAGACCGTGAATTCATTTATGATCAGTATGTCGGATCGTTTCGCCTCGATTACCCGCTCTATAAAAAGAGCCTCTATTTTTCCAGCCGTTTTGATCTGGAACGATTTGAACAGCATGGGGATGACTTTGAGCATAGATTTAATCTTCCGCATCCTGAATGGCTGCCTACGGGATTTGCGTTGCTCAGGGTTGAAGCGCCGCGTTTTTTTTCGATCGGATCTTTTTCGCGGGAGTCTGTGGTCACCCAGTCTGCTCTGGCGTCTCACTCGAGAGATCTTTTTATCGATCCCCTTGACACTTATGGTATTGCGGCTGGATATGATTTTACCTCTCATTTCCGGACCATTGCGAGCTTCTCTGTTCAGGACTTTCAAAAGAAGAGGGGTTTCCGGGACCGGTTCGACAAACGGGGGATCGTTTTTTTCAGACTCCCTTTCTTTGAACCGATCGAACTTCGTTATGAGCTTCGCCATATCAGTCGGCCGAGTGCTTCGACGAACTTAGGTTCGATCCGGTTTTCAGAGCGCTATTTCAAAGAGAAATATCTGATCGATTTTCTTTATGAATTTCATAGCGAAAATCATAGTGAAAATATGGGCGGGACTTACAAAAATGTTTTTCGCCTGATTCAGTCATTCCCCTTGGTTCAGTGGATCACCTTTAACATCGATGGATTCGCTCAAATCAACGGCGGGCAGGACAGGGACCGATTTTACGCGCTGCGGACGTATTTAACGTTTACTCTGGATAAGGATGCAATACGGGGGAGGTATTATAAGGATTAAACTTAATGAGCTCTTAATGAAGACACCTCATCAAAAATTCATTGAATTTATGAAAAAGGGAGGTACCATTAAATCAGATCAAGTGGGTGTGGTACGTTCGAGTGGAGCAGCGGCGGCGTTTCTGGTCGCTTTTTTTTGTTTAGAGAAAGTCTGGGGTTTGGATGTTTCATCGGTTTCAGGAATAGATATTTCGAGCCGTTTTCGGACGCTCTACAAAACAGAGGGGCATGTTGAATATGGGATTGTTGGCGAAAGCATGGTTGAAAAGAATCAGAAGCGGCCTTTCAGCCGGTTTGAATGGAAGGGGACGGCCACGGGAGAGACAAAGAAAGGGAAATATTATCTGATTTGGGTGGGGGTGGTTGAACCCGAAAAAAAGGGGGCGGCGAAAAAGATTTTGTTCCGGGCGCCATCAGGGAAAGAGTGGAATGTGAAGGCGTCACGTTTTGAAATGTCGGATGACGAAGCCGACGGGGCGTATCTGGCAATTTCGGATGTCGGAAGAATGATGGAGGGGAAGGGGATTTACAAAGTTAGAAATTTGGAAACGAAGCCGGATCGGTTTGGCGGTTACACTTGGATTGGGATTTATGAGAATCCGAATGTTTCAAAGCGCCATATCGAACTGAAAGTGGGGTTGGCAAAATTAAAACCGGGCGAGTTGTACGAAGCGAAGATTTTGGAATCTGGCCAAATAATGAACGGTTGGACCAGTCGCGTTTCGACATTTGGAGGGGATGGAAAAGCGGGGAATGGGAGCTCGAATCTTCTCAATCGGATGGCTCTCTCTGGAGGTGAAGACTGGGATGGCTCAAGCGGTGACAAATGGGATGTCGATAGCTACAACATTGAAAAGTTTGGCTTGATTTCGGATAAGGGTTTGACGTGGTCGATTGATCCGCTTCTTCAGTGGCTTTACGCCGCGGGGATTGTGGTTCAGATCGATCTTTCGGAAAAAAATAGAGGGGGTGAGAAAAAATGAAACGGGTGGTTTTTGGAGCGCTTTTTGCAGCTGCGGTCATTCTCTTCTTCTTCCCTGTTTCTCAGGCTCTGTCTGATGGTGAGACAGCTGCGGTGCAGGCCGAAGCGGGAGGAGTGAGCGCCAGTGGATCGGTGAGTAACACCGCCAGTGGAACAGGCACAGGGGCAACGGTTGAGCGGTCAGCCACGGGGATAACGATTCATCGGATCGCGTCTTCCGTCAGCCATGCGAGTAACGGGCATGTTCAGGGATCTGCTG
>CAYMPL010000030.1:18049-22580 GCA_964392415.1 uncultured bacterium | reverse complement strand
ATAACAGTCTTCGCTAACACATTTTTGTGAGGGAAGTCAAGAGAGCTGCTTAGTTCGCTGTTGATAATTTTTAAAACGCCTAGCGACCAATTGCTAAAGCGTTGAAGAATACATCTGATCAAAGAATCTATGCCTTAAACATCGCGATAATCCGGTTAAGTTCACTCTCGCCAAAATATTCGACCTCAATTTTTCCCTTTTTTCCACCATGAAGAATACGGACTTTGGCCTTAAAGTGTTGAGAGAGCTCCTGCTCCAGAGTAGCAATGTATGGATCGGGCATCTTTCTTTCATAAGCGCCAACCTGATAAACTTTCGATTTAGCGAAGGCTTCGACCTGACGCACAGAAAGCCCTTTTTCAACGATGAGCATTGCAACCTCTTCTCGTTTTTCTTTATCTTCAATTGAAAGGAGCGCCTTTGCATGACCGGAGCTGATTTTTCTATCCAAGATCAGATCCAGAATTGCCTTAGAAAGAGTCAAAAGCCTAAGGCTATTTGCAAGCGTCGACCTTTGTTTGCCTATTTTTTTAGCAATTTCTTCCTGAGTATAGCCATGCTCTTCAATAAGCCCTTGATAGGCAAGCGCTTCCTCAATCGGATTTAAATCTTCACGCTGAATATTTTCAATCAATGCTTCTTCTAACGCACTTTGCGTCGTCGATTCCCGGACGATAACAGGGACCTGCATCAAGCCCGCTTTTTGAGCAGCCCTCCACCGTCTTTCTCCGGCAATCAGCTCAAATTTAAACTCAGAAAGCCTCCTGACAAGAATCGGCTGAAGAATCCCTTTTTCGCGAATCGAATCTGCCAGCTCCTGAAGTGACTCATCATTAAACTTTTTCCGTGGCTGTGACTTGTTTGGAACAATATTTTCTATGTCACAATAAAAATAGGTTTTTGGCGGCGTTGCCTCCTCATTTAAAAGTGAGGGATCCGGGATAAGAGATGCCATCCCTCTCCCCAATGCTTTTTTCTTATCCATCTTTTTACCTCCCATATGCCCTACATAGACTATACGCTTGTCTTTGATGGCTGATGTTCCTTTGGTTCCAGAAGTTGGCCGACAAAAGTCTCATGAGAATTCTCATTTTTACTGATAATTTCTTTGGCCAGACTTAAATAACTCATTGCCCCTTTTGAATTGACGTCATAAAGGAGAATCGGCTTACCATGGCTCGGACACTCACTCAGTTTAACATTCCTTGGGATCACCGATTGAAAGACCCTCTCTGAGAAATGTTCCCTGACCTCCGCGACAACCTGATGACAGAGATTATTCCTCCCATCAAACATCGTTAATAAAATCCCCTCTTCTTTTAATTCCAAATTAAGCCCTTTCTTGACCAGCCCAACTACCTTCAAAAGCTGAGTCAAACCCTCCATTGCATAATATTCACACTGCATCGGCACAAGATAGGAGTGTGATGCCGTCAGGGCATTTACAGTAAGAAGCCCAAGAGACGGGGGGCAGTCAATAAGAACATAGTCATACTGCTCAAGAACAGATCCGAGCGCCTGCTTGAGTTTTGTTTCACGTGCAATCGCATTCACAAGCTCAAGCTCCGCGCCAATCAGATCTTGGTTGGCCGGGACAATATCTAGGCCATCCAGCTCTGTTGTTCGGATTGTACTCGAGATACTCTCTTCTTGTATCAAGACATTGTAAATTGTTTTGGCCCCCTGAACCCCTTTATTAATCCCAAGCCCACTTCCGGCATTCCCCTGGGGATCAAGATCGATCAGAAGTGTTTTCTTTTCTGCGGCGGCAAGAGAAGCACCGAGGTTTATAACCGTCGTCGTTTTTCCGACCCCCCCTTTTTGATTTGTCACCGAGATAACTTTTGCCATGAGGATTCTTTCAATTGAAAACAAAATACCTTACACAACTTTAATAGTTGTATCTAAGTCAGTTTTTTTTGTAAAGAAAAAAGGTGGACACACCAGCCCTACTTCACCAAAGCTTCGCAGAGCTGGTCTGTCTTACTATTATACTGCGCGCCATTTTCCTATGGAAAATGGCTTGCGACTGAAGTTCCACGTAGAACATTTTGGCTTGAATTAAATTTTTTAATCCCTATCATCAGCGCCGTCATTGATCCTGGGGTAATGCCTGAGATTCGCATCGCCTGTCCGATCGATGTCGGTCTAAATTTTGTAAGCTTCTCAATGGCCTCTGCCGAAAGACCCGGAATTGCACCAAAATCGATCCCTCCCGGTATCTCCAATTTTTCATCTTGAGCCTGCCTTTTGATCTCCTCAAGCTGTCGATCGATATATCCCTGGTACTTAACATTCGTTTCGATCTGACAAATAACATCTTTATTGGCCTCTTTATTATAGAAGCCCAGTTCCTTTAGGAGTTGATAATTGACTTCTGGTCGGCACAAAAACTTAACCAACCGAGTTGGCTGATCAATTTTGGTAAGCCCCTTTTCCGCTATCTTTTTGTTGACCTCATCCGTTGGCATAATCCTCGTGGTTTCTAAATCTTTTAAAATCTCGTTTATTTTTTCTTTCTTTTTTAGATACCTATCGTAGTCCCAGTCACTCACAAGTCCGATTCGTCTTCCATGTTCCCTCAGTCTTAAATCTGCATTATCTTCTCTTAAAAGGAGTCGATATTCGGCACGTGAGGTAAACATACGATACGGCTCTTCTGCCCCTTTCGTGATGAGGTCATCAATCAGCACTGCAATATAGGCTTCGTGTCTTTTTAGAATCAACGGCTCTTCACTTTTTAATTTTAGCGCCGCATTAATTCCTGCCATGAGCCCCTGAGCCGCCGCTTCTTCATATCCTGTCGTTCCGTTGATCTGTCCAGCAAGAAATAAACCCTCAATTTTTTTTGTCTCAAGTGTTGGCCGCAGCTCTGTTGGAGAAATAAAATCGTACTCCACAGCATAGCCGTGTCTCATTATTTCTGCATTTTCCAGTCCAGCGATGGTTTTTAGAAACTCAATTTGAGTATTCACTGGCAGGCTTGTGGATACTCCATTCACATATATCTCGTGAGTATCCAGACCTTCGGGCTCAAGAAAGATCTGGTGCCTCTGGCGCTCGGAAAAACGAACAACCTTGTCTTCGATAGAAGGGCAATAACGTGGACCTATTCCCTTAATGTTTCCACTATACATGGCTGATAAATGGAGATCGCGGCGAATGATCTCGTGCGTCTTTTCATTTGTGTAGGTAATATGACAGGGGACCTGCCTTTGAGTAATCATTTCGGTTGAAAAGGAGAGGGGATCTGGATACTCATCTCCAAGCTGGGGCGTCAATTTGCTAAAATCAATTGTATTTGCATTGAGACGTGGGGGGGTCCCTGTTTTTAACCTCCCCATTTCAAACCCAATCTCTTTAAAACAATTAGAAAGTCCAATGGAGGAGAGATCGCCGGCCCTTCCTGCGGGGTAGTTGATATTTCCAATATGAATAACGCCATCCAGAAAGGTTCCTGTTGTCACAATCACACATTCTGTCTCAAAAACCTCGCCAATCTGGGTGGTCACGCTTTTTACCTTCCCATTTTCAATGGCGATAGATTCAATAGATCCTTGTTTTAACACAAGATTTTCTTGTGCTTCAACAACTTGCTTGGCGCGCTTTGCATAGAGCACCTTGTCTGCTTGGGCCCGAGATGCTTGTACGGCGGGGCCTTTGCTTGTATTAAGCTTTCGGAACTGAATGCCTGTTGCATCAATGTTTTTGGCCATTTCGCCCCCCAGAGCATCGACTTCCTTAACCAAATGCCCCTTTCCAATACCACCAATCGCAGGGTTACAAGACATCCATCCGACACGATCGAGGTTCATGGTAAGAAGAAGCGTTTGAACGCCGATACGTGCTGACGCAAGCGCCGCTTCAATTCCGGCATGTCCGGCGCCGATAACAATGACTTGAAATTGCTTCATTTTTTACTTCCCTATGCAAAATGAGCTAAAAAGCTTGTCGTAAATATCATCTGTCGTAATTTTTCCAATAATCACTTCCAGCTCATTAACCGCCTCTCTTAGCTCAAGAGCCATGAACTCCAGCGGGCGACGGTCGGCGAGCCCTTCTTGATAGGCATCCAGATATTTTAATGCCTTCTCAAGAGAAAGCTTGTGTCTCGATTTTGTCAAAAAAACGGTATCCGAGTTCGCTTGAGTTCCCAATAGCTCTTCATAAATGGCATCCAAAAGCTTTTCAATCCCAGATCTCGAAAGGGCAGAAACATGCTGAACGACTGGAAACAGATCCCCCTTAATAAAGACTTTTTCGATTAGATTTTTTTCGGGCTTCCATTTTTCGCCCAAATCAATTTTATTTAAAACCAGAATCTTCTTTTTTGACGCCACAATGTCTATCAGCATTCGATCTTCTTCGGAAAAATCTTCGCTCACATCTAATACCAAGAGAATCAAATCGGCTGTCCTTATCTTTTCAAGCGCTTTATCAATCCCTATATTTTCCACAACATTCTCTGTTTTTCGAATCCCCGCTGTATCGATCAAGCGAACAGCTATTCCTTTGTAGACAAATTCTTCCT
>CAYMPL010000030.1:0-18039 GCA_964392415.1 uncultured bacterium | reverse complement strand
TCCCGGCACAGATGTCACGATGGCCCGGGCTATATTAAGACAGGCATTAAATAAAGAAGACTTTCCAACATTTGGACGTCCAACAATTGCAACACTTGCGCCCCGGGAAAGAAGCCTTCCATCATTATACGTTGCTAATATTTTCTTAATTTTTTCATAGCCTGGCTGTAATTTTTTATGCATTTCGCTGTTCGAAAAAACCTCGATATCTTCAGAAGAAAAATCAATAGCTGCCTCCGTGTGGACGAGCATTTCAAGAAGCCCTTCCCGAATCTGGCCGATCTCCTTTGAAAATGCCCCCCTGAGGTATTGGTTTGCAACTCGAACGGCCAGACGACTCTTTGCGAAAATTAAATCTGAAACCGCCTCTGCCTGGGCCAAATCGATTTTTCCATTCATAAAGGCACGAAATGTAAATTCTCCCGGCTGAGCAAACCTTGCCCCTCTTTTTATAATAAGTCCCAAAATTTCATTGAGAATGACCGGGTTTCCATGCGCGTGAATTTCTATGAGATCGTCGCCCGTATAGGAGGCCCCCTTTGGCATCCAGACAGCAAGAACATCATCGAGGGTTTCTTCATCCTCGCAAACAGACCCGTGAATCATTTTGCGGGAATCGAAAGAAAATTCCAGGCTGTTCTTCCGGTGAGGAACAAAGATTTCTTTAATGATCCCCAACGCCTTATCGCCACTGACACGTATGATGCCAATCGCTCCATGTCCTTTTGGTGTTGAAACTGCAGTTATGGTGTCTGACAAATTCATTTTGCGCGAGCCTCGGTGGGTTATAACCCTTGCTTTGCAAAGTCCCGATTTACAACATACTGTGAAACAATCTGCAAGAGTGTGCTGGCCAGGATATAGAGCACAAGCCCTGAGGGGAGGGCAATCATAAAGAAGCTAAAGATAATCGGCATTAACATCATCATCCGCTGTTGTACAGGATCAATGCTGGTTGTCGGTGTCATTTTTTGCTGAATGAACATCGCAACCCCCATAAGAACGGGGGTGATATAAAGCGGGTCTTTCGTCGATAAATCTTTAATCCAGCCAAAAAATGGGGCCTGGTAGAGCTCGATAGCATTGTAAAGCAGGCGATAGAGGGCGAAAAAGATCGGCATCTGAAAAAGAAGCGGGAGACACCCGCCGAGTGGATTTACTTTGTTGGACTTCATAAGATCCATGACCTCTTTATTCATCCGCTGTCTGTCATCCTTGTTTTTTTCTTTAATTTTTGCGATTTGCGGTTGTATTCGCTGCATCTCCCGCATTGCCTTGAGACTCTTCTTTGTGAGCGGATGAAACAAAACCCGGACCAAAAGGGTTAAAAGAAGAATTGCGACACCATAGTTGTGACAGAATTTATAGAAAAAATTCATGATGAAAAGAAGCGGAATGCACAGAAACGAAAACATGCCAAAATCGACGGCCTCATCGAAACCCGGCTCTACGGCCTTTAAAAGCCCCACTTCTTTTGGGCCTATGTAACCAGAAAATGACATTTCAAAAAAATCAGCCCCCGCTTCTTTGTAGAAAGGGAACTGAAATTCAATTGCCCCGCTGCCGGGCAGGGGGGATGAAATAAGCAGATATGGCTTCACCTTGGAATGATTGAACAGCGCAGAAATAAAGTAACGATTTTCAATGCCCCCCCACTGGATCGTGTTTTTTATCTCCTTATCTTCTTTTAGGTTCGAAACCTTCTGCCGATATGTCTTACCCGGCAATCGATAGATAAAGTTCCTGACATCCGCATAAGCGGCAAAGAGGATATTTGTTTTTTCGTCGGTTGGTATGCCCTCCGAAAAACCGATGAAGACTTCCCCTTTCATCAGGGGCCGGGGAGCCCAGATTCTCGTTGTATGCGAAAATTCATAAGACTCTTTTTTGAAAACATAGGTCCTTTCTATTTTGGTCCCTTTTTGTTTATAGACAAACTGAACCGCATTCTCTGTTTGAGATTCAAGCTGATAGTGCGCGCCTTCCAGATTGTCCAAGTTCGGATCCGAAAATGACAGAGAGAGGGGATATTGAGCGCTGTCTCCCGGGGTTACCATTTCGATCCAATTTCCGTTTTCAACTTTATCTTTATATTTCTTAAGCCTCCATCGCTTTAACGCGCCTCCCCGTGTTGAAAAAACAGCCTCAAAAAGATCGGCATTTACCAAAATATCTTTCTCTAAGACATTGGAAATCGTTCCCTTATCAAGGTGGGGCTTAGATCTCTCGGCCTCCGCCACAAGTGGCTCCGGCCTCGAGATGACAGGTTTTTCAACGGCAGCCTCCTCCATACGTGGAACTTTTTTAAAAAAGACAAATTGCCAAACCAAAAGAATGGCCAAGCAGAGAACAATCGCAAAAAAAGCCCTTTTTTCAAGTTGATCCATAAATTTTTTCAGGGGACCGGGTCCCACCCCCCGGGATTCCAGGGATGACAGCGACTCAGCCGCAGCAGCGCATGGAAAAATCCCCTCATAATGCCATGATTTGCAATGGCTCCTTTTGCATATGCCGAGCAGCTCGGGAAAAAACGACAGCTATTGGGCAGAAGAACCGATACGGTTCGTTGATAAACGCTTATGAATAAAATCACGGTTTTTTTCATAGAACTCTCTCATCTCTTGCCCGATCATTTTCGGCTTCAATACACGGCTATTTCTTTTTGCAATAAAAACAACGTCGTGACTTGGAAGATCTTCTACTATGTCTGCATGATAACTGCGGAAATATTCCCGCAGCCTCCTTTTGATGGCATTCCTCTTTGTAGCCTGGCCGACTTTTCGCGTTATGATCGTCCCCATCCGATTCTCGCTTCTCCCATTTGGAAGAAAAAAGAGAATAAAGTGTCCAATCTCCCTGCGTAATCCCCCTTGAAGAACCGACTTAAACTCTTCCGACTTCAGAATTCTTTGGGATTTTTTAAATCGAAACAACCTCACATGAGACATCGCTTTATTTTGTTGGAATTTGCGGGGTGAGAACATGGCGTCCTTTTGCGCGTCGGCGTCTAAGCACGTTCCGCCCCCCTGGAGAAGAAGCCCGCTCTAAAAAACCGTGTGTTCTTTTCCGTCGGCGATTCTTGGGTTGATATGTTCTCTTCATAAAGTTTTTGCAATCTTGAACATATTTTCCGTCGTTTGTCAATTTTTACCTTGAAATGCATTTTCCTTTTTGTTAGTTTTTGCTATCGAAATTCAATGGACATTCGCTAAATAGGTATTGTGTAAAAAGAGACGAAGGGTATGCAGCATCTTTGGGAACAGGTTCTTAATAATATCCGGGAAAAAATCACGCCGCAAAGCTACAAAAACTGGATAGAGCCAACCAAGGTGCTCTCTTTCTCTGAAACAATCATTGAAATTGGAGTCCCCAATCCATTCTACGAATCCTGGTTCCAGGAAAATTATCTATCGATGATCAAAGATACGATGAAAAAAATCACGAGCCGGAACTATGACATTGTATTTAAAGTGGGCGCCGTGCCTGAGCCCGCGGAAAAAACAGTTAATGAGGTTTCTTCCCCACTCGCGATGGAGAAACCGATTGCGGCTCCTCCGGCTGCCGCAGCACCCCCCCAACGGAGTGGAGATATTTTAAATCCTAAATATACTTTTGAAAATTTTGTTGTGGGGGCCAGCAATCAGTTTGCGCATGCCGCCGCCTATGCGGCTTCGGAACAGCCGGCGGGAAGCTATAATCCCCTGTTTTTGTTTGGCGGTGTCGGCCTTGGCAAGACACACCTCTTAAATGCCATTGGCAACCATATTTTGAAAAAAAACCCGTCCCAGCATGTGTGTTATATTTCATCCGAGCGTTTTATGAATGAGCTTATTAACTGTTTGCGGTATGAAAAAATGGAGTCTTTTCGCAAGAAATATCGTGACAGCATAGATGTGCTTTTGATGGATGATATCCAGTTCCTAGCTGGAAAAGATCGAACCCAGGAAGAGTTTTTTCATACTTTCAATACCCTCCACAACTCCCGGAAACAGATTGTGGTAACGAGCGACAAATTCCCAAAAGAGATTGCGGGGCTTGAAGATCGGCTAAGAACCCGTTTCGAATGGGGGCTCATTGCAGACCTTCAGCCCCCTGAAATGGAAACACGCATAGCCATCCTTAAAAATAAGGCTGAAAGTGACGACATATATCTCCCAGATGATGTGGCGATATATCTGGCAACCCATATTAAATCAAATGTGCGGGAGCTCGAAGGGTCACTCATCCGCCTGGGTGCGTTCGCTTCACTGACAGGGATGGAAATAAGCGTAGACCTTGCGCGCGAGGTTTTAAAAAATGTGCTTGTGCAAAAGGATACTTCCATCTCTATTGAACATATCCAAAAAAGTGTCGCGAATTTCTATAATGTCAAGGTTTCTGATCTTAAATCAAAGGCAAAATTGAAGGCATTGTCACACCCACGTCAGGTAGCGATGTATTTTTCTAGAAAAAATACGCAAAAATCGTTTCCCGAAATTGGCAGGCTTTTTGGCGGAAAAGATCACTCAACAGTCATGCATGCCGTCCGAAAAATTACCAAGATGGTAGAAGAAGATCCTGTTTTTAAAAAAGATATGGAGGCGCTGGAAAGAATTATCAGTGGTTAATGTTTTGTTGATAACGCTGTGTATAAACTTGTGGAATCGCTGTGACTTTTCTGTGGATCATTTAGAAGCTCAAAAAGATATCCACTCGTTATCAACATTTTATTCACATATAAAAACATCGTTGTTTCAACTAGTTATCCTGGTTTCCCACAATATGGAAAAGGGCTATTTTAAGCGCGCAGCAAGCTCAGTTTACTCGAAAATGATTACGTCAGATAAAAATAAGGTTGGCAAACCAGCTCGAAGAGCTGATGTGCTCCTAAGTTATACTGCGCACTCATTTCCTTCGGAAATGAGCTTGCTACTTGTGCATAACTTGCAGAATATGCTGTTAATAACTGTGTATAACTTTCATCATTCACAGAAACCCTCTTTTTATTCTCCGTTTTATACCCGTTTTATCCACATGTGTTTATACTTTGATTTCAATGGGTTGGCTGTGTTATGAACAAATTCACAAGCACTACTACTACTACTATATATATTCTTTATATAATATTAGAGATACAGAGAACACGCCAGGATGTGGACAGAAAGAATTTTCTGGGACAATGCAGTATCGTTGAAAGAAGGAGAACAGCATGAACTTTTTAATTGAAAAAGAGGATCTTTTAACAGGACTTGCACGAGCTCAAAGTATTGTCGAAAGAAGAACGGCAATGCCTATTCTGGCAAATGTTCTATTAGAAGCGAAAAAGGGAGAACTGATTGTTACCGCAACTGATTTGGAAGTTGGGATACGGGGATCTCATCCTGCTGTGGTTGAAAAAGAAGGGGGCATGGCACTTCCTGCTAAAAACTTGTTTGAAATCGTAAAAGAGCTTCCAAGAGGAAAAGTTTCCTTTCAAAAAAAGGAAAATTTTTGGGTTCAGATCGCTTCAGGGAAGGCGTTTTTTAATATTGTAGGTCTTTCTCCGGAAGATTATCCATCTCTTCCAAATCATAAGGACAAGAAATTTTATGATATAAATCCGAAGATCCTCAAAGAAATGATCGAGAAGACAATTTTTTCTGTTTCCAATGATGAAACACGCTATCATCTCAACGGCATTTTCTTTGAAAAATCCGGAAAAGATGGGAATCGAATGCGTATGGTTGCAACCGATGGCCACCGTTTGAGTTTAATTGATAAAACATTCGACTTCTCGAACGAACTTACGTTTACGCGGGGGGTGATTATCCCTAAAAAAGGGATGGCTGAGATCAGAAAATTACTTGAAGAAGAAGATGGGAGCTACCAGATTGGTTTTGATACCAATAATGTGATTATCAGGAAAGAGAGTGTGGTGCTTTTTATCAGACTGATCGATGGTGAGTATCCAGATTATCAACAGGTGATTCCGTCTAGGAATAAGAAAAAAATAGTTGTAAACCGGGATAAGTTTTTGGGCGCTCTTAGGCGAATTTCACTATTGGCCAATGAGCGGTCAAAGGCGATTCGCCTCTCTGTGAAACCAAATATTTTAGAAATATCGACGAATAATCCAGAAGTGGGGGAAGCAAAGGAAGAGATAGATGTTTCTTATGTGGGGCAGGCAATGGAGACGGCATTTAATGCACGGTATTTTATGGATATTTTAAGCGCGATGCAAAGTGAATCGGTGATATTAGAACTCGATGATAAACTGAGCCCGGGGGTTGTTCGACCGACCGAAGACAGTGAGTGTTTCTTTGTTGTGATGCCGATGAGGATCTAGATGGGATGCGCCTATCCCAGCTAGAGCTCTCCAGTTTTAGAAATTATACCCGCGCAGGATTTGAATTTGATCTGCATGCCAATGTCATTTATGGCAGAAATGGGGGGGGCAAAACAAATATTTTGGAGGCAATTTTTCTTCTCAGCACGCTCCACTCATTTCGTTCCAATGACCAGAAAAGCCTCATTCAGACAGGGAAGGAAGAAGCAAGAATTAAAGGGAAGATAGAGCATCATGGCATTGAAAAAAATCTAGGCTTATTTATTACGGCAGGTGGGAAAAAAGCGAGTCTAAATGATAAATTTATCAAAAAGACATCAGGTTATCTTGGGACATTTTACACAGTCTCATTTAACCCACTGGATATGCAGATATTGCAGGGAGGGCCGCAGGGGAGGCGCCAATGCATCGATCGGATGCTCTTTAATTTTGATCCGCTTTATGGGAATGAGTTAATGCGCTATTACCGGATGCTTCTCCAAAGGAATATGGCCCTGAGAGTAGGCGCTTGGGAGATGGTTCAGCTTTGGTGGGAGAAACTATATAAATTGGCGGCAAAAATTATTTTTAAACGCTTGCAATTTATACAGAAATTAACTAGGTTGACCTCTAGTCAATATCGAGCAATTGCCGGTATGGATGTGAATGTGGATATTCAGTACCACACAAATGTTTTTCCTGGTAATTTCAATAATATAACGGAAGAAGACCTGTTGATTTCGCTGGATCAAAAACAAAAAAATCTTTGTCAGGAAGAGAGACGGTTAAAACGAAGCCTTGTGGGGCCGCATCGGGACGATTTTTCTATAATAGTTGGTGGAAATGACTTGAGAAAATTGGGCTCTCAGGGTGAACAACGGACCGCGATATTGGCTATCAAGCTTTCGGAGCTGGAGGCGCTTGAGGCGGAGACAGGTTTTCGGGCAGTGGTTCTTCTCGATGATATTGCCTCTGAGCTTGATGAGTCCAGGCGACGATATCTGTTTGAATTACTTGATGAAAATAAAACGCAGATTTTTGTAACAACGACAGACCGAAATACGGCGCTTTTACCAAGAAGAAAGGCGAGGTTTTTCCATATTCAGGAGGGGCAGATCACAGGAGAATGATTCTGGGGGATATGACTAAATCTGATGAGATTGATAAAGCAAGTTCGGACTATGATGCTAGGAAAATCAAGGTCTTAGCTGGACTTGAAGCTGTCCGGAAGAGACCGGCAATGTATATTGGAGATGTTTCAACAAGGGGTCTTCATCATCTGGTTTCAGAGGTTGTGGATAACTCTGTGGATGAGGCTCTTGCCGGCCACTGCAACAATATTAATGTGGCTATCCATGTCGACAATAGCGTAACGGTGGAAGACGATGGCCGGGGTATTCCAGTTGATATGCACGAGACGGAAAAGAGACCGGCAGCTGAAGTTGTCATGACCATGCTTCATGCGGGGGGGAAATTTGATGACAGCGCCTATAAGGTTTCTGGGGGACTTCATGGGGTTGGCGTTTCAGTCGTCAATGCGCTATCAGAAAAGCTGATTTTGGAAATACGCCGGGACGGTAAAGTCTATACACAGACCTACGAACGTGGGAAGCCGGTAACGCCTCTTCAAGAAACGGGAACGACAAAAAAAAGAGGGACGACAGTTACTTTCAAGCCAGACACAGAGATATTTGAAATTGTTGAGTTTAATTATGAAACGCTCTGCCAGAGGCTCAGGGAGCTCTCTTTTCTAAACCGGGGGTTGAAAATAACCATTGAAGATGAACGAACGGATGAAAAACAGGAGTTCTATTATGAGGGGGGGATTGAGTCATTTGTTGAATTTTTAGGCAAGAAGCGAAAGCCCCTTCATGATAAGCCGATTTATTTCTCTGCGAAAAAAGACAAAAACGAAGTTGAAGGGGCATTTCAATACAACGACAGTTTTAACGAGACCATGTACTCTTTTGCAAACAACATTAACACTGTTGAGGGGGGGACTCATCTTGTTGGCTTTAAAACAGCCCTGACCCGGACGATTAATGCGGCTGCCGAAAGATGGGGGCTCTTAAAAGACATTCCAGGGGGATTGACAGGAGATGATGTGCGAGAAGGGTTGGTTGCCGTTATTTTGGTGAAAATACCACAGCCTCAATTTGAGGGGCAGACAAAGACAAAGCTGGGGAATAGTGATGTCAAGGGGTTGGTTTCAACGGTTACGTACGATAAGCTGACTGCATTTTTTGAAGAAAATCCAACTCTGACAAAAGTCATCGCGCAAAAAGCGGTGATGGGGGCGCAGGCGCGGATGGCGGCGCGAAAGGCGAGAGACCTGACGCGGCGAAAGAGCGCGTTAGATCTCGGAGGGCTTCCTGGAAAGATGGCCGACTGTCAGGAGCGGGATCCTGCGTTGAGTGAGTTGTTTATTGTGGAAGGGGACTCCGCGGGTGGGTGTTTTTCAGGAGAAACAAAAGTTGCCTTAGCAGATGGGCGTGATTTGTCGTTCGTGGAAATTGTAGAGGAGCAGAGAGCAGGCAAAAAGCACTATTGTTATACCGTATCAAAAAGTGGTTCGATAGAAATTGAACAAATTATTAATCCACACCTTACAAGAAAAAACTCAGATGTTATTAAAATCACCCTGGATAACAATGAAGAAATCGTTTGCACTCCAGATCATCGCTTTATGCTATCTGATGGGACATACACAGAAGCAAGCTGCTTGACAAAACAGCATTCCTTAATGCCCCTTTATCGCCAGCTTTCGAAATTAGGGAAAAGAATTACGATTTCTGGTTATGAATTAATTTTTGATCCAGCAGAAAAAAGATGGCTATTCACCCATGTTCTTTCTGATAAATTCAATCTTCGAAAAGGAGTTTATTCGGAAGAACAAGGGGGGTACCGTCATCATAAGGATTTTAACAAACGTAATAATAATCCTGATAATATTATTCGTCTCAATAAAGAAGAGCATTTGGAGGTTCACAGAAAACATGCTTCTGCTACTCTCCATCAACCACTAGTCTTTGAAAAACTAAAATTATTGCGACAAACGGAACACTATCGGGAAAAAATAAGAAAACAAATGACCACGCCAAAAATGAAAAGGCTGTTGAGTGATCGAGCCAAGAAACAATGGCAAAGTCCAGAATATAAAACGTTCATGAAAAATGAATTTTTGGAGTTCTATAGGAATAATGCGGATTACAGACAGAAAACTTTAGAGATATTGAATAAAGTGCAGAGAGAGTGGCGGAGAAAGAAAACAGCCGAACAGTGGACATCTGATTTTCGAGAGAAAAGAGCAAATGCCTACGCCAAAACATATTATCATGAGGCATTATCAGCGCTTCGTAAAATTTATGACCAAAAGGGGATTGTCGATTTAAAGGACTATGAGCAGTTAAGAAAGAGAACAAACAATAAAACTCTTCTAAAAAGGGAGACAATCTTATCTCGTTTCTTCGACAATAACAGAGATAGGCTTCGTTTGGCCGTTCAGGGCTATAACCACAAGATAAAAAAAATAGAGAAAATGACAGAAGGGAGGGATGTCTATGATTTAGAAGTTTCTGGCACACACAATTTTGCACTCTCATCTGGAGTTTTTGTCCATAATAGCGCGAAACAAGGGAGGGACAGAAAGAACCAAGCAGTCTTACCACTCAAAGGAAAAATTCTGAATGTCGAAAAGGCTCGGTTTGACAAAATGCTGGGCTCTGAAGAAATAAGGATTTTAATTACTGCGCTGGGGACTGGGATTGGCGCGGAGGAGTTTGATGTCAGCAAGGCAAGATATCATCGGATTGTTCTTATGTCCGATGCTGACGTCGATGGCGCTCACATCAGAACGCTTCTTTTGACTTTCTTCTATCGTCAGATGCCGCAGGTTATCGAGCGTGGTTATCTCTATATTGCGCAGCCGCCACTCTATAAAATCAAAAAGGGAAAGATAGAAAAATATTTAAAGAATGAGAGAGAGCTTGAAAGTTTTCTTCTCGATACTTGCCTTGAAAGCATCCAGGTAAAAAAGAATGGGAAGGCAATCCCCACGGCAATACTCAAAGAGGTGATTCAAAAAGCGAATGAGTTTTTTAAAACCATAGAAAAACTCTCCAAAAGGAGAGAGCACTTGATTCTTAAGGAGATTCTGATCAACCCGAAATGGAAAGAATCGATTTTAAAAGACAAAAAAGCGCTGGGCGATCAATTGGATGACCTAAAAAAACGGCTCTTAAAAGAAAAGAAACTTTCTCTATTTGACTATGAAATTGAGAAGGACGAGGAGCATGGTGAAAACAAGGTGGTCATTACTTCGGTGAGAGAGGGGATCAAAAAGCATTTTGAAATCAACCATCAGCTTTTGACATCCCCGGAAATAGAGGGGCCGCGCAAGCTTGCGCGATCGTTTGAAAATTTGGGAGAGGCACCATGGGGGGTTGTTTCCGGGGAAAAAGAGGTAGAGGTAAAGGAATTGGAAGAGCTTGTAAAAGTCATTTTTGATGCAGGCAAGCAGGGGGTTTATATTCAGCGATATAAAGGACTTGGAGAAATGAATCCCGAACAGCTTTGGGAAACAACCATGGATCCCAAACAGAGAACCCTCCTTCAGGTGCGCGTCGAGGATGCTGTTGAAGCAGACAATATCTTTGTTCTCCTTATGGGGGACGAGGTTGAGCAGCGGCGGCTTTTTATCGAAGAGAATGCGCTGAAAGTAAAGAATCTGGATATATAGATATGAAGTCGGTCATCTTGGGCGTTGGGCACTATGTCCCCTCAAAAATCGTAACGAATGCTGATTTGGCAAAGCTGATGGAAACATCTGATGAATGGATTCAGCAGCGCTCTGGCATCAGAGAGCGTCGGTATGTTGAAGAAGGAATGGGAAATACCGAAATGGCGTTTAAAGCAACACGAATGGCGCTGGAAAGGGCAAAAATAGATGTCAAAGAAATTGACCTTTTAATTTTGGCGACGCTCAGCCCTGACCACACTTTTCCGGGAACCGGTTGTTTTGTTCAGGAAAAATTAGGGCTTGGTGGGATTCCAGCGATCGACATTCGTCAGCAATGCAGCGGTTTCATATACGGCGTTTCCATTGCAGATCAGTTCATTCGGGCAGGCACCTATCGAACCGTTCTTGTGATTGGAACCGAGGTGCAGTCGACAGGGCTTGATTTTTCAACACGCGGTCGCGATGTGACCATTTTGTTTGGCGACGGGGCGGGGGCGGTTGTTATGCGGGCATCTCATGCGGCGTCCGAAAATCGGGGTATTCTTTCAACACATCTTCATGCCGATGGCCGCTATGCAAAGGAGCTTTGGGTAGAGGGGCCATCGAGTCGGGAGCATCCGAGAGTTTCGCAGAGAATGTTGGATGAAGGAACCTGGTATCCCCGCATGAATGGGAGGGCGGTTTTTACCATGGCCGTAAAAAAAATGCAGGAGGCGGTTCAAGAAGCGCTGGCAGCCAATGACATAAGAAATATTGAGGATGTAGATCTTTTTGTTTTTCATCAGGCAAATATCCGTATTGTGCAGGCCCTTTGCGAGCAGCTTCGAATTTCAATGGAAAAGACATATAACAACATTCATAAATATGGGAATACAACTGCGGCATCGATTCCAATTGCGCTGAGCGAGGCTGTTCAAGAGGAACGACTGAAAGAGAACGATCTTTTATGTATCGCTGCGTTTGGGTCTGGCTTTACATGGGCTTCGGCATTGATTCGCTGGTAAGAGAGTAAAGAATGACTGAGAAAGAGGAACAAAAAAAAGATAAGGGAGAAGTGGGGGCGCCTCAGCCCCCTGCAGGGATCCCATTTGTAAGCATCGATGAGGAGATGAAAACCTCCTATCTCGATTATGCGATGAGTGTCATTGTGGGGAGAGCATTGCCGGACGTGAGGGACGGCCTAAAACCGGTTCATCGCCGGGCGCTCTACGCAATGCACGATCTTAATAGTTATCATGACAAGCCCTACAAAAAATCCGCGCGGGTTGTTGGGGATATTATCGGCAAATACCATCCGCACGGGGATGTGGCTGTCTATAGCACGATTGTGCGTCTGGCGCAGGACTTTTCGATGCGCTATCCATTGGTTGACGGGCAGGGGAATTTTGGGTCTGTTGACGGCGATAATGCGGCGCACATGCGCTATACAGAAATCCGAATGGAAGCGATTGCGGCGGAGCTTCTCGAAGATATTGATAAAGAGACAGTCGATTTTATTCCTAACTACGACGGCTCTCTCACAGAGCCGACTGTTTTACCCGCAAGGATCCCAGCCCTTTTGATTAATGGCTCATCAGGCATTGCCGTAGGAATGGCAACCAATATCCCCCCTCACAATCTGACAGAGATTGTAAAAGGGTGCATCACGCTTGTAGATAATCCAGATGTGACGATTGATGAGTTGATAAAAATTATTCCAGGTCCCGATTTTCCAACGGCGGGCTTTATTTATGGAAAGGCGGGACTCAAAGAGGCGTATAGAGAAGGGCGCGGCATTATTCAGCTCCGCGCAAAAGCAGAAATTGAGCCGTTCAAAAAAGGGGATCGGGAGGCGATTATTGTTTCTGAACTCCCCTATCAGGTGAACAAGGCAAGGCTGATTGAGGCGATTTCAAGCCTCGTTCGAGACAGAAAAATCGATGGAATTTCGGACATTCGCGATGAATCAAACAGGGAGGGCATGAGAATCGTTCTTGAATTGAGAAAGGGGGCGATTGGCGGGGTGATTTTAAATCGCCTCTATAAATTAACCCAGATGCAAGACTCCTTTGGCATCATTATGCTTGCGCTTGATAACTATGTGCCAAAGGTTTTGAACTTAAAACAGATCTTACAGCTCTTCATAAACCATCGGAAAGAAGTTGTTACGCGTCGCAGCAATTTTGAGCTGAAAAGGGCGGAAGAAAAGGCGCATATCCTTGAAGGATTAAAGACGGCGATTGAAAACATAGATGAAATCATTTCGTTGATTAAAAAGGCAAAAGAGCCACATGTTGCCAAAGAAGGGCTGATGAAAAAATATGAGCTCTCAGAGATTCAGGCGCAGGCGATTCTCGATTTAAAGCTTCAAAGACTCACAGGGCTGGAGCGTGAGAAGATCATCAAAGAATACCAAGAGACACTGAACCGCATTAAAGAACTTAAAGCGATTCTTGCGAGCGAAAAACTTGTTTTTAATATTATCAAAAAAGAACTTGAAGAAATTCTTAAAAAATATGGCGATGAGCGGCGCACGAAAATTATTGCCCGCGCCGAAGAAGAGACCATTGAAGATCTTATTGCGAAAGAAGATGTGATCGTAACAGTTACGCATTCAGGGTACATTAAACGACATCCGCTCGATGCCTATCGAGCCCAAAAGAGGGGTGGAAAAGGGGTTCGGGGCATGGGAACCAAAGAAGAAGATTTTGTCATCAATCTATTTGCGGCAACAACACACAGTCATATTCTCTGCTTTACAAACATTGGCAAGCTTTACTGGCTGCGTGTGCACCAGGTTCCTGAGACGAGCCGGGCTGGACGCGGAAAAGCGATTGTGAATCTCTTAAATCTGGCATCACACGAGAAGGTACGGGCGATTTTACCCGTTGAAAAATTTGAAGAAGGGAAATTCGTTGTGATGGTGACACGTAATGGGACGATTAAGAAAACCGGGCTCGAAGAATTTAGCAACCCGAGACCGGGGGGGATAAAGGCGATTAATATCAGAGACGGGGATGTTCTCGTTGGCGCCGCACTTACAGATGGCAAGCAGGATATTTTTCTCTCAACGACTTCTGGGCTTTCAATTCGTTTCAATGAAGATTATGTGCGGTCGATGGGGAGGATTGCGAGCGGCGTCAGGGGAATTCGTCTGGCAAAAGATGACCAGGTTGTTGGAATGGAGGTGATCGATCCAAAAGAGAAGGGGATAAAAATTCTTACGGTTACGGACAAAGGGTATGGAAAGAGAACAGATGCGGATGAATATCGCGCGCAATCGCGGGGGGGAAAAGGAATTATTACCATTAAAACGACAGACAAAAATGGCTCTGTGATCGGCATTACAAAGGCAAATGATGAGGCGGATATTATGATTATTACCGATCGCGGTCAGGTGATCCGCATGATGGCCAAAGGAATTTCGGTTTTGGGAAGAAATACACAGGGGGTCCGCCTGATTCGTGTCGAGGAGGCTGAGAAGGTTGTGGCTGTTGAGCCGGTTTTGGAAAGTGGGGAAGATGGCAATGTCGAAGAAACATGAACGAACAAAACCGCAAAGAGTACTTTCGGAAATATGGAATCATAACGGCGTCAGTCGTTGAAATTGTAGCGCTGACCCTCTTTGGTTTCTTTGCCGGGAAATTTTTGGATGAAAAGCTGAACCTCTCCCCATATCTGATGACAGCAGGGGTTGTTTTTGGGTTTATCGGTGGAATCTATCGATTCTATCGAACTTCCCAGAGAATTTTAAAATGAAAGATGGGCGATTATTATTGATTCATCGCGTCATGAATATTGCAGCGCTTGTTCTATTGGCTGGAAGTTTATATTTTAGCTCCTTTGTATTAACGCTCTCTATTGTTCTGGGTTATCTATTCGTAAAGATCAATTTTTGGCTGCTCTGCTTGATAGTTTCCCAAACACAATCGATCTCACATGCAAGAGGGCGCCTCATAGCCATTCTCATTGCAAAATATATCGGTCTGGTCGCGGCAGGCGCGGTTCTTCTCTATTTTTTCGATTTACATCTCATTGGGCTATTGATAGGAACGATGACCTTGACAATTGCCATTGGAATGCTAGCGATGAGGGAAATTTTTATATCGAAAGTTTAGTATGGAACATGGTTTTACATGGTATCAGTTACTGGGGTTTTCCAATGTCCCTCATTGGATCGTTGGCTCCCTCGTCGTATTTACAATCCTGACTATTTTATCTGCCGCTGTTTATATGGCGCTTCAAAAAAGAGGGGCATCTCTGGTTCCTGAAAAAAGGGGGTCGCTTGTTCATTTTTTTGATCTGGTCGTAGAGCGACTCCTTCAACTTTCCGAATCTGTCATGGGGGAGGAGGGGAAAAAATTTTTTCCGCTGATTGGAGCGCTCTTTATTTATATTCTGGTTTCAAATCTTTTGGGACTCATTCCTGGCTTTCTCCCCCCCACAAACAATTTAAATACCAATTTTGCCTGCGCGCTAACTGTTTTTATTTTCTATAACTATCAGGGCTTTCGCGCGCATGGACTTAAATATTTAAAACATTTTATGGGCCCCGTATGGTGGCTTGCCCCGATTATGATGGTCATTGAACTTGTCAGCCATCTGGTCCGACCGGTGTCGCTCAGCGTCCGTCTTTTTGGAAATATTAATGGAGACCACCTGGTTTTGGGGATTTTTTCGGGCTTGATTCCAATTGGAATTCCCGTTATTTTCCTGTTTTTAGGGCTTTTTGTTTCATTGGTTCAGGCATTTGTCTTTACGCTGTTATCGATGGTCTATATTTCATTGGCTACGGCCCATGAAGAACATTAGGGAGGAGGAAAACATATGTTACGAAAATTAATTCTTTCTGCACAGGGGGTTCTTTTCTCGGTTCTTGTTCCAGCATTTGCATGGGCAGAGACAGCAGAAGCGGGGGGAGCAGATGGAACTTCCAAGGGCGCGCTAGCCCTTGCGGCCGGACTTGCAATTGCGCTCGCAGCATTCGGTGGTGCGTTGGGTCAGGGGAGAGCCGCCGCTGCGGCGCTGGAGGGGATCGCCCGAAATCCCGGTGCCTCTGACAAGATCTTTGTTCCAATGATCATCGGTCTTGCCCTCATCGAATCACTTGTCATCTACGCGCTCGTGATTTCATTCATGCTCCTGGGTAAGTTGTAATCCGTCGGTGCGCTTTAAAGCTTCTTTCAAAATTAAAAAGGATTTGGCTGTTTGGATCCCGAACCAGAGGAGAAAGCACCCCCCGCTCTGACTTTGATCTCGCTTTTGAATGGGAACAGGACAGCAGAAAAGAGTGGCTTCAGTTTAAAAACACCCTCATCGACGAAATTAAAACTCTTCATTATCTGGATTTGGTCTATTTAAATGAAGCTGGTTCAGAATTAAAGTCGATGATAATGACGCAAGGAAAGCTCATTTATGAAAGAGACGACCGAGAGAAGACAAAAGTCTTTGGAGAATATTAAAAAGGCTTTTGAAGAACTTCAAAGTTATATGAAGGAGCCAGTTCGAACAAACCGGGATCGTGCTGGGGTAATTAAGGCTTTTGAGTTTACATTTGAACTTTTTTGGAAACTATTCCAGAAAATCGCGCAAGAGGAAGGATTAGAAGCGGGAGGGCCAAAATCATCTCTAAAACGTGCTTTTCAGACAGGGCTTATTTTGCCAGATGAAGAGGATGTCTGGATCAGTATGTTAGACGACAGAAATTTAATGACAGATGTGTATCAAAATGAACTTTCCCAACAGATCTTCACAAGAATTAAAGAAAAATATATCCTCGCCCTGAAAACAGCCTTTCAAAGACTTTTGTGATCAGAAGGGATGGATTCCTAAACTTCGGAATTTAAAAAAGGGTGCTGCTATCACCCCCTTTTATCTTTGACTTTTAAACTGATTCTGGTAAACTATTACTTAGTATTACTAAGTATAAATAAGGAGAGATCATATGAGAAAAACAGAAATTATTGCCATCTCTGTAGACCCAGGACTTAAAAAACAGATGTTAAGGCTGGCCAAAGAAGAACACAGAACCATTAGTGAGCTTATGCGAGAATGTTTTAGGCGCTATTATACCAAAAATGAACTCCGCGCGCTTGTGACTAAGGGTATTAAAAAGTCCAAACAACTGGGTATTAAAGAAAAAGACGTAGAAGATATTATTGATGAACTCAGAAAGTAAGATACCCGTTGTTGTTTTTGACACCAATGTTTTGGTATCCGCCATTCAATTTGATAAACTTCCTCAGATACAAGGCATTTATTGCCACTTAAAAAATTTCAGAATATAGAAATTTTAACTCCAAGAGAATTTATGGATAAAACCATAAAAAATAGGCATCAGTAACACCCCTTGCTTTAGAGGAGATTCTTCGAGCCTTCGGCCTTCAGAGTGACAAGAGGGCGGCTAAGCCAGCGCTTTCTTCAAATATTCCCCTGTAAACGAAGAGGGGATTGTTGCGATTTTCTCCGGTGTTCCTTCTGCGACAATGCGGCCGCCTTCTTCTCCGCCACCGGGACCTAGGTCGATGACATGGTCGGCGGTTTTGATGACTTCGAGATTATGTTCAATAACAACAACCGTGTTCCCTAAATCGACAAGCTGGTGAAGGACTTTTAGAAGTTTGTGGATATCGTCAAAATGAAGCCCCGTTGTCGGTTCGTCTAAGATAAAGAGGGTTTTTCCAGTTGTTCGCCGGCTCAATTCCTTCGCAAGCTTCACCCGTTGAGCCTCTCCGCCTGAGAGTGTTGTTGCCTGTTGACCGATTCGAACATATCCCATACCAACATCAGAAAGAGACTGGAGCTTTCTTTTAATGTGAGGAATTCTATCGAAAAAGAGGAGGGCTTCATCGACCGTCATTTCAAGGATTTCAGCGATATTTTTTTCTTTATAACGAACGTCGAGCGTCTCTCTATTGTATCGTTGTCCCTGGCAGATATCGCATAAAATATACATGTGAGGGAGGAAGTGCATCTCCATTTTGACGAGCCGGGGGGGGGGGGGGGGGGGGGGGGGGGGGGGGGGGGGGGGGGGGGGGGG
>CAYMPL010000029.1:18493-23514 GCA_964392415.1 uncultured bacterium | reverse complement strand
AAACTGCTATCTGGCGGTGGTTAATGTTAATACAGTTTTAAAATAGGCATGTGATATTAAGTAGTTACTTTGAATGCGCTGTTATGAAGTGCCAAAATTTGTTATTTTTTCGACATTCTGGATTAGTCTGGCTATTAAATCCCTAGTAATGACTATATATCTAACTAATTGTTTTTACAGGTGTTTATATTTTCTCTAGGCATGAAAAGCTTGGCACACTGCTTGCTAGATTTGCTCTTTGTAAAATTCTTCAGCACAGAAGAAAATCTAAGAACACCTTCTGTCTAATTTTACACAACACAACGATACCTTATTAAAACGGTTTAGGTCGCCCGACCTAAACCGTTTGTATTTTTAAGCCAGTCAGTTTTGATGGGAAGACGGGAGACAAACTACTTTTCCAAATAAACATTTTTAAGAATGAGAATTGCCATCGCGTTGGATTGAAATCCTCTGACATAAGGTTTAAGAAGCAGGTTCTGTGCTTCCATGAAAAGCGGAATGATCGGCAAATCTTCTTCAGTAAGAATTTGTTGCGCCTTGTTATAGATAACTACCCGCTTTTTGGCGTCGAGTTCTTTGGCCCCCTCTTCGATTAGCTTATCGTATGTTGGGTTCGCCCATCGGGTGAAATTGTTTCCTGAATAGGACGTAAAGAGATTCAAGAAATTATCCGGATCGGGAAAATCAGCCCCCCATCCCAATCTCCACAGATGAGGTGGATCGGTCTCAAGGGTTTTTAGGTGGACTTTCCATTCGCTGTTTTCAATTTCTAAATGAATACCGAGCGTTTCTTTCCATTGAGACTGCAGATTTTCAGCAATCACTTTGTTGTCATCCCGTGTGTCATAGGCCATCATGACCTTTGGAAAATTTTTTCCATTCGGATACCCCGCTTCAGTCAAAAGTCTTCTTGCCTTTTCTAGATCGTGTTTGAGCCCAATATCAGCTGCATGTCCAAGCATGCCCTGGGGAACCCAGGAATGAAGGGGAATCTGACCACCCCCCAAAATTTTCGGGAACTGGGTACGGTCAATAGCGAGTGAAAAAGCGCGCCTTACCCGTGCGTCATTGAACGGTTTCTTCTTTGTATGGATGCCATAGTAATATCCCCGCAGATAAGGGGCATTTTGGTAATCGGGTTTGTCCTGGTATTTTGAAATGACCACAGAAGGAATTCTCCTTAAGAGATCCAGTTTATTGGTTTCATAAAGTGAAAGCGCTGTTGAATCTTCATTGACAACATAAGCCGTCGCATATTTAATTTTTGGTTTTTCACCATAATAAAGTGGATTTGCTTCCAGAACGACTTTGTAGTCATGCTGCCAGGCATTGAGTTTAAAAGGTCCCAGTGTGACGATATGCTCTGGTGATGACCACTTGTCTCCATGGGCTTCGACAATATCTTTTCTCATCGGGAAAGTGACCCAAAACGCGTGAATCGAAATAAAATAAGAAGCGGGGTGCCAAAGATCTACAACCAACGTTTCGTCATCTTTGGCATGCACGCCGACCTGGTTAAAATCTTTGAGTTTTCCTGAATTGTATTCTTTTGCATTGACGATGTCATAGAGGAAATAGGCATAGTCGGCTGCCGTCTTGGGATTTAAAAGTCTCTGCCAGCCATAAACAAAATCGTTGGCTGTGAGTGGTTTTCCATCGGTCCACAAGACCCCTTTTCGCAAGTGAAAGGTGTAGCGCTTTCCATCAGAAGAAACATTCCACCGTTCTGCAAGGGCTGGAATCGGATTGAGATCTTCATCATACTGAATCAATCCTTCCATCAGATTAAAGAGGATGTCTGCTGAAACGTGGTCTGTGGCAAGCGACCAGTCAAGTGAGGGGGGATCTGCTGTGATTTGGAAGCGGAATTCTTCGAGTTGGGTGATTTGGGATGGTTTTTTGAGATAGAAGATGGCAATGGCAATCATAAGAATTGTGATAAATAAGAAAATATGATTTTTTTTCATGTGAATCTCCTTTATTTCAGCTTTGGATCAAGGGCATCGCGCAGGCCATCGCCCAAGAGGTTAAACGAAAGCACGGTAAAGAAAATAGCGAGTCCAGGGAAAATAATAAGATTTGGAAAACTTTTAAATGCCTGAAATCCATCGTTTGCCAATGTCCCCCAGCTGCTAAAGGGGGGTTTTAGACCCAGGCCAATAAAACTCAAGAATGATTCTGATAGGATCGCGGCTGGTATTTCAAATGTAAGTGTGACGATAATGGGTCCAATAATATTGGGAAGAATATGCCGAAGCACAATGGCTGCATGACCTGTTCCAATGGAACGGGCTGCTTCCACAAAAGCCATTTCTTTGACTTGTAAAATCTGTCCCCGCACGATTCTCGACACAGAAACCCATCCCACAATCGTAAGTGCGACAAAGATTCCAATGAGACCCTTTCCAAAGAGGAGCGTGATGAGAATAATGAGAAGAAGCGATGGAAAGGTATAGAGAATATCAACAATTCGCATCATTATATTATCCATGCCTCCGCCAATATATCCTGAAATCGATCCATAGATCATTCCGATAATCAGTGAGCAGAACGCGGTGATGATTCCAACGGCAAGAGACATTCTGGCTCCATAAAGGATGCGGCTCAGGAGATCGCGTCCGAGAATATCCGTTCCCATCCAGTTCTGCCAGTTCAGCGGCGCAAGGCGATTCGAAACATTTTGTGCCTCATAACTGAAAGGGGCAATGAAATTGGCAAAAATGGCGATGGAAACAATGGTTAGAATGAATGAAAGAGAAACAATGGCGACTTTATTTTTAAAAAGTCTTTTTCTGGCATCGGCCCAGAGCGACTTTCCAAATTCTTTACTCATGCGAGTTTGATCCTTGGATCGACAATCATATACAGCACATCAACCATAATATTTGCCACAATCAGAAGGGCTGCATAAACCAGCGTAACCCCCATGATGAGCGTGTAGTCACGATTTGTGACGGCAAGAATAAAATGTTTTGCCATACCTGGAATGGCGAATACATGCTCAATCACAAATGAACCGGTGATGACCCCCGCAATCAAGGGGCCGGAAATGGTGAGAACCGGAATCAGGGAATTTTTAACCACATGCTTTAAGATGACAGGCGCTTCAGAAAGTCCCTTTGCGCGCGCCGTCCGGACATAATCGGCTTGAATGACATCGAGCATGCTTGTTCTCATCAGCCGCGCAATAATAGCGACCGGTCTTAAACCCAAAGCAACGGCTGGCATGATTTTATATTCAATCCCCCCATCCCAGAGTCCCACCGGGAGCCATGGGAGATAGAAAGAGAAGATCAGAACCAGAATCGCCGCGACCACAAAACTTGGGAGCGCAACGCCTGAGATTGCAAAAAACATCGATGTGCTGTCGATCCAGCTATTGTGTTTATAGGCAGAGATAATCCCTAAGGGAATCCCCAGAAAAAATGCCAGAAGCAGCGCGTAAATGCCGAGTTCAATAGAGACAGGGAGACTATCTTTAATGATATCTGTGACATTTCTTCCGAGATATTTATAGGAGGGCCCCAGATCTCCGCGAATAAGGTCGCTCATGTAATAGAAATATTGTGTTTCGGTAACCGTATGAAACCATTTCTTTTCAGGAAATTTCCGGAAATTGAGAAATGTCGGTTTGTCGAGATCATATTTCGCTTCGATATTTTTTTTGATTTCGGGAGGGATGACTTTGTCTTTATCGAAGGGTCCTCCAGGAATAATGCGCATGAAGCAGAAAGTAAGGGTTGCCAAAATAAAAATAACCGGAATTGAAATGAAAAGCCGCTTCAGGATGAAACGAATCATTCGCTATTTTCTTTCGAGCCAGATCAGATCGAGATGCCAACTATCAAGTGGATTAAGATAGATTCCTTTCACCTCATTTCTCCACATCACATTAAATGCCATATTATAAATAGGGATGATAGCCGCGTCCTCTTCCACAAGAATTTTTTGGATTTCATCATACATTTTCTTTCTTTTTTCTTCATCAAAAATAGACCGCGCCTTTTCAGTCAGTTGATCGTATTTTGGATTCCCCCAGCTTGTGTGATTGTTGTCGCTGTATGAAGTGAAGATCGTTGTAAAATTATCCGGATCCGGATAATCGGCATTCCACCCCATTCTGAAAATATGAAAGGGGGCATTTTTGGGATCTTTATGAGCTGCGACCATCGTTTTTATGTAAACTTTCCATTCCTGATTGCTAATGGACGTATTGATTCCTAAATTCCGTTTCCATTGCGCCTGCAGGTTTTCAAATATCGTCTTGTGGGCTTCATTGGTATTGTAGGTCAGTGTCAGTGTTGGAAAAGGGGTTCTGCTTTTTTTATCGATCCAAAAGAAAGAATCCCCTTCCTTTTTTTTCTCATAGCCTGCTTTTTCCATCAGTTTCTGGGCTTCGTCCACATTAAACTTAAAGCCAATGTTTTCATTGTGTCCGAGGATTCCTTTGGGAAGGAGGGATGTCGTTGGGATATCCCCTTTTTCAAGTACGTCGGTAATCTCTTTTCGATCAATGGCATGGGCCATTGCCTGTCTGACATAGACGTTGTCCATCGGGGCCTTTTTTGTTTGAAAGCCGACATAGTAGAGAGCCAAAAAATGACCCGCATGAAATTCAGGCGATGTTTTGTATTTTGGAATTTCTAAAGGGGGGAGATTTCGAATAATATCGATTTTTTTTGTCTGATAAAGACTTAATGCGGTTGAATATTCGTTGACCATGAAGCTATGCACTCTTTTGAGCTTTGCCTTTTCGCCGAAATATTTTTCATTTCTTTCAAGAATGAGCTGATAGTCATGCCTCCATTCTTTCAGAGTGAATGGGCCATTTGTGACGATATGCTCTGGCTCCGTCCAGGTATCCCCCCATTTTTCAATAACATCTTTACGAAGCGGGGCTAGATCCTGAAACGCGGCGATTTTTTCAAAGTAAGCAACCGTCTTTGAAAGGGTTACCTGGAAGGTAAAATCATCAACCGCTTTAATCAAATCCAAAACCGGCTGGGCATCGGGGCCCG
>CAYMPL010000029.1:0-18483 GCA_964392415.1 uncultured bacterium | reverse complement strand
CCACTTTCGAAAAATCTTTGACTTTTTGTTGATTGAAAGACTGCGCGTTTTTCACATCGAAAAGAAAGTACGCGTATTCAGATGCGGTTGCCGGATCAAGGATTCTTCTCCACGAATATTCAAAATCGTGGGCTGTTACTTTTTTGCCATCCGTCCAGTAGATATCGTCCCTGAGATAATAGGTATAAACCCTCCCGTCCGGACTGACTTTCCACGATTTTGCAACTTTGGGGATAATCGGGATATTGGGTTTTGTAACATCATAGTCGACAAGGCCATCGAAGAGATTTTCAATCACAAGTCCCGATGTGGTATCGGCTGCTTTTGAGGGATCGAGTGTCGGGGGTTCGGTATCGAGATTAAAATAGAGTGTTTCAGGATCTGGTTTTTGCCGTTTCTGGCATCCCTGAAAAAGGGTTACAGAAATCAGAATCAAAACAATCATCAAGATATTTCTTTTCATACGTATTCTTTTGGGCTGTTACCTCTTTTTGGGGTTGTTTAGAATCGTTGTTTTATAGTATTAAACCCCCAAGGTGTCAACCAATCGTTACAATTTGACTCGTCTCGGGGGGTATGATACTGAGGGAAATAACTATGGAGCTTTATGAAACGACCAAAAAGCTTGATTTAAGACAGAGTGTATGCCCGTCGACTTTTTCTAAGACAAAACAAGCCCTCTCCCAGCTGCAGCGGGGTGAAATCATGCAGGTTCGCTTAAGTCCGGGGGAACAGATGGAAACGGTTCCTCCCGCCATTCTTCACGAGGGACATCAGGTTTTAAACATCATCAAAGATGGGAACTCATATCTTCTCTACATTTTAAAACAATGATTATCGGCGTTCCAAAAGAGATTAAAAATAATGAAAATCGGGTTGGTCTTGTCGTTGCAGGTGTAAAAACCCTTGTCCAAGGGGGGCATACGGTATTGGTGGAACGAAATGCCGGCTTTGGATGCGGAATCGGCGATGAGGAATACCAAGCGGCTGGCGCCGAAATGGTTGAATCGTCCAAAAAGATTTTTGACGTGTCACAACTGATTGTAAAAGTAAAAGAGCCGGTCGGTCTTGAACTTAATTATCTTCATGAGGGACAGATCCTTTTTACCTTCCTTCATCTTGCCGCGGTTCCAACCGTAGCTTCAGCGCTGATGGCGAGAAAGGTGACTGCGATTGCTTATGAAACCATCCAGACCCCGGATGGAGCGCTTCCTATTTTAAAGCCGATGAGTGAAATTGCGGGGAAGGTGGCGACGCAAATTGGCGCTTATCTTTTACAGAAAGACCGGAGCGATAAAGGGAAAGGGGTTTTGCTGGGGGGAGTCCCAGGGGTGAATCGCGGGCGTGTCACCATTGTGGGAGGGGGCATCGCGGGGATGAACGCCGCAAAGATTGCGATTGGGATTGGGGCGGAAGTGACGATGATTGATCGGGATGTGCGGCGCCTGGAGTATCTGGATGATATTTTTGGAAGCCGTATCCGGACGCTGATGTCAAATATTTCTAACATTGAAGCCTCTGTTCGGAATGCAGATCTTGTCGTCGGAGCCGTTTTGATTACTGGCGCCAAAGCGCCAAAAATTGTGACGCGCCAAATGGTTCGTGAGATGGAACCCCAGTCTGTGATTGTCGATATTTCGATTGATCAGGGGGGATGCATTGAGACGATTCGCCCCACAACGCACGATCATCCGACCTATGAAGAAGAAGGGGTGATTCACTATGGTGTGACAAACATCCCCGCCGCAGTTGCCAGAACGTCGACCTATGCGTTAACCAATGTGACGTTGCCGTATGTCGTGCAACTGGCAAACAAAGGTTTTATTCAAGCCGTTCGCGAAAATTCCGCCCTCTTTCAAGGGGTCAACGCCTATCAGGGACAGATCACTTACAAAACGGTTGCCGACGATCTTAATCTCTCGTATGAGCCATTGAAGATTTGAGAGGGTGTTGAAAAAGTGTCATTCCGAGCGCGAAGCGCGAGGAATCTCCGTCGAGATCTCTCGGCCTTTGGCCTCGAGATGACGGGTTTTCCAACACCCTCATTTGATATTAAAACGAGAGGGAGACCGAAACTTCAAATTCTCTTTCGTCCAAATCGTTATGCTCGATTTTGGGGAGGAGATAGCCGACAAGAGCCCCCATGGCAAATCCTGTGAGGACATCGGAAAAATAGTGTTTGTCGGCAGCGATTCTCAGGTAGCCAGTGGTGAGAGAAATGGCCCCGCCAATGACACACCATCCATCAAATTCCTGGGCACAGAGGATGCCAGCCCCAGTCGAAGAGAGGGCGCTGTGGCCACTGTAAAAACTTTCGTTTCTTGTTTCTGAGCGACAGTCTCCGTATTTTTTATCTTTTTTACACCCCCGCACGAAAGGGCGTTCCCGCGCAATTGCTTTTTTGGTGACATTATTGAGAAAAGCCTGCGTTAAAATGGCGTTGGCAACGACAAGTCCCCGTTCCCATCGGTCTTCCGTAAAAAGGGCAAGAATCGTTGGCACCGCAAGGGACGTCCCCAGAAAATAGTCGCTGATCGAATTTGCGGTTTCGCGATTTTCTTTTGTTTCATACTTCAGCGTATTTCTTACGCTGTCATCCCATGCAATCCCTCCTTCCCATTTGGGTTTTGGGGGTGAATCGATAAACAACAATGAATATCCGAGCCCCGTTGCAGAAACAGCAGTCTGCGCGTAGTCGTACGCTTCAAGTTCAATGGCATTTGCGCTTGAAGCTTTTAGGAGAATAAGAAGGAATGGCGACAAAAAGATCGTTTTAAAAAGGGGGGGCGCTTTATTTGTAATTTTTTTCCTATTCATCCATCTATCGCTTGGTGTACGATTAATGAGTAGTTATCTTCTAGACTGAGTAATTTAGATATTTTAGTCAATAAAAATGAGGAAAAACGGGGCGATTACACTTTTCTCTTTTTTTATTCTCTGGTTTCCCCTGAGGGGGACTGCAGCAGAAACAAAACCGATTCCTCAGGAAGCCCGTGGCTGGGAAGTCCCCCCCCCTCAAATTGAACCAGAAGATTATCTGTTGTTTCTCCCCCGATTGGCTTTAACCGTTCCGCGATATTTTTTTACGGGGGTTTTTTATCCGATCATTAAAACAGGGGCCTGGGTGGAACGGGAAGCCGTTGTCGAACATATTATCGATTTCCTTTATAATGACGCCAGAACAGCGGCTATTTTGCCAACAGGAACCTTTTCTCTCGAATATGGGCATCTTCTTGGGATAAGGACCTTCCACAAAGATCTTTTTAAAAACAAAGAGAGAATAGAGCTTGAAGCGGCTTATGGAAGTCCCCATCGGCAGTTTTACCGGCTCTCCTTTAGGGGAGATCGCGTTGGCGGAAGTCCGATTTGGATCGATTCTCACATCGGTTTTTCGAGCCTGACCTCGCTTCGATTTTCAGGAATTGGAAATGAGGGGGAAGATGTCCGGGGGAGACAGGATCCGCGCGATTCGAATGTTCTTACGCGCTATTCAAAAGAATTACAAAAGGCAAAATTGGGTTTGGGATATGGATTTGGAGAGAAAGAGCCTACCTATAAAATAGGGATGTCTGCGATTTTTAAAAAACAGAAATTTCATCAAAAGCGAAGAAGTGAGCATGAGGATCCTTCCATCGAAGAGATCTACGATTCCAAACGGCTCCTTGGATTTGAAAAAGATTCAGGCTTATGGGAGATCAGAGGGGATTTTATGTTCAATCTTCTCAATGTCGAAGGACAGCCCTCCCGTGGTTCGACACTGAATCTTTTCTTTGGGGGGGTTCCTGGACAGGACAGCTTTTCTTATTTGCATTATGGATTCGAAAATGAGCTTTATTTTAATCTCTATCGCGACAATCGGGTTTTACTTCTCAAAACCCTTCTGGAAAGTGTTGAGGGGGAAAATGACCGGATCCCTTTCTATGCCTATCCGGTATTGGGGGGGGCCAAACGCCTGCGCGGCTATTATCTCGATACCTTTCGTGACAAACATGCGGGGACAGTTGCGCTGGAGTATCGGTATCCGATTCATCAGTATGTTTTGGGCGAACTTTTCGCAGATGTGGGGACCGTTTCTGAAAAATACAGTGAACTGGGAAGACACTGGCATCCGGGTTTTGGTTTTGGATTCCTTTTTGGAACCAAAGAGGAACTGCATGTGAAGCTGGATGCGAGTTTTGGTGAAAAAGAGAGTGTTTTTTTTGTGACGCTCAATGCCCCGGGGGCAATTTTTGGAGACTGACAAGAAATTCAGTTATGTTTTGTTCTCAGTTTTCTTCTTGATATCGGGTTGTTCATCATTCTCCTCCGTCCGCTTCAAAGACCAGCCGATTGTCTGGAAAGTGGATGATGAAAAAAAAATACCGGAGCCTGAAAAAATTGAAGTAACGATGGTTGAATATCATGGTGGAGGCTTCTTTACACGAAGATTGACCCGTTTCCTCGAATTGAGAGACATTGAACCCGCTCACAATACAAATGCTTTGGATGAAATTCCAGACTCTTCGTGGTTTACGAACCGAATCGGTATCGGAAAAATTAGCCCCGACGATGCTGCCTGGGGCGCCAATGTGAAAGGCTCCCCCAAACTTCCTTTAACGGTTGTCAAAGGGAAATCAGATGGGAGAGATGGGGGATTTTTTGCAAAGGATGCCACGGGGCGTCTTTTTTTGGTGAAATTTGATTCGAAAAGCAATCCAGAGATGCGCACAGCAACCAGCGCCATGGTGAGCCGGTTTTTTTGGACAGCTGGCTATCATGTCCCTGCCGAAAACGTTTTTTATTTTTGCAGAAAGGACGTTCAACTCGATCCGATCGCTACGATTAAAAATGATTTGAACGAAATGGTCGCATTTGGGGCAAAAGATCTGGAAGATGTCTTTGAGAGAGCAGATTCTTTTAAGAAAAATTGTTATCGGGCATTTGGCAGTGAAATTTTAAAAGGGGAGTCGAAAGGGGGGTTTCCCGCTGAGGGGATACGAAAAGATGATCCCAATGATCTGATTCCCCATGAGCACCGGCGTGAGCTTCGGGCGCTTCGGGTTTTTTCCGCATGGGTTGGCCATAACGATATGACGCAGGGGAATACGCTCGATATGTATGTGGAGGAAAATGGGAAGCGCTTCCTCAAACATCATTTGATCGACTTTAGCGATGCTTTGGCGGCTTACCAGGTTTCATCGAAGCGTTTGGAGATGGGGTGGGAACACTATTGGGATTGGGAATATCAACCGTTGGCGGCGCTTGCGTTGGGGCTCTGGAAGCGTCCATGGGAAGATCAGAAAGAGACCCGTTGGAAAGCATTGGGGACATTTTCGGCAGATGGTTTTGATCCGGAAAGATGGAGAGGAGGATTTCCGTATTGGCCTTATACCGAAATGGATGCGGCAGATGCCTATTGGATCGCAAAAATTATTATGAAATTCGACCGAAAATTTCTTGAAGCGATTGTTGCAAAAGGGGAGCTGAGTGATAGCGCGGCGTCGTCTTATTTGGTAGAAACCCTTCTCAAACGCCGGGATAAAATTGGACGGACCTATTTTGAAGCGGTTACGCCACTCGATGATTTTTCAATTCGTAACGGACAAATTTGCGCCACAGATTTGAGTCTTCATTATGAGTTTGTAAAAGAGGGATCTCTGGAAAGACTTGGAAAAACACATCAAATTTCCCCAAAGGGAGAGGTCTGTTTTCCGATGAAAAAAGAAAAGGGGTATCAGGTAGACCGTTTAAAGATTCGAAGAGGCGAAGAAGAAAAACCGGAGATGCAGATTCATTATATTTCTGATGAACGCCCACGAATCGTTGGATTAATTCGAACTGCTGAATAAGAGTTCCCGATCATTTTTCTGATATAAACAATAGAAAAGAGCCAGATGGCGATGGCAACGATATTAATGGACATTAAAAAATGGGGAGTGAAACCATGATGGCTGAGCCATAGCGTGTAGGACAAAAGAATTACAGCGCCGATTGCCTTAGCCCCCCGAAATACAAACATATCAATAAATGCCTTTCCTTTGACTTTCGCAATATTGTCGAGCGGAACGTAAAGGGTCTCTTTCGACACCTGATTAATTGAATAAGAAAAGACGGCTTCCATGCCGATGCTGGTAATGATGATCAGGGGCCAGAGAAAAACCATGAAGGCGACCGATCCCAAAAGCAGTGTTAACGGCAAAAAAAGGAGCGCTGGGAATTGTCCGTATCGTTTTAAGATATAAGGGGTCATCAACAATTGAACCAGCAAGGAGCCGATCTGGGCGATAAAAAAGACCTTTCCATGAAATCCCGCCATATCATGTGGGGATTTAAACATTCTAGAGAGGATTTCCGCGAATTGATAGTCGATAATCGTAGAAACAATTTCATAGAATCCGACGATTGAGACGATGCAAAGAAGATATTTGGATTTGAACACAGCACGAATTCCCTCATAGAAAATCTCCCAGGCCGATTTTGTGTCTCTACTGCAAAGGATCCCCTTTTTAAAGACTTTTACGGAAGGATAACATTCGAGCCGATGAATGATAAAGGCGATGGGGAGAATAAACAGATTGGCAGTGAGAATGATCCGATTTCCTAAAAGAGCGCTGAGCCATCCAGAAATAGAAGAACCGGCAATACCCCCCAGAATCCCCCCGCAGCCAATATAGGCCCAGCTCTTTTTTGCTTGAACGGAGTCGTAGATTTGGTTGAGGTAAGTGAAGAAAAGAGTCACCATGATGGTAACAAACGCATCGACATAGAAAAAAAATCCCGCCTGAACCCAATGGGATTGAAGATGTTCAAACATCCACCACAACGAGATATTGGCGACTGAAAGGAAAAGAATAAAAATATAAATAATTTGAGTCCTGTCAAGAAAAGAGGTGAAGAGATAATAGACGGGAATGAGCATCGGAATAATCAGAGCCACCCCCTGTTTAAAAAACGGATAATAGTCAGGCCCGAATGCTTTGATGACACCGGAGGTTCTTAACGGCTTCAGTGTCCAAAAGGCGGCGATAATGAGAAAGAAGAATATGGCGAGATATAAGATTTGACCGATCGACTCTGATGCTGCAGACGGTGAACTTGCCGACTGTGACTCCCCTTTTGTTTTACTTGGTGTCGCTTCGAGATCCACGATGAGTTATCCATACTGTAGCAGGAGGGGCTTGAATCTGTCTACCGCTTGCTTTTGACATTGCTGCTTTTCTGACTAGAATTATAAGTAAGTCCAATAACTTGTGGAAGTACGTTTTTTAAGATGAAAGTGTTTCATGGAAGACGATATTAAAACCCTGAAAGAGCAGATTGCGCTCAAAGAAAAAGAAATTGAGAACATCAAAAATGATCTCAACCGCGCCAGAGAGCAGCTGGGGATTTCACAGATGCGCGCGGATGAGGCCGCCCAAAAGCTTGAGAAAACAGAGCGCGAGCATCAGGAACTTAAGGAGCGTGTGAAGCGCGATATTCAGCAAATCCGGGTCAAAGAGAAAGAGCTCGAAGCAAAACTCGAGATCGTCAAACGGGATTCTGAAACCCTCCTTTCTTCAAAAGATAAAAAACTTCTTGAGATGAAACGCAGGATCGATGCGCTGGAATACGAAATGGAATCGCTTTCAGAGCGTGAAAAGAATGCGCAAGAGAAGATTCGAGTTTGGAAAAATCGAATCGACAGGGTCCTTCGCGCGCTGAAACTGAGTACAGACCTTTTAGAGAGCGACACCGAGATTGAGATCGAGTCTTCTATTCGAAAACTTGAAGAAGAGGTGACTCAAGAATCCTCTGCCGATATTCCCTCCAAAAAAACCAAAAAAGTCGCCTGATATCTTAAAGCGAGTTCTGGCTTTATCTCATTGAAAACAGTTCATGAGAATGCTAGATTAGACAAGATTTTGTAATACAGGTATTGTAACGTATGGTCATGAAATCATGAAACTTGTCCGTTTAGAGATGGTCGGTTTTAAATCTTTTATGAATAAGACGACCATTGAATTTGAAGATGGCATTACAGCTGTTGTCGGCCCGAACGGCTGTGGAAAAAGCAACATTGTCGATGCGATTTTTTGGGTGATGGGGGATCAGAGCCCAAAACATCTTCGTGGAAATGAGATGGGGGATATTATTTTTGCGGGGAGCGAAGGACATCCTCAGTCCGGGATGACAGAGGTTCATTTGACGCTTTCTACAGAAGATGGCGGGGCGCCTACCCAATATAGTCAATTTTCAGAAATGACGGTGACGCGAAGGCTCTATCGAGATGGTGAGAGTGAATATCTGATCAATAAAACCCCCTGCCGATTGCGGGATGTCCTCGAACTTTTTATGGACAGTGGTGTTGGCGCCAAATCGTATTCGGTGATTGAACAGGGGCATATCGGAAAAATTGTTTCCCAAAAAACAGAGGAACGTCGGACATTTATCGAAGAGGCGGCGGGGATTGTTAAGTTTAAGAGCCGAAAACATGAGGCGCAGTTAAAAATAGAAGCGACAGAGCAGAATTTACTTCGTTTAAATGACATCATTTCTGAAATCAAAAGACAGATCGATTCTTTGGAGCGCCAGGCAAAAAAAGCAGAGCGTTATAAACAAATCAAAGAGCAGATCCGTGAAATCGAACTTACCATCATCAGCCACCAGTATGTTGGGCAGAGCCAAGAATTGGAAAAAATGGAAATCTTTCAAAAAGAAGAACGGCTCAAACGTGAAACATTTCTGACAGAGATGCAAAAAAAAGAGAACGAGTCGGAAAGACTTAAACTGAAGCTGACAGAGATGGAAAAGGAGTATCAAAATTTGCAGCAGCTTCTCTATCAACACCAGCAAAAAGTTCATCAATTAGAGAGTACGAGGGAGCTCAGGAAAAAAGAGATTGAACACTGGCTGGCGCTTCAAAAGAAAGACGAAGAAGATATTCAAACCATTAAAACTAAAAAGGAGCAGATTGAAAAGAGTCTTAGAAATGTCGTTCAGGCTTTGGAAGAGGTGATCAGGCAGGAATCCCAGGTAAAAGAGGGGGTGGGACGCCATGAAAAAGAGATAGAGAGTGAAGTTCAAAAATCTCTGCATCTGAGACGCAAGATAGACCAGGATAAGGAGGAATTTATTTCGATTGTTACAGAACTGACGAAGGTCAGTCATCGGCTGCTTCATCTTGACGAAAAAAAGGGGGAGGCCGAATCCCGAATAGAAGAATTATCTGAAGAAGAAGAAGAACTAGAGGCCGAACTTAAAAAATTTGGGAAAGCGAAAGACGACATTGAATCTACGATTTCAAAGGTTTATGGAGATCAAAGGGAAATTCAAAATCAAAAGGCCGAGACCGAACTGGAACTAAGGGGGCTAAAAGAGAATTATACGCTGCTGCTTCAAAAGAAAGAGGAGGCCAAAGAAGCGCTTCATCTCGTCAGCTCCCGCATTCAATCTTTGGCGGAGCTAAAGGGTGAACTCGAGGAGGAGATGGCCGGCATCGGCTGTTTTTCCGATGAAGAAAGAACAAATTTTCATATTTTGGGAACCCTTTCTGACATTTTGGAGGTGGATGCTCCGTATGAAAAGGCGCTGGAGACGGTTCTTGAACATCGCCTGCGAGCGATGCTGGTAGAAAAACCTCAGGATGCTTTAAAAATTATTGATCATTTAAAGGCGACAGAGCGCGGGGTTTCATTGTTTCTTCCGATTGAAGACGCCTCAGGTCCAGCGACGAAACTTCTGTCTGATTCCCTGCCTGATTCAAATTATGAATCTCTTTTAGAAAAGGTGCGTGTAGCTAAAGAGTATCAGTCGGTTGTTCGCGCGCTTCTTAAAGATGCCTATCTGGTATCGGATTTTAAAAAGGCGCTGAATTTCTGGTATCAGACGCCCGGTGTCTATACCTTTGTGACGAAGGAAGGAGAGTCGATAGGGGTTTCGGGGTTTTTGTTTGGAGGAAAAGGGAAGGGATCCCACAAAGGGATTCTCGCTCAAAAGAGAGAAGCCAAAGAACTTCTGGCTGAACGAACGGGGCTTGAGAAATTATACGCTGAGCTTTCATTGGAAGCGGAAGAATCCGCTGCCCGAATCGGCGCGCTTTCCAGCCAGATTGAATCTTTTCAGCAAAAATTTCATGAAACTCAGATGCTTCGGACGAGCTATGAGAGAGATGTCTTAAAAAATGAGGAAAATTTAGAGAGGCTTGAAGAAGAAAAGGAAGTCCTGGCTGACGAAAAGAATGAAGAACTTCTGCTAAAAAACCAGCTTTCAGAGGAGGCTGCGAAAGAAGAGGTGCGGCGGCAATCATTCGAAGAGAAGAAAAAGGCAAAGGAGGCGGAGGTTCAAGTGGCAGAGTCAATCTGCCAAAAAGGCGCGGTTGTGATTGAAACAAAGAAAAAGGCTTTTACGGAACTTCAGGTGACGGGTGCGTCTCTCAAGGAAAAGAGAGAAGCGCTTGAGAGACAGAAAGGGCATTTGGACCTGAATTTAAAAACGATTCTTTCTGAAATCGATGAGAAACACCAGGCGGTTCAGCTATCGCTTGAGCGGCAAAAATCGGTGAGCGCGGAAATTCAGGAAGATGAAGGGCTTTTGCAAACGCTCATCAAAGAACATGAGACCCAAAAAGAAGAACTTTCAGCGCTCAAAATTTCTTTTGATAAGATCAATCTGGAAACAAAGACGCTGGAGGAAGATTTAAGAAGACATCGAAGCGATCTCCATAAAATCGAAACATCGTTTCATGATCAGGAACTGAAGTTTTCTCAATGCCAGATGACGCTCAGACACTTATGCGATCAGGTGAGGGAAAAATATCTGCTTGAGCTTAACGAGGTGTGCGACCGGTATCTTGAGAAACAGCCGGGTGAAGAGGATCAAAAACATCTTGCCGCGCTGAAAGAAAAAGCGGGACATATGGGGGAGGTGAATTTAACGGCGATTCAGGAGTTTGAAGAACTAAAAACGCGCTATGAAACGCTTGAGACCCAAAGGCAAGATCTTCTTCATTCGATGGAGAGCCTAAAGAAGACGATTGAGAAGATCAATCGCATTTCAAGAGAGCGGTTTGAAGAGACATTTTCGCGCGTAAACGAAAATTTTAAAAAAGTGTTTCCGATATTGTTTGGGGGAGGGGGAGCTCAGCTGATTTTAACAGACCCGGACAATCTTTTAGAGACGGGAATCGATATTACGGCGAAACCTCCTGGAAAAAAGCATCAGAACATCAATCTTTTGTCAGGCGGGGAAAAAGCGCTGACTGCTGTCAGCCTTATTTTTGCGGCGTTTTTAATGAGGCCGAGTCCGTTTTGTCTTCTTGATGAGGTGGATGCCCCGCTGGACGATGTGAATGTGGGTCGTTTCAATGACATGGTTCGCCAGATGACAAAACATTCACAATTTATTGTCATTACCCACAATAAAAAAACGATGGAGATGTCCGACACACTCTATGGCGTGACGATGGAAACCCCCGGGGTTTCCATGATGGTTTCCGTCAAGCTCGATCGCGCGGTAAAGATGGCGGAGAGTAGCAAGCTCATTTCGGAACGAAATGAGCGCGCAGTATAGTGGCAAGTCATTTTCTGAAAGAAAATGACGCGCAGCATGGATCTTTACTGAGAGATTATCTTTATGTTAGAAGTTTCCGGTGTTTTTAGTTTTTGAAAAAATTAAGGCGTTCTTTAACTCCTCTCAGAAACTCAATCCACAAACATGGTCTCAATTTGAGGAGATTCTTTACGAATCAGATATGGGAGTTTTGGCAATAGAGAGACTCAGTTCTCAGATTAAGGAGGAGCTGAAACAAAAAGGTGGGCTTACCCTTTCAGAACTACAAGAGCAATTAAAAGCGACCCTCTCCCCCCTCCTCACATCTCTTGAGAAAAAAATCGAAATTCATACAACTCCTTTTGTTATTATGGTTGTTGGAGTGAATGGTGTGGGAAAAACAACGACCGTTGCAAAGAGCGCTCACTATTTTAAAAAAGGGGGAAAAGAGGTTTTGATGGTGGCGGCTGACACCTTTCGGGCTGCCTCTTGTGATCAACTTGAAGTGTGGGGAGAGCGTTTGGGGATTGAGGTTTTTTCGAATGAAGGGGATCCCTCTTCTGTGATCTTTGATGGATTGGGGAAGGCGATGAAACGAAATAATGAAGTTGTTCTGATTGATACCGCGGGCCGCATGCATACGCGTGAGCCGCTGATGGAAGAGCTCAAGAAAATGAAGCGTGTGATTCAGAAGGTAATCCCTTCTGCCCCGCATGAAATCTGGGGCGTTATCGATGCCAATACTGGACATAACGCGTTAAATCAATGCCGTGAGTTTCATGAAGCGGTCGGCTTGACAGGGATCATTCTTACGAAGATGGATGGGACAGCCAAAGGGGGAACTTTAATAGCGATTGCAGCTGAATTTGGCATTCCGGTTCTTTTTTTGGGGGTGGGTGAAAAAGAAGATCACCTGGTTCCCTTTTCCTCAGCCGATTTTTTAAATCGGATTACATCGTCATCCTGAGCCCATAGGGCGTATGACGGACGATTTATTTAGAGCATATTCCTTGTTACATCAAGATTTACCCTTTGTATTGCTGGGGGCGTCATTTTACCTTTATTGGTAAAATATTTTGAAATATTCTTCCCTTGTTCTGCTTCTTTAGCAATGGTTTCTGCAGAAACAGCTCTTTTTTTAAGAGTTTTCTTCGTAAATAACGGAATAAAGCTTTCCTTATTATCAAGTCTTTTTTATTAAAAAAATCATATTTCTCCCGATAATTATGCTGAGGTATCTATTCAACAAGAGTGACAGATTTAAGACTGGGATTTTTCTCGGCGCTGATTTGTTCTTTTACATCGATAATATTTTGTGAGGGATCTGTCAGTGCGATTTGGGCGACAGCTGTTTCGGCATCGTACCGTAAAAGAATAATTTCATATCGTTTCAGCCATTCACGAACCTCTTCTTCTTTTGTTCCTTCCACAAACTGAAGATCGAGACGGGGGATGTTTTTATAAAATGTGCTTTTGATCAGTCCCTTCGATACTTCTTCCGCAGGGGCGCCCCCCGCAGGGGTACGTTCTTCGGGGGAGATGAAAATGGGCCTCCCGGACAGAAAGAATATCGCGCTCCCACAGAGAATGAGCGCAATCAAAATACCAATGAAGACCCCTTTTTTTGAATTCACATTTTGTCCAATGGAAATGCTTCGGGCTACGGCTCTTCGCCCTCAGCATGACCTGCTAAAGAAAGCATAACAAATTTGGAGTGTCTGAAACAAGGAGACAAAAAGGGGCATTTGTTTTTTAGATTCCCTGCGGTTATAATTGATTTATTCGTTGTGTGGAACGTTTGTGGATAACTTAACGAGAAACGACTCTTGAATCCACGCAAAAGATATTTTTAACATAACTTATTGATTTTATTTGATTTATGGATGAAATTTCCAGTGCCAAAAAGAGCTGGGTGAGACGAACCCGTTATCTCATCAATCGTCGTTTTCAGCTGAGGTATATGGGGCTCTTTTTAATCGCTGCTTTTTTTGCGTCATTGACGATCGGGGGAATTCTTTACGCCATCGTAGAGATGAGCTGGCTCCTTCAGCTCGATCGCGGCCTCCATTTTTTGCCTGGGATCCGGGAGCTGCTTTCCTATCAGCGAACCATTATCTTTGTTGTTTTCACGGTCATTTTTGTGCTGATGGCGGGGCTTCTCTCCCTTTGGGGGCTTTTTTTGAGCCACCGCATCGCAGGGCCGGTCTTTTCGATCTCGCGCCGACTGAAAAAAATTACTTTGGAGCATGATTTTAAAACCCCGCTTGGGCTTAGGAAAAAGGATGCGCTTCAGGAAGTGAAGGATCAACTGAATGATACCCTCGTTTCTCTTTTGCATCGGTTTGAAGAGGAGATTTCGTTTTGGAATGGCATAAGAGAGAAACTTTATTCTTCTTCCGAGAAGTTTGTCTCTATGGAATCACAGTTTAGATTTATTTTTCGGCAAGTGGATCTTTTAAAAAAGGAAAAAGAAAAATGTCTCAACGGTTCATTCTGAATATCTCTTTCGGCATCCTTTTTTTGTTTTTTGCGTCTTTAGGCTGGGGGAGCTGGGGGTTGTCTCAGGAAGTAAAACAAAGACTTGTCAAAAAGATTCTACCCGATCCAAAGAAGAAGGAGGCGATTTTAAATACGTTTGTTCGGATAGAAGCCCTGTCACTTGGAAAAAAAACACACATCTACTTTAATTTGGAAACCATCGATCGCCTTGCGCAATACGCGGAATCGATTTTATCCAAGGTCAGTCTCAAAGAGGGGAATCTTGTGAATGTCAGCAGTCCGGAGGTTCATCGATTGCTCTGTTTTTTTGTGACGAACTATGTTTACGCGGCAGAGGCGCATGGAGTTCCCAAAGAGGCCCAGGTCTATTTGGTTATCGAGGATGGCGTGACGCGTGATCCGAAACTCGAGCTTGAAATAAACAATGTGAGAAATATTTTTGAACGGTGTGAAAAAATAGAATTGAAACTTGAGAGTACAGGTCTTGTAACCTTTAATTGGGACGACACAGATTATCTTAATTCAATAGAGATGCTTCCAAAAGCAGTGGCTGAATCGGATGTTCCAGCCGTCTTCAAAGACGATCCTCTTCTTTCCAAACTTTATCATTTCGAGGCTGTCTACAGAAAGCGCCTGGCGGCAAAAGACCCCTTTTGGTCTCAGATAGGGGATGAAACGATGAATTTATTGATGGAAGGGGTCAAGAACGCGATGGCATCCGGCGGGAATGTAAATATGAAGGAACTGGTAAGCGCCCTTGCAAAGAAAGCGCAAAAAACAATTGGACAAAAAGCCGCAAAAAAGCTTTGGAAAGAACGCCGGACCTTAATTGCCGCTTTAACAAAAGATGATTCAAGCTTATTCGCGGTGAGCGATGATCAAAAAAAATTGGCCAGGCAGCTAACAAGATTGACGGCAGTGCCCGGCGATCAAACCATTTCAAAACAATCTTTCATGAGTTCTTTGAAGGACATTTTGGGCAAAGATGCAAAAATTAAACTGAAGGTTGGGAAGGATAAGCTCCTTGTATCGTATTCACTTAAATTTTATTAATATTTTTGCGGCAATTTTGATCTTGTTTTTCTGCCGGGTCGGATTGTTGCCGGTTCTTTTGGCTGAAGGGGAGGCAAAAGAAGATATTTTGATCCCCATTTTTAACAAAGGGATATTATTGATTGAAAAGGAAATGATCCGAATTTCTGAAGAACAAAGAAAAAGCAAAAGTTTAAATAAAGACAAAGACTATAAGGCCCTTCTTTTTTTGGAAGATTATTTTCTCAACGGCGGAGTAACCCCCTGGTCGATGAAGGTTCTCCATCAGGTCGTTGAAATGCGGGAAGCTGCTCCTGATCTTAAACAAAAGGCTTTCCTGGATTGCGAAGCGTGGCGCGTGCTGGATCATGATTTGAAAAACTACGAAAAGAAAGAGTTGATCGAAACACTTAAAACCAAAAGAAATTTTAGGAACGAAGACCGTATTCGCTTCCGGAAATATACGTCTCGCAAAGTTTCAAAATGCGTCGTTTTTATCAGTAAGGAATGGATCTGGACAGGTCCCGGGTACGAAGATATTTCATTCGATGTGAAAGCCCGGAATGCCGTTGATTCGGTAAAATCAACTTATGTGATTTATAAAAACTCTGCCGATCGGGCGCCTGCTTCTGATTCCTATGAAGACATTTTGGAAGACTAACCTTGCCCCACAATAGCTCGGTTTTCGAGTGATGTCTCTTTTTCTTTGAGAAACGACTGGATGGCTTTTAGCACATTTGAAAGATCCTCGGTTTGAGCCGTGGGACTCTCCTTTTGAATTTGCCCGATCAACGATTCAAGATCACGACTGAGTTTTGAAATTTTATCGATATCCTGCAATGTCATATGCTGCAAATATTCGACCCACTGGTTAAAGGGAGCCTTGAGCTCTTTAAATTCATCTCTTTTTCTAAGTTCCAGATGGGCAGTTAAGTTCCCCTCTTTCACTTTTTTCATTTCACGCATCAAAGCAAACAGGGGGCCCGCCATTCTGTGCGAGAGAAAAATTCCCGCGACAAAGAGAATCAGAGCCACGACAGAAAAGGATGCAATCCAAGCCAGGGCAACGATATTTCCCTGTTTATGAAGCAGCGTTAAGAATTCAGGCGTCATATGAAGATTGTATTTAACAAATGTCAGATTATTCATATAAATGAGGAGATAAATCGTAAATCCCGCAAAAAGCGCGCAAAGAAAGGCAATGAACACAAGAATTGCTGAAAAGAGGAGCTGAAATTTAGGCTGAATTAAATAGCGGGTTCTAAAGATTTTTGGACGTTCAGCCTGAGCGGGGCTCATTTTGTGGCCGGGCTGCGGAATTGGGGTTTTTTATAACCGATTTTGAATTCATCAAAGGCAACCTGAGACCGGCTTTTTGTGTCATCTGTGTCGGTCATGAATGCCACAGCCCCCACTTTGTCGTCAAAATCTTCAGGTTCTTCGTTATAGACTTTTAGATAGTCTTGAAAGACATTTCTTTCTTCCTGAACCCATCCCTCCTTTTTTCCGCTTCGGAGCACAATGACTTTAATCCGGCCCGAAAGGGGGCTTTTGGTGACCGTTCCTTCGGGGAGTTTGCTATCCCATACATATTCTATGCAACGGGACATAATGAAAATATTTGCGGGGAAGATGACGTAGATGCGCGCCGCAAAGTCGTCTTCGTTTGCCGATTTTTTGGGAAATTGATCGACCTTCCATTTCCAGCTGAGATAGGGTCTCTCTTTGGGGTTGTACTTAATTTCATAATAGATTCCAGAGGCTGCCACGTTGGCTATTGCGCGGACGTAGTCTCCTGTTTCTGGTTCATTTATTACCTTGTAGTCGACCTTTGTCTTAAGCAGCTTTTCTTTCCAGATTCTTAGAACCCCTTTTTCAGAAAAGGTAAAATACTTTAGCCATTCGGGAGCAGCTGCTTCGGCGGGAGAAAAGAAGGAGATGATTAACATCAATGCCAAACGGGCGGCATATCGCCTGAAGATGTTTGAAATCATCTACTTTAAGAGCTTAGCAAAAAGTGATCACGGAATGCAATGGCAATTTGCTTGACCTAAAGAGGATGTCCGATATATTTTCTAACCGTTAGCGGGGGGATAGAAACCATATGAAGAAAACATACGAAGTTGAGATGATGGGACAGAAGTTCAATATCAAAAGCGAAGAGCCGCAGGCATATGTAGATCAGGTTGTTGACTATATCGGCCAGAAGATGGAAAAAATTGCCAAAGCTCAGAAGGCGGGTACGCTTCATCAGGTTGCCATGCTGACCCTTCTTAATATTACAGATGAATTATTTAAAAGCCGCGTCGAGGTGGATAGCTATAAAGAGAAGGTGATCCAAAAAACAAAAAACATCATTCAATTGATTGACGCGCAGCATTGAAGGATTTATGAAGGAATTATTACGCGAGCATTTTTTGAAACTCAGGACATCTCATTCCGCGCTTGAAATTAAAAAAAAAGTCGTTTAATTAAGAAACGTTTTTTAAGGCTTCTTCAAACGCTCCCCCATACAAACTGTGTCGCTTTATATGCCGATTTTAAAAAGGAGGTCGAGATATCAGAAATTTTTGTAGCGCTTAAAAAAGGGGGAAAAAAGATTGTTTATCCGAGAATTCATCGTAAAAAAAAGATTCTTGAATTTTTTAAGGTTGATGATTTGGAGAATCTCAAAAAAGCGAGTTATGCGATCCTGGAACCCCATCCCCTGAATAAAAAAGTATCGCACGGTCAAATTGATGTCATTGTTGTTCCTGGGATAGCTTTTGATCATTATGGATATCGCCTCGGATATGGTAAGGGGTATTATGATCGTCTTCTGAAAAAGATGGATGCGAAAAAAATAGGGTTGGCATTTGATTTTCAGCGGATTAAAAAAATACCGCGTGATCGGTGGGATCAGCCTGTAGATATATTGGTGACAGAAAAAAGAGTTTGGGACTTTAGATAAATTATGATTCGTCTTCTTTTCATAGGGGATATTGTGGGGGAGCCTGGAAGGCAGGCGGTTAATCGTCTGGTACCGCATTTGCGGGAACGGGAAAGGATTGATCTGGTTATTGCGAATAGCGAGAATGCCGCGGGGGGGATGGGGGTGACACGCCCTATTGTAGATGATTTGTTTAAAAGCGGTATTGACGTCTTGACCTCTGGCAACCACGCCTGGGACAAAAAAGAGGGGATTCCTCTCTATGATGAGAAAGAACGGCTGCTTCGCCCTGCCAATTATCCGACGACAAAATATCACCATACGCCGGGGAAGGGATCACTTGTCGTTGAAACAAAAGCGGGGATTCGGGTGGCCGTACTGAATCTCATGGGGCGTGTATTTATGGATAGCTATGATTGTCCGTTCCAGGTGGCAGACCGGGAGCTTGAGGTTTTAAGCAGACAGGCAAAAGTGATTTTTGTCGATTTTCACGCCGAAACCACTTCTGAAAAACGGGC
>CAYMPL010000028.1:0-23599 GCA_964392415.1 uncultured bacterium | reverse complement strand
GGGAGAGCTTTTATGAACGTTTCAGAGGTATTCCAGCTATTTTCCGTCGATAAAATCAGAAATTCACAAAAACCTTGTCAAGTAAATTCGTACAGAAAAAGTAACTATTGAAACTCTTGTAACGTGTGAACAGGACGATGGTGATCAATGGGTTTCTGTGGGAATTGTTTTAAATGACGGTCCTGGTGGTTTTTCAATAAAAGAACTCGATTGTTATAAAAATTCTAAAATTACTTTTGATCGAGAATAAATATAAAATTCTTAATCTGTTAAATCCCCACAAAAAACTTAGGCACCCGTTTCTGATAGTCCCGATAGACATCCCCAAAGCGATGCACGAGCTCACGCTCTTCAAAATGGGTTGCGATCGCAAAGGAGATAATTAAATAGAGAAAAAAGCCAAAAAAGAAAAGATATCCTGTGAGTAATCCAACCGCCAGTGAAATAAGCATATATTCGACATATCGGGGATGACGCGCAAATTTATAAATTCCCTCGGAGACAAATTCTTGCGTCGTCTTTTCTTGTTTGAATTCAACCCAACACATCAATCTTTTGACGCCGAGTGTTTTCATCACCTGCCAATCGACAAGGAGGGCCAAACCGAACGAAATCCCCCCCACGATCTGAATCCAGATCGAGGGATCAAAATGCCATGAAAATAGAAACTCCTGATGTCTGAAAGTCCAGACACCTAAGACGAACCAGAAAATCCCGAGGCTAAGGTACGTTAGCCATTTAATGGATGCCGGGCGACTGGTCTGGAAAACGTGATGAATAATGGGGAGCCAAATGGGGATAGGGGCAATGAAAACGAAGAAAAGAGAGAGAAGAATCTCAACGGCATGAAAGGCCGGAGATGCCCCCATACCCCCAAGAACCAATAGTATAACTGCTGTCATGAGTTCGATCATAAGCTGCAGACTCATTTTTTAAAAAATGAGTCTGCTATTATTCTCCTTGAAATACCGGAGGCCGTTTTTCCAGAAACGCGCGCGCCCCCTCTTTCTGATCCTTCGTATCAAACACCTTTGAAAATTCCTCCGCCTCTAGCGCCAATCCTTCGTGCAATTCTTTGTTATATCCCCCATCAATCGCCTTCTTCGCATGGGCGATGGCTAAAGGCCCTCTTGAAACAAGGGTTCGCGCAATCTTAAAAACATCTGCCATCAGTTGATCAGGCTCGCAAATCTTGTTGATGAGCCCAATCCGGAACGCCTCGTCCGCTGAAATCATATTCCCTGAAAAGATAAGCTCTTTGGCCATCGCTTTTCCAATCTGTCGGACAAAGCGCTGCGTTCCACCGTAGCCGGGAATGATCCCCAGATTGACTTCAGGCTGTCCAAACTTTGCATGGCGTGAGGCATAGATAAAATCGCAGGCGGAGGCAAGCTCACATCCTCCCCCCAATGCAAAGCCATTCACCGCGGCAATCGTCGGCTGATCGAGTTCTTCCAACTTATTAAAGGTTGTCTGGCCGAAGAGCGCGAATTGATATGCCTGTCTCGAATTCAATGTTTCAAACTGAGAAATATCGGCCCCCGCGATAAAGGCCTTGTCGCCGCTTCCGGTCAAAACCAGAAGACGGATTTTTTTATTTTCTTTCACGCGATCAAGTGCGGAAGAAAGCTCAACCATTGTTTCGTGGCTAATGGCATTTAGAACTTTGGGGCGGTTAAAGGTGAGGAGAGCGATGCCTTTATTTTCGCCTGTGAGTTCGTCGAAAAGTAAGTTTTTGTAAGTCATGTTTGTATTACGCTCCAATTTCTAAAGGAAAAGGAATTTCGATTACACTGCGCGCCATTTTCTATCGAAAATGGCTTGCTACTGATATTCATAAAATCCCTTCCCTGTCTTTTTACCCAGCCATCCCTTCGCCACATATTGAGAAAGCAGAGGACATGGCCGATATTTTGGATCATTCATATCCTGATACATCACTTCCATAATAGAAAGCGCTGTGTCCAACCCGACATGATCCAAAAGCTCGAAAGGCCCCATCGGGAAACCGCACCCCAGTTTCATCGCAAGATCGATGTCTTCCTTCGTGGCGAGCCCCTCCTGCAGCGCAAAAACCGCTTCATTGAGCATCGGAACCAAAATGCGATTGACGACAAAAGCGGGAGAGTCTTTCACCGCCACAAACGTCTTTCCCATCTTTTCAGAAAGCTTTCGAACGGCCTCAAAGGTTTCTTCAGAGGTCTCTCTCCCCCGAATCCCTTCCACAAGCTTCATCACCGGAACCGGATTCATAAAATGCATCCCCGCAATCCGATCCGGACGGGATGTAGCTTTGGCAATTTTGGTAATCGAAATCGATGAGGTATTTGAAACGAGAATCGCCCCACGTTTGCAAATCCGGTCAAGCTCGCTAAAAAGTTCAAGTTTTACTTTAGGATTTTCGGTTGCAGCCTCGATCACGAAATCGGCCCCTGAAAAATCAGAAAGTTGGGTGGTTGTGCGAATTCTTGAAAGAATGGTTGCCTTTTCATGCGCCTGAATCTTTTCTTTTTTAATAAACCGATCGAGGCTCCCTGAGATTGAACTCAAAGCCCGATCAAGACGCGCCTTCTCAACATCGTTTAAAATCACTTGAAACCCGCTTTGTGCGGCAACCTGCGCAATACCAGACCCCATCAGTCCTGCGCCTGCCACCCCTATCATTTTAATTTCCATAAATCTTTCTTCCTGACTGAACCCACTCTTTGAGAATGTTGGGAGGATCAAATCGAATGCCATAGTGACGATGGAAAATATCGAGTTCGCTTAAAACCTTATCTCCCCCAAGCTGATCCGCGTACCAGAGAAGCCCTTTTCGAAACGGCGGAAAACCGATACCATAAATCATCGCCAGATCCAAATGCGATGGATCGTGAACAATCCCATCTTCCAGACAGCGAATCGCCTCATGAATCATCTGAACGACCATTCTCATCTGCCATTCTTCTGAAATAGGCTCTTCTCTTTTTGGAGTCAGGCCGAGCAGAGAATAGATCGCAGGATTTTCGATTCTTTGTTTGCCATTTTGAAGGTAGAAACCCTTCTTGTTTTTTGCGCCATAAAAGCCGGAAGCAACGACGCGATCCAAAACATCATGCGGTTTCATCCGCTCGCCAAAACCGCGATAGAGAATATGCGCCACCTTCTGAGCCACATCAATGCCAATCGTATCGAGCAACGTAAATGGGCCCATCGGCATTCCAAAGTCGAGCATGACTTCATCAATGATAGAAACCGGAATCCCCTCGGAAAGAAGATGGGCCGCCTCGTTCAGATAGGGCATGAGAATACGATTGACCAAAAATCCGGGGGCATTCTTTACCACAATGGGAACCTTCCCAAGCTCTTTGATAAATTGAACAGAAGTTGCAATCGTCTGGGCGGATGTGATCGGATCGACCACAATTTCAACGAGCGGCATCCGATGAACGGGATTAAAGAAATGAAGACCTATCAAGCGCTCTTTGTTTTTACACAGAGCGCCTATTTCCGAAATAGACAAGGAAGAGGTATTTGTCGCAAGGACAGTCTCTCCCCTGACCTTGGACTCGAGCGTTTCAAACAATTTCCTTTTTATTTCCAAATCTTCAACCACCGCTTCAATCACAAGATCTATTTTTCTAAAACCATAAAATTCGGTTGAGGGGGCGATAAAATTCATTTTCCTCACAAGGTCTCTTTGGCTCAGTCGCTTTCGCAATACCCCCTTTTCAAAGATCTCTCTGGCATGGAACAACCCCTTGGCGACCGCCTGCTCATGAACGTCTTTTAAGCGAACGGGAATCTCGCGGTCGGCCAGCAGTTGGGCAATCCCCGCCCCCATCACTCCCGCCCCCACCACAGCAGCCGAACGAATTTTCATCGGCTGAATGGAGGAATCCAAAATTCCCGTCTCTTTCTTGACCGTCTCACTTTGAAAAAAGAGATCTATCAAATTTTTAGAGACGGCCGTTTCAGACAAATACCCAAATCCTTCGGACTCAATTTTAAGACCATCTGTAAGCCCCCGATCGAGGATCTCATAAATCACTTCGAGCGCTTTGAGCGGGGCAGGATAATGCCCCCGCGTCCGTTTGATGATATCGTCCTTCGCCCGCCGATAAATAAAATTTCTTCCCGGACGGTTCTTTTCAAGAGCCCACTCAAGAAGCGAGAACCGTTTTTGTCTCTTTTTCCATGCCTTTTCTTGAATGGCCTGTTCTGCGCGTTGAAGCAAAATCTCTTTGGGGACCACTTCATTTACAAGCCCCTTTTTTAGCGCTTTTTGCGCCGGCCAGGTCGCCCCTGCTAAAATCATCTCAAGCGCTGACCGGAGCCCAATCAATTTGGGAAGCCGGTAACACCCCCCCATTCCCGGAAGAATGCCAAGTTGAACTTCGGGGAGTCCCAATTTTGTCTTGGGGTGGGACGTTGCAATTCGGTAGGTGCATCCCAAAACCAGTTCCAACCCACCCCCCAGGCAGACGCCATGAATCGCAGCAACGGTTGGGAAGGGCAAACTTTCTATCAGATTGGGAAGACGCTGGGCATGCTCTGATTTTTGAGCCCCTTCTTCTGCGCTATGAATAGCTAAAATCTCTCGAATGTCTGCGCCAGCGATAAAAATGTCTGGCTTTCCACTGATGAGCACAAGCCCTTTTAAATGAGGATTCTCTTTGAGCTCTCTCAGGAGTTCTTCAAGTTCCGCCCCTACCGGCGTTGAGAGTTTATTAATCTTCTCCCCTTCCAGATCAAAGGTAACCACCGCAATCGCACGATCTGTAATGTCGATACGAAACGCCGTCATGCCGTTCTCTCCAAAACCATCGCTCCCCCTTGCCCCCCGCCGATGCAAATCATTGCCAAACCGAACTGAACAGAGCGACGCTTCATCTCCTTGGCAAGCGTCACCACAATCCGTGCGCCACTCGCCCCCACCGGATGCCCCAGGGCAATGGCGCCGCCATTCACATTTAAAAGATCGCGTCGAATTTCGCCGAGGGGTTCAGAATCTCCGCCATAGCTTTCGGCAAATAGACGACTCTCGGATGCCTTGAGCACAGCAAGCACCTGTGCTGAAAAGGCCTCATTTATTTCCACAAGGCCTATCTCCTTTAAAGAAAGAGCGGCATGTTTAAGCGCCCTCTTTGCGGCAATCACTGGCGCAAGCCCCATCCGTTCAGGCTCAATGCCGCAAAAGGCTACCGATCTGATTTTAGCCAACGGCTGAAGTCCAAGGCTTTTTGCATGCTCCTTCTCCATGAGAAGCGCCGCAACCGCGCCATCTGTGACCTGACAGCTGTTTCCAACGGTGACCGTCCCATATCGCCGATCAAAATAGGGGCGGAGCTTTGCCAGCTGTTCAAGAGTTTGACCCCGCCTCGGTCCGATATCAGCGGTGACCACTTTTTCATATTTTGGTGGAACATAGACCGTTGTCACTTCATCGAGAAATTTTCCCTCATCCTGCGCTTTTAAAATTTTTTGATGACTCTCTAACGCGAACTGATCCTGCTCCTCCCTCGAAATTTTCCACTCCCGGGCCAAAAGCTCCGCGGTTTCCCCCATGTTTAAGCCGCAAAAGGGATCGGTCAGCCCCTCGAGAAGCGCAATACGGGGTTTTAAATAGTGGAGGCGAAAAGAAAAAAACGACTTCGCTTTTGAAAGCGGATCCTTTGCTCTCATGAGGTTATTTAAAAAAACCGAATATCCTTTCGGAAAAAGGAGCGGAATATTGCTCATCGATTCGACGCCACCAGCCATCACAACGTTCGCTCCGGATTCAATTCTTCGAATACCATCGGCAATCGCCTCCATCCCGGAGCCGCAATTTCTGTGAACGGTGACAGCAGGAACCTCTTTTGGAATCCCTGAATTAAGGCTGATGACACGAGCGATATTCACCGCCTCCGCGGGTTGACCGCAATTTCCAAAAATCGTCTCTTCTATCACAGCCGCATCGAGTTCCAATTTTGCCAAAAGCTCAGAAACCGCTATCCGCCCCAGTTCATACGCGGGAACAAAATCAAACTCCCCCCCCGCCTTTATAAACGGTGTCCGCAATCCATCCACCAGTACCACTTCTCTCATAGACATGCCCCCTGCATAGCACCTGCCCCGTGGGTTTTTCAATTAAAAAGTGGACATGCCATTTTTTAAAAAAATGGCATGTCATCAGGTTAAAAATGATGTTATATCGGAAAAATGATGTCTGAGAAAAAAAAGGCGCTGCTCATATACGCTTTCTGTCTCGCCATAACGGCTGCTGCCACGCTCGCGTTTTATTATTTTGTTGAATCGCTTAGATCATAAAGCATCATCCGGAACACGAAGTACGAGGAACTCTAAGGAAAAGGAACTATTATACTGCGCGTCCATTTCCTCTGGAAATGGACTTGCTACTTAATGCAGCGTCCTTGTCTTATTGACATTCACATACATCCCCTGACAGATGGTTTTTTGGGGATGTTTTGTGGAACCGAAATGCCCGGGAGATTCCAAAAGCTCTTCATAGTGCTCATAAGAGATCACGATGGTTTGTGAGATATTTTTTTCAATGCTCGTCAGTTTAAAGTGAAGTTCCCCCTCCTCAGCCAAGTATTGACTGAAAAGGAGATCGGCATCTGCTGTTTTTTTGACAACCTCATCTTGTTCAAGAATTTTGAGTTTGATCATCTCGATCATGCGATCATCGAGGTTACTGTCGAAAATCCTGATCTTTTCGATCATCTCCTGCTGACCAAATGCAAGCCTGCAGGTGTATCCGCGAAGATGAGGGTTACTTTTGATCACTTTCTTGTGCTCACTCTCAAGTTCAATGTATTTGCGCCGATCGGACTGGGGATACATTTGAATCAATAGCTTCTGGTTCGAGTCGCAATAAAGAAGATTTTTTTCAATATAGGATCGTTTTTTGCACTTTACGCACTGAATCTGATTAATTTCACCATTGAGAATCTTTGATTTGAGATTTGTTTCTTCGGGAATATGAACACTGTCCCAAAGGAGGGTCTTGAATTCATGACCGCAAACACAGCTTAAGACGAACGAGCGCGTGGCGGACATAAGCAGAGTTATGCTATTTCTTTATCCTCTCAATATATTCTTCGGTTGATGTATCAACACGCACGAAGTCCCCCTCATTAATAAATTGAGGGACCTTCACCACAAGTCCGGTCTCTAAGGTTGCCGGCTTTGAAGAGCTCGTGGCGGTCGCATGTTTCATTCCAGGAACGGTTTCTACAACCCTCAGACTGACGGATGCACGCAATTCAACCGATAACGGGGTCCCTTCAAAAAAAGCGATGTCTACATTCTGGTTTGGCGCCAAAAATTTATCGAGATCCCCCACGATATCCCGCATCAATGAAATATGCTCATGTGTCTGCATATTCATAAAATGGAATTCTCCGAGAGCCTCGTAGAGATATTCCATTTCACGATAGTCGAGAGTTGCCTTATCTATACGATCTTCTGAAGAAAATTTTCTTTCGTATTGAATACCGCTGCGTATATCTTTGAATTTTGTCTGAACAAAGCCGCGGAGGTTCCCCGGGGTTACATGATGGACATACGTTAAGCGGTAGAGGTTTTTGTCCTCTTGGAAAATCATACCAATGCGAAGTTGTGTGGCTTGTATCAACATATTTCCCATCCTATTAAATATGAAACCCCTCGTAAAGCAATTTTGTGCCTTTGCGAAAGCGATCGGGATGAAGAGGGGTAGCATCAATTGACCGATACTCTCCATATATGATTAATTCAGACATGGCAAGCCCGACACCATAAGACTGCATCGCCCCGCGCCCGGTAAAAGAATGGGCTTCATAAATCGGTGAATCCTTATCGACCCTCCCCATAATTCCGCTCCGATCGGGGGTCACTTCATAAAGCCCCGCCCAGCCGCCGATATGCTTGAGCGCCTCGGCTTTGCTTATCCGATGAATCAATCTCGGCCATATTTCTTGTTCAAAAAATGATTCGCCATCGTATTTAAAATTAAAAGCGGGGGGCTCTTCGGGTGTCGCGTACCCCGCAAGAATGTGATCCCCTTCCGCATGGAAATAAACGCCGCTCGTATCGACAATCATCCCCTCCCCCGACAGATCCAATTCCCGAGAATCAAAAAGGCAAACCTGTCTTCGAACCGGTTGTGTCGGAACGAGATGCCCATAACATTTGGATAGAGAAGCAGCCCAGGCGCCTGAAGCATTCACAAGAATTTTGCATGAAAGATTCTTGTGAAAAAAATCGCCTCCCGCTTTTTGTGTGAGAGCCCCAAAAACATCCTCATCCTTCAGACTCCCATTTACCTGCTTAAGATCCCGATAAGTAACGGTGATCGCTCCCCCCTTTTTTTCCACAGCCGTCACATAAGCGCCATCGAGCGTTTCTACACCCTTCGTCTTCGCCCCATCTCTAAAAAATTGCTTCAAAAGATTCGGATTAAATAATCCATCCTTTGGAGAAAAGGTTCCTCCGGCAATTCCATCCAGACGGTCAATAAAAGGAAAGCGGCTCTGAACCTCTTTAGGGGTCAGTTCTTCGGCATGAATCCCCTCTTTTTTAAATAGAAGTCGGTACGACCGATAAAAATCCCACCCCTTTTTATCGTAGAGCCAAAGATACCCTTTCTGTCGAAACCCGAACTGATCGGGGCTCGCTTCCATAAACTCAAGCGTCGCTTTGGCAAGCTCAATATTGACCTCACGCCACCACTCTTTTCGAATCCCTCCCGCGTTAAGCTCCGAGGAGCTGTATTTGCCGGAGAGATCGACATCGAGAAGAAGGATTTGAAGCCCCTCGTCTTTTTGTTTGAGGTGGTAGGCAATGCTGCTGCCAATCAGGCCGCCGCCGACGATAATGACATCCCAGGTTTTCATCTCTTCTTTTAATAGAATAAGCTGAGGCTTGAAACAATGAGAAAATGGAGATCCTTCGGGCTTCACCCTCAGGATGACACTTTTAATCCTGAGAAAGGATACCGAGCGGAAGCTTATCCCTCGCTGATTTAAATTGGGTCGTGATCTTGGCAGCTGGCGCTGGCTGGCACTCTGCTTCAGCGAGTGGCAGGAGCGCAAGTCCCCCCATCGGATTATGGTAGCCTGGCAGAAATGGATCTGGCTGAAACAATCCATCCTCCTGAATGAGGCCAAGAAGCATCTCTTTTAGCTCTTCTTTGATCGAAAGAAGCTCCTCTTTTTCTTCCGGCCTAGCGTCTCTCAAAAGAAGATTGAGTGCCGCCGTGGCATAGGGGATCGAGGTATATAAATAATAAGGGGCAAGGTCATAAGGCCCCACATGAGCCCCTTTTCTCTTTAACTGCATCATAAGAAATGGAAATTGATCACGATAGAGAGCAAGCGCTTTTTTAAGATTTTCCCTATGCAAGGGGACATCTGGTTCTTCTTTATACAATACCAGATGAGCCTGAATCACGCTTCCGACACTCCCTTTTGGATCGCGATAGCTGCTCCTCTCCATTTCGCTTTCCAAGGAGTAGGCGAGGCTTAATGGATCTTCGGGATTAATGATCTTTCGGACAAAATCTATTCCTTTTGATGTCGGCGCCGCAAGCTCGGTCGTCGTCAGTAAATGAGAGGCAAAGAGACTGCCGTGAATTTCAGAAGGACGGAGCTGATCTGCAATCTCAATATCTTTTTCAAGGGATTTTTTGATTTTTGAGATCTTTTCCTCTAATTCTTTTTTCTCCTTTCCCTCTTTTTTATCTTCATTTTTTCCATCAGGGGTTTTCGATAAGAGCTCTTGCAAAAAGAGGAGCGAAAATAGTTTGCCGTATACGCCATAAGATCCTTCAGGCCGACTCCATTCTAAAAATGGGGAGAGGAAATCGTTTAAGGACTGGAAAGGATTGGATGGCGGACAAGGCGTCTCCTCCTCTTTTTTTTCACCATAAAGAGCCGAAGCCATAAAGGAATGAATATCTTTCATATCGATCTCAGATGGCTTCTTTCCACAGTAGGGCGCTCCTTTAAGCAAAAAAAGCGCCCCCAATGACTTTAGCGCCGATCGATACGAAGGAGAAAAATAGGGAGGGAGATATTCCCCGCTTCTAAACCATTTCATTGGATTTTCATATAATCTGCAAAGAGCTTCGCAAACAGGGGTCACAGCCGGTGGTTTCTTCCTTACAAGTTCATATTTGATGAGATCACGAAGCTCCTTTTCTTCATCCTCAGCTAAATAGGCTCTCTCTTTTTCAAGAGAGATGGCTGCCTCCTCCTGAACAGACGCATCAGAGTCGTTAAGCTTTTTAACCAACACTGGCAGAGGAAGGCTTTTAAAATCACCCCCCATCCGATTTAGAAACTCCTCAACCTTTGCCTTTATGGCAGGATCCGGGTCATCTATTTTTTCGCTCAATATCTGGAATAAATCACGACCAGTCATTCCAGGTATTTCAGAAAGAGCAATGATCTCAGATGACGCCCTCTCTCTTTCGATCGGCTTTCCTTTTAATGCTGCATCCACCAGTTTTTCAAAATAGGGGAAGGTCTCTTTTTTTGATTCACGTCTGCCGAAAACAAAAATACCTCTAAGCTGGCGCCTGACATCGGCATCTTGATCGTGAAGGAGCCGATCCAAAGCCGCATCTAATGTTTCCGTGTCACCCACATTGCCATGAGCATAGAATTGCGAAAGCGCCAGGGCAGCCATCAGACGGACATTTGAGGATTCATCGCTTTTCAATCGTTCTCTCAACATCGGAACCACTTCTCTTTTCTTATCTTCAAAACCTGGGAAGCCTGGGAAGCCTGCCAACCTCCCCATCACAAACGCTGCAGCGCTCCTCACATCAGCATCACTATCCCCTGCAACTATTTCGCCAAGCTTTGGAATATTTTTTTCTCCTACAATGTGAATCGCATTGATTCTTATCATTTTATGAGGATCATCCATTTTCTGACTAACCGTCTTCAATATCTCCTCGCTTTCCGGATCAATATCGATGAGGGCCCCCGCAGCGCGAATTTGAACATCCACATTAGGATCATCTAATGCCTTTAGAAGATCATCGACAGCCTCTTTAGCATCTGCCCCTAAAAGACTTAAGAACTCTGCCGCCATTATCCGCTTTCTGGCATCCTGGTCTTTTAATTTCATGGTTAAAACAGGGAGGGCATATTTGCCAAATTCAGGTATTTTTTGCATCATATCCGAATGGCCTTTGGAGTAGGTGGGAGGCAGATGATCAAAGAACTGATTCAGTTCTTTTTCTATGTCATCGTCTCCGAATAGAGGGGGCTTTCCAATAAATATCGCAAAAAAAATGAATATCAGAAAAAGACGTTTTCTCATGATATCTTCCTTCCCATCTCTTATCGGCTGACACATCTTCTGGCTTGATTTATACTTATAATCAGGGGTAAGTAGGGAGGGTTTATGATGAGTGAAATCATTAAAGTTGACAGCGCCACCGAGAAAAAGCTCGATGAAATCCTGGGGCAAAATGTGCTTCTTACATCGGTGGATAAGATCGTAAACTGGGCGCGCTATTCGGCGGTCTGGCCATTTACGTTTGGGCTCGCCTGCTGCGCGATTGAAATGATGGCGGTCGGCTCCCCTCGTTATGACCTCGACCGTTTTGGGGCGGGGGTCTTTCGCGCAACCCCCAGGCAGGCGGATCTTATGATCGTCGCCGGGACCGTCACGATCAAAATGGCGGAGCGGGTCAGGCGTCTCTATCAACAGATGGCGGAGCCCCGTTATGTGATCTCAATGGGAAGCTGTGCCACACATGGGGGGCCCTATTGGCAATATGGCTATCATGTCCTTAAAGGGGTCGACCGGGTGATTCCTGTCGATGTCTATGTCCCTGGCTGCCCTCCGCGCCCGGAGGCACTCATTGAAGGGATTCTTCTTCTTCAAAAGAAAATTAAACAAGATTCTGTCACAAAAACCATTTTAAAAAAGCTCGCCGGCTGAGATGGAACCCAAAGAGATTCATTCAAAACTAAGGGGGTCAAACATCTCTTCAGCGATCCTCGATTTTAAAGCGCTTTCAGGAACGTCAGATCCCTTCATCGAAGTGGCTGCTGAAAAAGTTCATGAAGTGCTTCAATATATAAAGGAAGATAGTGAACTTTATTTTAATAATCTCATCTCTATCAGTGGCGTTGATTACCCCGACAGGATGGAGGTGGTTTATCATCTGTTTTCTTATAAGCATCTCCATAAGCTCACGCTAAAAGCGGAGCTACGGGATAAAGAACATGCCGAAATTCGTTCCGCATGCGATCTCTGGAAAGCAGCCAACTGGCTGGAACGGGAGGTCTACGACCTTTTTGGAATTAAATTTAGCGGGCATCCCGACTTGAGACGCATCCTCCTCCCCGATGATTGGGAAGGATTTCCTTTAAGAAAAGACTACAAACACCAGGAATATTGGCATGGAATTAAAGTAGGAATGTAGGTTATGCCGGAACTAAAGACTCAAGAGCTTACGATCAACATGGGGCCTCAGCACCCCTCCACACATGGCGTGCTTCGTGTCGAGCTTGTCACCGACGGAGAAGTCGTCAAACACGCCATTCCGCACATCGGCTATCTCCACCGCTGTTTTGAAAAACATGCGGAGAATGTCGACTACATGGGGGTTATGCCCTTTGTCGATCGGATGGATTATGTCGCCTCCATGAATAACGATCTCGCATACGCGATGGCTGTTGAAAAATTGGTAGGAATCGAGGTTCCAAAACGCGCTGAATATATCCGCGTCATGATGGTAGAGCTGAACCGCATTGCAAGCCATCTCTTGGCCGTCGGAACGTATGGGCTCGATATCGGAACCTTTACCCCCTTTATGTGGGCATTTCGCGATCGCGAACTCATTCTTGATATTTTCGAAATGGCAAGCGGCGCACGCCTTCTTTATAACTACCTTTGGATCGGCGGGGTCTGGATGGATCTCACCCCGGGAATGGAAGAAAAAATTGAGGAATTCTGTGGCTATTTTGAACCCCGTATCGACGAGCTCGATACCATTCTTTCCTATAACCAGATCTTTATTAACCGAACCAAAAATGTGGGGGTGATCCCTTTGGAGACCGCCATCAGTTATGGCCTGACCGGCCCCAATTTGAGGGGATCCGGAAAAAAGTGGGATCTCAGGAAAGATTTCCCTTACTCTGTCTATCCTGAACTTGAATTTGATATCCCTGTCGGAAGCGGGGAACAGGGAACCGTCGGCGACTGCTGGGATCGATACATGGTCCGTGTGCGCGAAATGAGAGAGAGTTTAAAAATCGTAAAACAGGCGTTGAAGCAGCTCCCCGAAGGGCCCTTTCGCGCAAAAGTCTCTCGCATTAAACCGATGCCCGGCGAAGTTTTTGTAAAAACAGAAAATCCGAGAGGTGAACTCGGTTTTTATATCGTCAGCGATGGCGGCCTGAAACCGTATCGCGTCAAGGGAAAATCCCCCTGTTTTACTTCGATCAGTTGTCTTGACGAGATTTGTCAGGGGGCGATGGTTGCGGATGTCGTTGCAATTATCGGGAGCCTTGATATCGTCTTGGGAGAAGTCGATCGCTAGTGTAAATCGATGCTCAACTATTTTAAAGACATTTATAAGGGATTGCGTTCAATCATCAAAGGAATGATTTTGACGCTCATCGTTGCTTTTCGAAAAAAGGCGACGATACAATACCCCTTTGTAAAACGAGAACTCCCGGCGCGCAGCCGCGGGCAACTCTATTGCAAGATCGAAGATTGCATCGGCTGTCACCTCTGCGCGGTCGCCTGCCCTGTCGACTGCATCTATATTACGACGATCAAACGGGGGCCTGAAGAACCGATCCCTCTTACCTCCCCCGAATCGGGCGCCAAACAGAGGAAATTTCATCTGCCGCAGTTCGATATCGATTTTACCCTCTGCTGCTGGTGCGGACTCTGCACCGTCGTCTGTCCCACCGATTGTCTCTATATGACGAAAGAATACGAATTTTCGGTCGCCAATCAGCAGGATCTGATCTGGCAGTATGGCGATGGGCAAAAACCAGGGCCGCGGCCCGCAGGGCTGCCGCCCGCAGGGCCAAAAGAGAGGAAAAAAGAAACCGCCTAGTCTATGTCGCTTAGATCGCTTCTCGTTTTGGTTTTTACATTGATCGGATTTGGGATCGGATTTTTTAATTTTTTCCGACTCTATCAATATCTCCGTTTGGGGAAAGCCGAAAACCGATTCGATCATCTTTTTAAAAGGACAAAGATCTTTATCATCAATGTCCTCGGCCAAAAAAGGATGTTTAAGGATCTTTTGCCGGGAATAGCCCATACGACCATTTTCTGGGGATTCATCGTCATCACCGTGGGGACGATAGAACTCATCATGGGGGGCGTTATCCCCGGCTTCAATTTTTCATTCCTAGGAGATCCCGTCTATTCAGCGCTCCTTGCCCTGCAGGACATTTTTTATTGTTTTGTTCTTTTGGCTGTATTTTACTTTCTCTTCCGACGGATCGTTCTCAAACCGAAACGCCTTGAAATCCTCAGCCGCCATTCGGCGTGGGATGCCTATCTGATTCTTACGCTCATCGGAATTTTAATGGTGAGCGGCCTCCTTCTTACCGGAAGCTCTGGGCCCCTTCTTCAATCGATAGGATTTTCTCAGCCCTCCCTCAGAGTAATCTCCGAAAGCTCCTGGTGGATTCATTTTCTAACGGTCATGGGATTCCTCTGCTATCTTCCGTTTTCGAAACATCTCCACATTGTGGCTGCGGCTCCAAATGTCTTTTTTACCACAGTGGGGCCAAGAGGCCGCCTTAAAAAGATTGATCTTACGGATGAAAAGCAGACAACATTTGGCGCGGGAAAACTCGAAGACTTTTCATGGAAACAGCTCTTGGACAGCTACGCCTGCACCGAATGCGGCCGCTGCAATGAATTTTGTCCGACTTACAATACGGGAAAACCTCTGAAACCGAGAAGCATCATCGTTGATATCAGACAACATCTTCAAGACAAAGGAGATGCCATCGTTACCCATCAGGAGGATCATCCGTCGCTCTTGAAAAAACTGGCAGACGATGTGATCTCTGTCGATGCGATCTGGGATTGCACAACCTGTGGCGCTTGTGTCGAGGCATGTCCCGTTTTTATTGAACATGTCGATGCGATTGTCGATATGAGGCGTTACCTTGTTCTCATGGAAGGAAAGATGGAAGCGGAGGCTCAAAAAACATTTGCCAATTGGGAGACCTATTCGAATCCCTATGGCTTTTCGCCTCAAACACGGGGAGAGTGGGCAAAAGAAATCGGTGTAAAAACCCTGGCTGAAAATCCCGATGTTGAATATCTTTATTACGTTGGATGCGCGGCATCTTTCGATAAAAGGGCTCAAAAAGTTGCCGAGGCTTTCTCACGCCTTCTTCGCAACGCAGGAGTCAGTTTCGGCATTTTAGGCGATGAGGAGCGCTGCAATGGAGAAACCGCAAGACGCCTCGGAAATGAATATCTGGGACAGCAGCTTATCGACGAAAACAAAAAAGTTCTCAACAAATACCATGTCAAAAAAATCCTAACCACCTGCCCGCACTGTTTTAACACGCTCAAGAACGAATATCCCGATTTTGACGCGCGCTTTGAGGTTTATCACCACTCAACATTTTTAAAAAAACTGATTGACGAAGGAAAATTGAAAATTTCAAAAGAAATTCAAAAAAAGATGACCTATCACGATCCCTGTTACATGGGACGATATAACGCCAGCTTTGAAGAGCCCCGCCAGATTCTAAAACAAATTCCGGGGGCTCAAGTTTCCGAAATGCGTCGCATTAAGAAAAAAGGATTCTGCTGCGGCGCCGGCGGCGGACGGATGTGGCTTGAAGAAAAAAGGGGATCTAGAATCAATGTCAATCGCGTCGAAGAAGCGCTCGAGACCGCCCCTCAGGTGATCGTCTCTTCCTGTCCCTTCTGCCTCACGATGATTACCGATGGTTTAAATGCAAAAAATCAGGAGAAAACCGTCTCAGCCCTCGATCTTGCCGAGATTCTTGAACAAACTGTTAGACTTTAAAAATTCTCGGGGGTTCCCCTTCTTTAGAAACCTGAAGATGGGCCTCACGAATCACATTTGAAAGATTTCGCGCAATGCTTCTGAAAATCCCGGAAATCTCAGAACGCGGATCTGAAACCACAATCGGTACCCCTCTATCTCCCCCCACACGCACTTCGGTCACCAGCGGAATGCCGCCCAGAAATGTTGTCTGCCACTCCTTCGCAGCTCTTTCCCCGCCGCCCGCGCTGAAAATCTCTGTCCGCTCATGGCATTTGCCGCAGACGTAGTAGCTCATGTTTTCAACGACACCTAAAATCGGAATTCTTACTTTTCGAAACATCTCAACCGCGCGACGAACATCTGCCAGCGAAACCTCTTGCGGCGTCGTCACGACAAGTGCCCCTGTAAGGGGGATCAATTGACTGAGTGAAAGCTGCGCATCGCCCGTTCCCGGCGGGAGATCGACAATCAGATAATCGAGTGATCCCCACTCGACCCGGGAGAGAAATTCGTTTAAAATCTTATGAATCATCGGGCCGCGCCAGATAATCGCCTGATCCCCCTGAGCAATAAACCCGATCGACATCGTTACAACGCCATGGGCAGGAATGGGAAGAATTTTTCCTTCAGGACCAAACTGGGGCTTTGCCCCCTGGACCCCCATCATCATCGGAATCGACGGGCCATAAATATCCGCATCCAAAAGCCCAACCGAATGCCCCTCTTGCTGCAGGGCAAGTGACAGATTTGCCGCAACGGTAGATTTTCCTACACCTCCTTTGCCGCTTCCAACCGCAATCACATTTTTAACGCGAATTTTTTCGTCTGGCATGATTTTTAATGGTGACAGCCACATCCCCCGGAACCGCACCCACCGCTCTCAGGATTGCCGCTCCCCCCACCCGGAGAGCCGCCGTCATGGCTTCCGCATCCTCCGCCACCACCATGGCTTCCGCATCCCCCCCCATGGGCTTCTGCTGTGGCCGTAATTTTGAAACCAGAGCCTTGAGGTCCCTCGATATAATCGAGTTTCCCTGCCTGAATGACTTCTTGAGATTCAGGGTCGATAAAGACTTTAACACCATTTGAAAGCAAAACGGCATCCCCTTCTGATTCCTTTTCATCAAGCCCTAATTGATACTGTGTCCCCGAACACCCCCCTGAAGCCGCTCGAATCCGAAGTCCAAAGCCAACTTTATTTTCCTTTTCAATAATCGCCTGAATCTTTTGAGACGCAATCGGCGTCACCTCGAATTCAACACTCAAAAGATTGTCACTGCTATTTGTTTTTTCTTTTTCCATTTTTTCTCCTTTTTATTAGATCCTTCTGGCTTCGCCCTCAGGATGACAATCATTCCCCTCAGGATGACAGTACTCTCGTTTTCTCAATCTTCTCCTGAACCTTCATGATCCCCTGAATGACCGCCTCAGGTGTTGGCGGACAGCCGGGCACATAAACATCCACGGGGATAATGCTCTGAATCCCCTGCACCACATGATATGCCCGATAAAAACCGCCGGAACTCGCGCAAACCCCCATTGCAATCACCCATTTTGGATCGAGCATCTGATCGTAAATTGTTTTCAAAACGGGGGCCATCTTTTCAACAATCGTCCCTGCGACAATCAAAAGATCTGACTGCCTTGGCGAAAATCGAACGACTTCCGCCCCAAAGCGCGACACATCGTAGTGCGATGCCAAAACCGCCATGTATTCAATCCCGCAACAGGCTGTTCCAAATGGCAAAGGCCAAAGCGAATTCTTCCTCGCCCATTTAATAAAAACCTCGGCCTTCGTTGTTAAAAAACCGTCTGTAACCCCTTTACCGACTTCCATGCTCAACTGTTTGATCTGTACCAGACTCAAATTCTTTAGTCAAACAACGCTTCGCCCGATAAGAAGAGATAGCTGTTCCCGAAGGAGATCCTTCGGGCTCGAGCCTGTGGCTCTTCGCCCTCAGGATGACACTATATGTCGACACACCTCACATGGCTTGTGCTCTTTGGCGGCATCTCAATTTTGATCTATGGATTGGGGATCGCCAAAGAGAATTTACAGAAAGTGGCGGGCGACTCCTTAAGAGACTTTCTCACAACGCTTAAAGAAGACCGCTTCACCTCTTTTGCCACCGGCTTCTTTATGACGCTCGTCCTGCAAAGCAGTTCAGCAACAATTGCAATGGTGGTTGGATTTGCCGCATCTTCGCTCATTACCCTCACACAGGCGATGGCACTCATCCTGGGAGCGGATGTGGGAACAACTATTACAGTGCAGCTGATCGCTTTCAATATAGCGGATTATTCCCTTCTTCTCATCATTATCGGATCTTTGCTCTCCCTTTTTCTAAGACCCGTACAAAAACCGTTTGGACATTTTGTTTTAGGAATCGGATTCATTTTTCTTGGAATGTGGCAGATGTCAGAAGCGGCCTCTCAGTTTCGATCCTCTGAGAACCTCCATCTTTTAATCAAACTCTCCGCTGAATATCCCTTTATCTCCCTAATCGTCGCCGCCATCTTTACAGCAGTCCTTCAAAGCAGCGCCGCGTCGCTCGGAATCCTTTTGTCTCTTGCGCGGTCGGGATGGCTGCCGCTCAGCCATGCCCTTCCCCTCATCATCGGCGCCAATATTGGCGGCTGCGCGCTCCCTCTTCTTGTCTCTCTCAGATCAAACGACAAGGGACAACAGGTTGCCGTTTCCCATCTGCTCTTAAAAACCGCCGGCGCTTTCCTTTTCTTCCCCTTCCTGGCTCATTTCGAAAAAATTGTCTTACTCAGCGGAAGCAACATCTGCCACCAAATCGCAAACGCCCATTTTATGTTTAATGGCATTCTTGCCATATTATTTCTCCCGGCTATTTCATTCGGCGCGCGATTGATGAAAAAAATATTCCCTTTAAAACCAGAACCGGAAGCCTTCCGCGCTAAATATCTGGACCCGCAGGTTCTTTCAACCCCGGCTTTCGCGTTCGGCCAGGCCAAACGCGAGGTCATCCGCATGGCGGAGATTGTTCAGGACATGCTTGAAAAAACGATAACTATTTTTAAACAAAATGCTCCTCAAACCATAGGTGAAATTGAAGATCTCGAGGATAGGACAGATATCCTTTATAAAGAAATTAAAAATTATCTGATCCAGGTTTCCCAGCAGCCGATTTCTGAAGATCAGGCCGCGCAGCAGCTTGAACTTATCATCCTGATCAGTGACCTCGAACACATTGCGGATGTGGTTGATAAGTCGATTCTGCCCCTTGCAAAAGTCAATCTTGAAAAGAAACTCTCATTTTCGAAAGAAGGGCTTCAGGAAATTACCGATTTTCACAGACGTGTCGTTCAAAATTTTCAATTGACCATCTCCGCGTTTACCAATCGTGATATTGTGCTTTGCCATAAGGTCATTCGAACCAAGGATCAGCTGCTGGAGCTTGAATTGCAATTACGGGAAAGACATCTGTCGCGACTAAGACAAGGGGTGAAAGAAACGATCGATACCAGCGCGATTCACCTTGAGCTTTTGAGTTTTTTGAGACGCATTAACTCATTTATCAGCAATATCGCTTACCCGATTCTACAGAAAGAAGAACGCAAGGGCTTATAAGAAAGTTAAGCCCGTTTTTGAAAATACTTCTTGGATTCCGCAGGATTCGGGCGCATGGTTTCTGCCCCCGGTTTCCAGTTGGCCGGACAAACCTCGCCTGTCTTCTCAACTTGCTGAAGCGCGGCCAATACGCGAAGGGCTTCATCCACATTTCGCCCAATCGAAAGATCATGAATCACCGTATATTGAACAACCCCTTTTGGATTAATAATGAAAAGTCCGCGAAGGGCAATCCCCGAATCGAGGAGAACGCCATAATCGCGCGAAATATTTTTGGAAAGATCAGAAAGGAGTGGAAATTTAAGATCAGAAACCCCTCCATCTTTCCTCGGTGTGTTAACCCAGGCCAGATGCGTGTAGTGACTGTCGACTGAAACCCCAATGACCTCGGCATTGAGCTCGTTAAATTTCTCATACTGCGCGTCGAACGCCGTGATTTCCGTCGGACAGACAAAAGTAAAATCAAGGGGATAAAAGAACAGGACAACCCACTTCCCTTTGTAGTCTGACAGTTTAATCTCTTTGAATGCCTTCCCGACCACAGCCTGCCCTTTAAATTCCGGGGCCGGTTTTTGAACCAGACATGACATGATTTCTTCCTCCTTAAAGATTATGAAAATCTTATCCGATAATTAAAGAAGAGATGACTATAGGTCATGACCTGCTTTTTTGTCAAGGACGCATAGGTTAAAATCATGCCAAAAGAAAAGATTAAACTCTACGATATCGAAAGCCTCTCGATCTTAAAGGAAGATGGCTCGGTAGACCGCTCTCTTCTCCCTTCGCTGCCGAAGGAGACCATTCTTCGGGCATACGAGGTGATGCTCTTTACAAGAAGGCTCGATGAACAGGCGCTTCGCTATCAACGACAGGGGCGAATCGGCACCTTTGCTCCCAGCATCGGCCAGGAAGCGGCACAGGTCGGATCTGCGATCGCGCTCACGGAAGAAGATTGGTTTGTCCCCTCGTTTCGCGAATTGGGCGCCGCGCTGATTCGCGGACTCTCTGTTAAAAATTACCTCACCGCTCTCATGGGGTTTGAAGATTTTAATGTCGAACTGAAAGGAACACACAATCTTCCAACCGCTGTCCCCGTCGCAACCCAATGCGCTTATGCCGCCGGGATCGCATGGGGGCTCAAACTCGATCAAAAACTTTCGGCGGTCATTGTCTATTTTGGCGATGGCGCAACTTCTGAAGGAAATTTTCATGAGGCGCTCAATTTTTGCGGTGTTTTAAAACTCCCCTGCATTTTTTTATGCCAAAATAACCAGTGGGCGATTTCAACGCCGAGGAAAAAGCAGACCGCCTCGGAAACACTCGCGCAAAAAGCGCTGGCGTACGGCGTGGCAGGGATCCAGGTCGATGGAAACGATTTTTTCGCAGTCTATCAGGCAACCGATGAAGCGCTCAAACGCGCCAAAAAAGGGGAAGGCGCAACTTTGATTGAAGCTCTGACCTATCGATTGAGCGCTCATACCACCGCCGACGATCCAACTGTCTACCGGAGCAAAAGCGAAGAGGAGGAATGGCGCAAGTGTGATCCTTTGGTTCGCTTTCGAAAATACCTCGAAAGCGAACAGCTTTGGGATGGAGAAAAGGAAGAAAAGCTTGAAAATGAAATTAAAGAAAAAATTAAAGCGGGATATGAAGCAGCGGAAAACTTTAGAAATTCCAATCCAGATCCCCTCGCATTTTTCGACTATGTTTACGACGTCATTCCACCTTACCTGAAACTACAAAAAGGGGAGGCCGAAGAAAATATTCGGGGACGACAGGTCATCAAAGGGGCATCAGAACCCAAAAAAGCGCCCGGCGGCGCCGCCGCGGTGGGGGAGCTGGAGGAAGCAGAAGATTAGCATGGAAAAAACGGAGCGACTTACGCTCGTTGAGGCAATCAATCTGGGTCTCAAAGAAGAAATGCGGCGGGATAAAAATGTCATCATCCTGGGAGAAGATGTCGGCGTCGATGGCGGTGTATTTCGGGTGACCAAAGGACTCATTCAGGAATTTGGCGCGGAGCGTGTTGTCGATACCCCCCTTGCGGAACAGGGAATCGTTGGGGCATCTGTCGGTCTTGCCATTTATGGCAAGCGACCCGTCTGTGAAATCCAATTCATGGGTTTTCTTTATCTCGCCTATGATCATCTAAAATCACATGCCTCTGCCCTGCGCCTGCGAAGCCGGGGTTCGTTTAAAGTTCCGATGGTTCTCAGAGCCCCCTATGGCGGTGGCATTCGCGCGCTGGAACATCATTCAGAATCGATGGAGATGATCTACGCCCACTGCCCGGGACTTACGGTCGTCATCCCTTCGGGGCCAAGAAAAGCGCGCGCCTTGATTAAATCCGCCATTCGATCAGAGGATCCCGTTTTATTTTTTGAGCCCGAAGCGATCTATCGCGCGTTTAGAGAGGATGTCCCTGTCGAAGAAGAGCTCTTTCCGATTGGGAAAGCAGAGATTATTCGCCCCGGTAAAGATCTCACCATCATTTCTTACGGCTCCATGCTCAATCGAACCAAAAAAGTGGTTGAAAAAATGGTTAAGGAAAAAGGGTACGATCCTGAAGTCATCGACCTCATCACCATTTCACCGATGGACACTCAAACGATTATCGAAAGCGTTAAAAAAACCGGACGGGTTGTCATTGTTCATGAAGCCCCGCGCTCCGGAGGAATCGCGGCTGAAATCATCGCGCGAATTAATGAATTTGCGCTGGAGTATTTAAAAGTTCCTGTTCAGCGTGTCACCGGATGGGATACCCCGGTCCCCTTTTTCGCCCGAGAAGAAGTCTACCTCCCCGATCCGCAGAGAATTGAGCGAGCCATTGATAAGGTCATGGAAAAATAGCTAGATAAAAATTTTATGGAATCATCGGGGAGAGATACGTTTCCTTCGCGCGCTGGCAGCGTAGCTGAGGCGCGCTCCGGAAAGTATCTCTCCCCGTGCTTGCGATAATTTTTTATCTATTATTAAAAGCCATGGCTCAGCCGCATCGCAGCGTACGAATACGGAAACAGTTATTTTGAGGACAGATAAAACCGGCTGAAATCACAACCACCTGCCTTCCTCGTGAGTCCCGGCCCGTTGCCGCTCCCACGCCGACTGAGTGATGATTGGGGTAGAGAAGGTTTTCACAATGCCCTGTAGCGGTATCGGTCGAAAGGCTCTGAAGCCATTGATTGGTAACATCATTGGCCATTTGATCCTGCGACATCGAGATCGTCGTGGCGTATAGATTCTCTTGAACCCGATCCGGTGGAACAATCTGATCCCGAGAAACACCATTTGCATTCGGTGGATTGGTAGAATGAACGAGATCCACCCGCCCAATATTTTGATCCCCTCGCTGATTATTTAAATAAGCTTGAAGATTTTCTTGCGCAGCCCGCACGGCGTGATCAGAAACCACCTGATTGAATGTCAATACCCCCCTCCCATTCGCTTGCCGTGTCTGATTGATGGTGTTGAATACACCTTGAGATAAAGAAGCGGCATTAGCCACCAAAAGGGCACTCCCTTCCCCCCCTTTCCCTATGAACTCCTCAATATCACCGCAGCTTGAAATATAAATAAACGTAAGGAGACAAAACCCCATCCACCAACGTGCCATACAGCTTCAATGCTACCTAGCAACTCATTAGAAGTCAAATTTAAGGCTTTATCTCTTTCTCAATCTCAAAGAAGACCTGTCCGCCGGTAAAAAGAAGGCTTTGTCGATGCACACGCAGACGAACGGTATATTCAGTCCCAGACTCAATTGCTTCTCTTAGCCCCTTCGCAACAGGATTATCGGCTCCTTCTTCGAGAAGATAGACAATCTCTCTCGTCCCGTCGCTCTTCCAATGGCCACGGCAGACGACATGCGTCCCAATAAGCCAGGTTGAGCGATGAATTTTGATTTGATAGCTGGTATCGACTCTTGCATGCCCTGCCTGCGTATCAAGAATTTTTAGAAAGAAGCGTCCCCCTTCTTTATAGAGTCGAAATTCCGCGATCGATGGCGAAGA
>CAYMPL010000027.1:0-23631 GCA_964392415.1 uncultured bacterium | reverse complement strand
ACAGGTCTGGTTGGCTCATACACTGCCGATCTTCTCTTCCAGACATTTGGATTAAGCGCCTTTCTTGTTCTTTTCCCCGTCATTTTTCTTTCGATTCTCTGTTTTTTCCCGATGTCGATCACACGGAAATGGCCCAGAATCTTTGGCTTTCTATTGCTCATTCTCTTCGCCTGCGGATTTTTATCTCTCTCTTTTAAAACTATTCATCTGAAAGACCAAAGCTTACTGGCCGGCGGATTTACCGGACATATTGTCACATCCATACTCCTCCCCTATTTCAATAAGGTGGGTTCATCCATCATTATTTTGGGAGGAATCGCCGCTTCTTCCATTTTGTCCTTGAACATTTCACTCGTTGCAGCGGGCATGTCGATGGTCTCTCTCTTTTTAAAACTTTTCTCGCTCCTTCCATTTTTTAAATCCCGACCCGTTCGTAAATTAAAAGAAGAGACTTTCGAACCGAATGAATTTGACGCAGCGGAAACTGAATCTTATGAATCAGAGGCCCCTGTATTTGAAGATGAGCCGATGGTCATTGAAACACAACCGGAGTCAGAAGAAAAAGATGAATTTTCAGAAATCGCAGAAAACGATGATATCATCGAGGAATCTTTTGAAAGAGCGCCATCTTCAGATTCGGCGGGGGATATTGAATTTCTTGATGACACTCAAGCCCCCCCGGAAACAGCCAAAAAATCCCGTCTGGTGAAGCCCCCATACGAATTTGTGACACCTAAAGGAAATTTTAAACTCCCTAAACTGGGTATTCTTTCAGATAATATAGAGAAAGTTCAAGTCGATAAGGAAACCCTCCTCAAAAACGCAAGAATTCTTGAACAAAAACTAAAAGACTTTAATGTTGAAGGGCGCGTGGTTGAGGTTCGCCCGGGCCCGATTATCACCGTCTATGAATTTGAACCGGCGCCTGGCATTAAAGTCAGCAAAATTGTCAATCTTGCCGATGACCTTTCATTGGCTTTGAGCGCGCTCTCTGTCCGGATTGTAGCCCCTATCCCGGGGAAATCGGTCGTCGGGATTGAACTCCCCAATGAACAAAGAGAAATCATTCGTCTCAAAGAAATCCTGCAGGGAAATGACTTTAAGAGCTTAAAGTACCGGCTCCCCCTCTCACTCGGGAAAAATATTTCTGGTGAGCCGATCATTGCGGATCTTGCGCGCATGCCTCATCTTTTGGTTGCAGGGGCAACCGGCTCCGGAAAATCGGTTTTCATCAATTCTATCGTGAGCAGTCTTCTCTTCAGATATACACCCCATCAGTTAAGATTCCTGATGATAGATCCGAAAATGCTCGAACTCTCAATCTATGATGGCATTCCCCATCTTCTTCTTCCTGTCATCACAGATCCCAAAAAAGCGGCGATCGCTTTGAAATGGGCAGTCGAAGAAATGGATCGCCGTTACACGCTGATGACAAAGCTATTCGTCAGAAATATCGATAGTTATAACAAAAAAATCCAGGATACCTCCAAAGAGGATCTCGAAAATATTCTGAAAGAATCTACCCCGGCAATAGATACGGAAGAACAGATCGTCGAACTCCCCAATCAACTCCCTTACATCATTATAGTCATCGATGAATTGGCCGATTTGATGATGGTTGGATCCAAAGATGTTGAGCTCTGCATCGCGAGACTGGCGCAAATGGCTCGCGCCGCCGGGATTCATCTTTTGGTAGCAACACAACGCCCTTCGGTTGATGTATTAACGGGGCTTATTAAAGCAAATTTTTCATGCCGGATTTCATTTCAAGTCCCTTCCAAAATTGATTCCCGGACGATTTTAGACTGCACAGGCGCGGAAAAGCTTTTAGGCAATGGGGATATGCTTTTTTCTCCGCCGGGAACTTCCAAAGTCATTCGTGTTCACGGCGCTTATGTCTCTGACCAGGAAGTAAAGCAATTGGTTGAATATTTAAAGGAGCAGGGTGAACCACACTATGAGCCTTCAATCCTTTCAAAGAAAACAGATGAGGTGGGGGATGATTATATCGCCCAGGATGATGAAAAATATAAAGAAGCTTTGGAACTTATCGCCAAATGCCGTTATGCCTCTATTTCGATGATTCAACGAAGATTGCGAATTGGATACAACCGCGCCGCAAGAATGATTGAGCAGATGGAAGCCGACGGCATTATTGGCCCTGCTGATGGGGCTAAACCGAGAGAAATCCTCACAAAGAATCCATCGGCTTTTTGACAACTAAAAAAAGATATGATACCCGAACGGGCATGCCTTCATTCGATATTGTCTGTAAAGTTGACTCGCAGGAACTTGATAACGCAATCAATCAGGCGCGAAAAGAACTTGCGCAGCGTTATGATTTAAAAGATACGGCAAGCGAGATTCTTCCCGATGGTAAACAGATTGTTATCACATCGGCTGACGATTTTAAAATCAAGGCGGTGCTTGACATTCTTCAGTCAAAGCTCGTCAAACGAGGCATTTCGCTAAAAGCATTCGAATATGGAAATATCGAATCGACCCTTCAGGGACGCGCGAAACAAACCTTAAAAATCCAGGAAGGAATCCCCACTGAAAAAGCCCATGAAATCGTAAAATCGATAAAGAAATTAAACCTTAAGGTTCAAAATCAAATTCAGGGAGATCAGCTTCGCGTATCCGGAAAAAATATTGATGACCTCCAGACCGTCATCAAAATGCTCAAATCGAATGATCACGGAATACATATGGATTTCGTGAATATGAAACGGGAATCATGAAATTTCATTTTGTAACGCTCGGATGCCCTAAAAATCGGGTAGACTCCGAAGTTATGTTCGGATCGCTCCTCAAAAATAATTATGAATACACGAACGCCCCTGAAGACGCGGAACTGATCGTTGTAAACAGCTGCACATTTATTGAGGATGCCAAAAAAGAATCAATAAACACGATCTTAGAGATGGCTCAGTTTAAAGAAACAGGGGCTCTCAAAAAATTGGTTGTTGCCGGCTGTCTTGTCCAGCGCTATCAGTCCGAGGCTGAAAAACTTTTTCCAGAAGTCGACTACTTCATTGGAACAGGCGAATATTATAAAATTGCTTCCATTTTAGAATCTGAATCGCGGGGAAACTATTCTATCCCTTCTTATATTCACACCTATTCGGATGCGCGCATCAATTCGATGCCATTCTACACCGCATATCTTAAGCTCACGGAGGGGTGTGATCGAAAATGCGCCTTTTGTATCATTCCAGGCATTCGAGGCTTTCAAAAGAGCCAGACGATTGAGAACCTCGTCACCGAGGCAAAAATTCTTACAGATGAAGGGGTAAAGGAATTAAACCTCATCGGTCAGGATCTGACTTCTTATGGCGCTGATCTTAAGGATGGAAAAACGAGCCTCTCAAATCTTTTAAAAGAGCTCAGAAAAATGAACTCTCTTCATTGGATACGGCTGCTCTATTGTTATCCGGATCGCCTGACAGACGAATTGATTCATCTCGTCAGGGAAGAGGAGAAAATCTGCAAATATATCGACATGCCGCTTCAACATATTGATGATGATATTCTCATTGCAATGAAACGGGGGGTTAATCAAAGACGAATCAGACAAATCGTTGAACGTTTAAAAAGAGAACTTCCCAATCTTATCCTGCGAACCTCTTTCATTACCGGCTATCCGGGGGAATCAGAAGAGAAATTTAGAAAATTGTATGATTTTGTAAAAGAAATGGAATTCGATCGCGTCGGGATTTTCACTTATTCACAGGAGGAGGGAACCCCTTCTGCAAGTCTCCCAGACCAAATTCCATTAAAAATTAAAAAATCACGAAAAGATATACTCCTGCTTTTACAATCCGAAATTTCTCTGAAAAAACACAAAGCGCTCGTTGGGTCAGAATTGGAAATTCTTATTGAAGGATGGGATGAAAAGAAAAATCTATATAGAGGACGCAATGCGGGACAGGCCCCTGATATCGATGGATTTACTTATCTTGATTCTGAAAAAGGTTCCTATAAGGCGGGGGATTTTGCCCAATGTCTTGTAAAAGAAGGCTATCCATATGACCTTATGACCGCTGTTTAAGCGTTGTGCAATGATCACCGTATAAGCATGATCTCAAACGATTTTAATCTGAGTATTAGCTATTCTTCATCCCTATGTAAATATTTATTATCCCTAGGATAATCGCCAAAACTGGAATCAAAATCTTCATTTCCCCCACCCTTGCTCCATATCTCAAGAAACTAAAAGTGCAAGAGGTATACCACTGCCGCAAGCCATTTTCCAGGGGAAAATAGCGCGTACTAATTGTTGACATAACGACCCTAATTTCCATAGAATGAATGTACCAGTCTTTAGCAGTACGAACGTACGTCATTTCAACTAAGGTTTTTGACAAAATGCAGTCTTACGAAAAGGGAGATCGCATATGTATCAGCTCACGTTTTGGTTGTTAACCTTAGGTTGTCTATTCGGCGGATTTATGGCTGCCTGGTCATGGTTCGCCCCCAAATTCCCGGCCCTCAATAAATTCCACGATAAAATGGTACCATTCCAAAAATGGATTGGGCTTGCAACGTTATTGGGTGGAATCCTGGCATTGTTTTATCCTCTTGGAGCTGAACTTATTGTCGGAGATCTGCTCCCATCATTTGCCGCTATCAGTGTAGGGTTTGTCCTGGCTGTCACTTATATCCAGAACAAACCTCAATTTGTGACTAATCTCTACAACTCAATTTCCCCGTATCGGGTTCCATTGGGTCTCATTGCCATCGCCGCCGGACTTCTGCACTGGTTCTTTGTCGGGACCCATCCGTTTTTTTAAAAGCCGACAGGCCATTCAGTAGACACGCCATTTTTTCAAAATGGCGTGTCAGCTTGCCCCATCCTTATACAGTTGACGTGTTTTAAAACATCTATATTATTTTATAATAAAATCATATACTTATATGATTATTGACCCTCCTTTTCTCTCTCCTTGTCAAAATTGTTCATTTTTTAATCAAAAAAGCTACTGTATAAGCTATTAATATCACTCGGTTTTTCTCATCCCCCCCTGGCATATCCCTTGCAGTTTTCTATAAGTAAAGCGGACGAATTTTACGGTTCATAGCGTAAGTGGATGTTTAGGTTAGGGTGGTTTTATGTGGAAAATCGTGTGGATAATGGCAGCGCTGGTTGGGGTTCTTCTGATTAATCGTCAGCTCCCTTTTTTCCCATTATTTTATGACAAAGCCCAGGCAACGCCTAAGGCCAAGGAAAGACTGGTTGCGGAAAGAAAGATCGACCTTGACCAGGATGGGCGGACAGAAATCATAAAAAAAATCTCTACAAAAACCGGAATTACGGTTCGTATTTCAGAAGAAGTCGAAACAACCCCTTCCAAACCCCTTGCCGAATATACCTTTGAACTCGGTGAGGAGAGCGCTATTTTTTTGAAAACAAATTTTTCAAATCTCAGTTTTGCCGATGTCGATTATGACGGACAACTTGAAATTCTTGTTTCCGTCTTTGATAAGAAATCACAAAAAAGCGAACTGAATATTCTCTCCTGGAATAAAAAAGAGGGGACTTTGGAAAAGATCCGTGAGGGATATTAATATGTCAAATTGGGATTTCACAACCACACAAACCATTCCGTTAATAACAAAGCAAACGATCACCTATCCAAGAATTCCGACAGCTCAACTTATTTTGTTAAAAGGACCCGATAGTTTAGGAATTCAAAAACTTCATCAATTTAAAAAAACCGCGATTCTCGGCCGAAAAAATTCAGCGGATATTGCCATTTCCGATCCGAAACTTTCAAGACTTCATGCCCAGATTTATTATGATGGAAAATATTATGTTATTAAAGACTTAAATAGTTCAAACGGCACGAGGGTCAACGGTAAATTCATTATAGAAAAAAGAATCTTTCCAAAAGATGTCATTGAAATCGGGGATATAAGTTTCGAATTCAATTTTCCGATGATCGTAGAAAAGAATCATGATGAGAATCATAAGTCTTCCAAATTTCTTACACTGTCTGCTGTTTTAAAAATCATATCGACTTTTGCGCTCTTTGTTTCTTCTCTGATTTTAATTTATTTCGCGGCTACCTATTCTTCTTCAAAAAAGAGGGTTCCACAGAGCCAAAAAGCGCCCCTTGTTTCCTCACCCTCTATTAAATCAGACCTCATGGATCGCGCTGAACTCTATTTCGGAATGGCAAATCAGGCTTATCAGGAGGGGGATTACCATAAAGCAAAATATTACCTCATTGAAGCCGCGCAAATTCATCCGGAGGATCGATTCAGTCGTCTTGAACAGGCTGTTCATGAAGCGCTGATGATCAAAGAGATTTATCACGAAAACTTGACAACAAAAAATGAAAAAGAAAAAATCAAAGAAAAAATAGATCTCTACTTGAAGATGGCGGAAAATCATATCAAAAAAAGAGAGTGGGATCTTGCAACTATTGCTTACCAGGAAATCTTATTGCTCGATAGCAATGATGAGACAGCCAAACGCGGGATCTTCAATGTCGAACAGACAAGACATGAATATCCCATTAAACATAAAGTTATTAAAACCCCGAAATCTCTTGATGTCCATAATCAAATTGAACAAAAAATTCAGAACGCCCAAAATTTGGCTGAAATCGAAACCTTGTGGCAGGAGGCAGAAGGGCTTGCAGGAACACAAGATTACGTAGAAGCCAAAAAGAAGATTGACGAAATTTTAAAACTGAACCCCCATTATAAACCTGCAATCGAAAAGCGGGAAACCCTGGAGGCGCTTCTTGGAAAAAAAGCGCAAATGATCTATTCCCAGGCTGTGATTTTTGAATCTCTTCCCGATATTGAAGCGGCTAAAACCCAGTGGAAGAAAATCACCTCTCTGCTCTCACCTTGGCACCCCTATTATAAGAAAGCGGAAAAAAAGCTTACGCAATACGCAACTTATTAACTTTATATGAGGGAGCCTCCTATGGAAGCGCCGGTCTTAATAAGCTCTTCTGGTAGAGTTTGACCGCCTTCAAATGCTCCTGATATGTTTTTGTAAAAACATGTGTCCCATCGTTTTTTGAAACAAAATAAAGATAACCAACAGGCGCAGGACTGACGGCAGCCTTGAGAGACGCCTGACCTGGATTGGCAATGGGACCCTGGGGATATCCATACTTCGTATAGGTATTATAAGGACTGGGCGTCAGCAGATCTTTTCGGGTTAAATTCCCATTGAAACTTCTAATTCCATAAATGACGGTTGGATCGCTTTGAAGTTTCATATTCTTCTTTAACCGGTTGTGGAAAACAGCGGAAACCAGTCTCCGCTCATCCACCGCCCTTGTCTCTTTCTCAATAATGGAGGCGAGGGTAACAACCTCTTGAAGTGTCATCCCAAGCTTTCTTGCGTGAAACTGAATCTCTTCAGTATAATTTTCACGGAACCTCTGAACCATCATTTCAATAATTTTTTCAGCAGTAACCGGTTTGGAAAAGTAATAGCTTTCAGGGAAGAGATATCCCTCAACAGAGGGACCCGGAAGCATCCATTGAGAGAGCAGCAGCGGATCGTGCGCAGTCTGTAAAAATTGTTCCTTTGAAACCAGCGTCAGTGAAGAAACCAAATCCGCAATCTGGTAGATGTTATACCCTTCCGGAACGGTCACGCGATGAAGATAGGTGCGCCCCAGGACCAGAGCGCTCAACACTTCCGTCGGTTTCAAATTTGTGGCAAGAAGATATTCACCTGCCTTGATTTTTGTAAGCCCCCCCTTCCATCTCGCCAGAAAATAGAATTTCACCTCGTGGGTAATAACCCCATCGATCTTTAGCTGTCTGGCAATTTTTCGAAATCCCCATCCCCGTTCAATTGAAACAATCTTTTCTATTTTCTCATCGGTGGGAGCGGTGTTTAAAAAAAGATAGATTTCAACAAAGACAAAAAGAGCCAAAACAATCGCTGAGATGGAAAGAATGACCGTAATTTTTTTCATTTTTGGGCATTTAAATAAGACTGCAAAATCAAAACCGCGGAAAGCTGGTCAATAACCCCTTTTCTTTTCTTTCGGCTCATATCCGCGGAAATCAATATACGCTCTGCCTCTTTGGTTGTAAACCATTCATCCCATGCCTCAATTGGGATGTCCCATTTTTTTTTTATTTCTTCGATAAAATCGAGCACTTTTTGGGTTTGCGGGGTTATTTTTCCCGAAAGGGCCCGGGGAAGTCCGACAACAATCTTTTTAACCCCGTATTCATCCAGAATCTGTTTCAACTTTTCGGTATCTTTCTCAACATTTGTTCTTGAAATGGTCACAATAGGCTGGGCTGTCCAACCCATTTCATCGCTTACGGCAACACCTATTCGCCGGTCTCCTATGTCAAGTCCTAGAAGCCTCCCCTGAATTTTATTCATCTGTTTTTTCTTCTAAACGGGAAACCCGGGGGAATTGTATTTTCATCGACAGGATTTGAATCCTCGAGCGACGCAACCGGATACGTACAGTAGTAAGGCGCAAAAAGCGCTGTCGGAAATTGATTGCCGCTTTTCCCCTGTCCCCCAAATGGCAACCGCGATGATCCCCCCACCGTGGAACGGTTCCAGTTGACGAGACCCGCTTTTGATTCATGAAAAACTTTTTCATAATGACGCCTGTCTTTTGTAAAAACAGAAACAACGAGTCCATAATCGGTTTTATTTGCTTCCTGAATCGCTTCATCGATACCTTTCACAACCACAATGCCGACGCTTGGACCGAAGATTTCCGTCGTAAGATAGGTCCCCGGAGGATCTTTGGGTTGAAACAAATAAATGGAAGGGGTTACATAATAGCCCCGATATTTGAGCTCGAGCGTCTTTCCCCGCATCACAAGCTCCCCCCCCTCCCGCTGGGCAATCCCCTGAAAACGCAGATAATTATCGCGCGCCATCTCACTGATCAGAGGCCCCATGAAAGGAGGATCATCGTCAAACGCATAACCAATTTTAAACATTTTTGATAACTGATGAAATTCTTTTACAAATAGATCCGCGATTTTCTCTGTTGCGATCATTCGACTCGTGGCTGAACAACGCTGGCCGGTGGTCAAATAAGCCCCCAAAATATTTTCATAGAGCGCTTTATCGAGATCGGCATCATCGCAAATGATCGACGCATTTTTCCCCCCCATCTCCAAAACCGGGGTTTTCCAGAAATGAGAAGCTGTTTCCTTTTTAATTTTAAGCCCCACTTCATACGAACCGGTAAAAAGAATTCCATCGATACCTGAGGAAAGACAGAGACGCTTGCCAACCTCAGCCCCCCCCTGAATTAAATTGAAGACGCCGGGCGGAAAACCGCTTCGATGGATCATCTCGGTAATGATTTGCCCGGAGGCTGGCGTCTTTTCCGAAGGTTTAAAAACAACCGTATTCCCCGTCAGAAGCGCCGGGATAAAATGTCCTTGCGGCAAATGAAGCGGAAAATTAAATGGCCCCATCACTGCCATAACCCCTTTGGGTTTATACCGATATCTCCCCGTAACTTTTGGATAGGCATCAGAAATTTCTTTTTCTTCAATTAATTTCATGCCTTCTTTGATGGTAATTTGAATTTTTCCCAAAAGACCTTTGGCTTCCTGTTCTGCCTCCCAAAAGGGCTTTCCTGTTTCTCTGGAAATAGTCTCCGCAATTTCATTCAGATGGGATTCAATTTCTGAATACAATTTATTTAAATGGTTTGCGCGTGAAGATGCTGTGAGCACGCTCCATTTTGGAAAGGCAGCTCTTGCGGCATTCACAGCCTGATAAATATGATCATAAGCAGCATGGAACTCACCGATGACATCATCATCAAGATTGCCGGGATTCAACGCCACAAACGATTCTGATTTTTCCGGTGGAATAATAAACGCGCCATTAATATAATCCCCCAGATAAGTTATTTTTCTCAAACGTTTCATGTTTTCAGGGAAGAAAAGGAAAGCAGGTGAACCCTCTCATTTGTCTCCAGTTGCAAAATATCACGCGCCTCTGACGGCACCGCTGCGTATTTCGAAACCGCCTGGTAAGGAGTCAGCAGAGCCATAAATTCCTTAGCTGTCTCTTTTGCAACAAGTCCGGTTTCTTTAAAAGACCGAACCTTTGCTTTTTTAATTTTGTAAGACTTTGTCATTCTTACAAGGGTGATATCCTTCATTCGCGCCCCATAATGGGGCCCGCCATCGAAAGGATCGATCATGCTTAAAAACTTAAAACCAATTTTTTCAAGCATGTTTTTAGCAGGGAGACTCTCTGCCCCGACCTGGCCAATAATCTCGCGCGTCGCCGCATCTAACATGCAAAGATAGATATCCTGCCTTGGAAAAAGCGAGGTAATAAATTCTTTATTTTTTTGGCTGATTTTATCCGCTTCGACATAAGGGAGATTCGTAAACTTTTGGCCAATCGCTTCCCAAAGAAGCGATTTTCCGTCTGTCGTCAGCGGCGGCATCAGCTCTGCAATCACACGATCTTTGAAACGACGCCGATGCATCGCCATATACATAAAGCGCCCCCATGAGAGCATTTTTCCCAGTTTTTCAGGCGTATGGCGATAATCGGGATGGAGCACAATCCCGCCAACTTCCGTCGGTCCATCGACATCGTACCCCAACCTCAAAACCTGATGAACAATCCCGGAATGAATGGTTTGACTAAATTTCTCCAGGCGGAAAAGCTGGAAAAAATAATGGGGGCTTTCTTTGCTTCCATGCTGCGCAAAGATCATCGAGGTTCCGATAATTCGCGACGTGGTTAAATCCTCGAGGCAGAAGATATAGACCGCCTCCTTCTTATTGCGAATCCCGCCGGAAAAGGATGCCACCGATATCTGAATCTGCTTTTGAAGTTCGTCAGGGGTATTCGCAAGATTCACCCCGCTGAGCATACGTGACAGCGTCAGAATCTGTTTTAAATCGGAAGGGCGAACCGACCTGAAGAGAAACATACAACCTATCTGACCCCCTTCACACAAAAGGTTTCGATCATCTTTTCATAGAACCGAACCGCGTGATGCAAATGATGGAGATAATTAAATTCATTCGGTTTATGAACATTGCCAATAGAAACACCCGGCCCCCAGACAATTGCCTCTGCCCCCCGCGCCCGATAAATGGATGCCTCCGTCGACGTTGCTTTTGTAACCATCGTTTCCTGAAGTCCCATCATCCGCAAAGCATTCTTCGCCTCAAGCACAAGCCTTGAAGACGGATCTGTATGCATCGGCAGACTTTTTCGGGAAACACGCATCTCGAGCTTTACCTGAGGATATTTCTCGCCAATAGCCTGCATCGGTTTTTCAATCTTTTCCGCGAGAAGCTGATCCGGATCGACAGAGGGCAGAAATCGAAGACCTAACAAAAACTTAACCCTGTTTTTTTCCGTTGAAATCACGCCAATATTTAAAAGACTTGTCGGAGGATCAAATTCGGGCATCGGCGTCTGTTTAAATTCAGAAATAATTTTTTTGAATATTCCCTGAAGTTCTTCAAAACAGCTCATAAATGACGGGCTAAAAACAACGCCCGGATCACTCTGCTTTTGAACGGCAATCTGCAGGCCGTTCCCTTCATAAACAATCTTCTGCGATGAACGAAGACAGAGAACAGCCCGATCAGGAATCACATTAATCAATTCTCCCCCCTGAATACTGATCAGTTCAGCAGATCCCTTTTGCCCTTTCAGAAGATCGATTGCCTTCTGAATGGCATTGACACCCAGATGGGGTGTCGAGCTGTGGGCTGCCTTCCCATGAAAATCTATCCGATAAACTTCCGCTCCCGCCGTAAGTTCACTCGCCTGAGAATCTGTCAAACTAAATTCAAGCGATAAAAAACCCTTATGCGCGTAGACAATGGAGAGATTCGATGGTTCGCCCACGATAGCATACTGAATTCTTGTTTTGATCTCTTCCGAAAGCTGCTTAGCGCCCGCAAGACCGCTCTCCTCACCATAGGTTCCCGCAAGAATCAGCGGATTCTTAAACTCGATACCCGAAAATTTTTCCAGGGCTTTGATTTTGCAAAGAATATCGAGCTTTACATCCGCGGCTCCGAGCCCATAAATTTTATTCTCTTCAATGGTGGCGCGGAACGGATTCCCGCCTGTCTTGTCCCAGAGCGAATAGTCTCCCGGCGAAACGGTATCCAGATGCGTTGTCATCAGAAGCGCATCTCCCTGCTCGGGTCCCTTCATGCCAAGAACATTAAATTGTTCTTTTCCATAGAGCTCCCCTTTTTGAAGGACTACTTTTACATCCAAAGACTCTAAAAGGCCGTTGATATATTCCACAATTTCCCGATTGCTCTCGTAGGTAATCGAATGAATTGAAATAATTTTTCTGGCTTCTTCAATTAAATCCCATTTAATAGCGCTCATAACAGTTTCTTTATTGTCCTTTCCAAGATTTTCATGGCCCCCCTATAATCACTTTCTTTCATTCCGCCCACCGGAAGAAGAAATCGTATCTTATAAGGACCATGACCGCAATAATACAAAATAACCCCTTCTTCAAAAGCTTTTAAAATAAATTTTTTTGTTTCTTCGAGAAATCCATCCCGGAATTTCCAGGAGATCATCGCCCCTATGGCCCCTATCTCAGAGATATTATTTTCACCCACTTTCTCCCGCAAATTTTTAAGACCCTCCACAGCCCATTTTTCCGCTTGTGCGATTTTCCCTTTTTTCCCAAAAAACTTTTCCTCTTTGAACCGTTCTAAAATTCTTGTCCCAACACGAAGCGAGACCGTGCTTCCGCAAAAAGTCCCGGCAAGGAGTCCCGGTTTGGGATTATATTCTTCGGTATAAAGTGTCGCGCAATTTTGCAGCATTTTTCCGACAGTCACGACATCCACATAATGATCTAATTCAAACTTCTGAAACGCAAACAGCTCTCCGGTCCGGCCGACCGTTTGCACCTCGTCGACCCATATCGTAAGCTTCTCTTCGCGGCAAATATCCATGAGCCGCGTAAAAAACTCCCGCGGGGCTTGTTTAAATCCCCCCTCCCCCTGAACCAACTCAAAAACAAAACCTGCAATTTCGTCTCGATGCTGTGTCAGATGCCCTTTTAAAGCAGAAACGCTTTTTTCAATCGATGAAGAATCTTTTGGATTAAAAAAAGGAATGTAGAGCGCATCATAATAGCGGTGAAGCCCTTTTCGGTACTCTTCATTATCGGTAATGTCTGCCATCACGATGCTCCGGCCATGAAAACAATCGCCGAATGCAATAAGTTTGTAAGCCGGGGATTTTTTCTGCCGGATCACTTTCAACGCATTCTCGTTGGCCATTGTCCCTGAAAGTGAAAGCCATCCCATTTTAAGTCTTTTCCCGGACATAGAAAGCAGCGTCTTAAGAAAATCTTTGGCTTCGATCCCTGATTCCAAATTTCCCTGCATCGCCACATTCTGGGAAGCGGCATGAACGGCGGCAGAAATAAGATCGAGATCCGAATGGCCAAAAAAATGGGTTCCAATTCCTGTAATGAAATCGTATTTTACGGAGCCATCCAGAAGTTCAACAACCGGCCCATTGCCAAGCCCTGAAAAAATAGCGGGGTAATAGAGCGGCCGCCCTCTCGTTTCAGAAAATTCCTGCGCGATTTTGTCCAAAAGTCCAAAAGCTACCGATGATGAACTTTTTTTTACCGACCTGATCTTCTCTTTTTCCTGTTTAATGGAGAGCAGAAGGTCTCTTTTGGCGCGCTGGTATCTGGTCCCTTTAAAAAGATCTGTTGCCACTGACATTTGCGCGATATATATAAGAATTTTGGGAAGTTAGCAATGAAAAAGCCGAATTTGTTCAGACTCATCATCGTATGCTTGTCCCTTTTCACCCTAAGCTGCGCCTCTAAAAAAGGGGAGATCGTTCTACCAGAGCAAATTGATCTCAAGCGAGCCAAAGAGTTTCAAGAAGCAGGTCGTTATGAACTGGCCCTTGAACAATATTCGCAAATCAAACATAAATATCCTCTAAGCCCGGCTGCCACTGAAGCGGAGCTTGAGCTTGCTGAAACCTTTTTCCTTCAGGGATCGTATGTTGAAGCGCAAGCGGCTTTCGAGACTTTCCGTGATCTCCATCCGACCCATCCGAAAGTCGATTTTGCGGCATTTAGAGTTGGCATGAGCTTCTTTAATCAAATCCCACCGACGATTGACCGCGATCTCACCCCCGCCACAAAAGCCATTAAATCTTTTGAAGAATTTTCACAAAATTATCCTACCTCATCTTATGTCAGCGAAGCGTTGGAGAAAAAGGAACTCTGCAGGAAAAAACTGGCTGAGAAAGAATACTATATCGCGGATTTCTACCTCAAAAGAGAACACTACGCCAGCGCTGAGCGGCGGTTGAAAGCCATTCTCCGGCAATATCGAAATCTGGGATTTGATGAAAAGGCTTTATTCTATCTTGGATTTTGTTACTATCAGTTAAAGAATAAAGACAAAGCCAAGAAGGTGCTCACACGACTGACAGAAAAATTTCCAGAGTCTTCTTTTACCGATGAAGCCAAAAAAATTTTAAAAGACCTCTGATCATGACAAGCTCTTCTTATGAAGCGTTGCTAGCGAAAGCCAAAGAAAAGATAAAACAAGGGAATTTTTCGGAAGCCGAAAAAGATCTATTCTTATCCCTCAAAGTAAATACACAGGGACACGAAGCATTTTTCCTGCTTGGAAATCTCTACCATGACGAGGGGAAATTTGATCGTGCCGTCGCATCCTATAAGAAAGCATTGCTTCTAAAACCCAATTATACAGATGCGGCACTTAGTCTTTCTATTCTCTATAATGATCTGGGCCGCTATGAAGAGGGACGACTCATTTTCAATAGATCCAAAAAACAGGTTTCCTTTGAGGCGGAGGTTCATGATCCTTATTTAAATGAACAGCTGTCCCAAAAACATTTGGAATTGGGGGGGCTTTATGAAAAGTATCACCGCTTCATCGAAGCTGAGCATGAGTACCGCAAAGCCCTGGATCTGACACCCCATGAGCCGCAGATCATTCTCAGACTGTCAAAACTTTTCGAAAAACAAGATAAGGGTTCAGCGGCTGTCAAACTGCTTCAGGATCTCTTGAACAAAGACTCCAAGTTCACACCGGCATTGATTCGCCTGGGGCTCATCTATTATATGCAGGGCCAAATAATCGACGCCGTCGGCGAATGGGAAAAAGCGCTCGACATAGAACCCAATCACCCCGAAGCGCTCATGTATCTCGAAATGGCCGGCAAGGCGGAGATAACAAAAATTTAACGTTTGCCTTTACAAACCATCACATTAAATTCTTGAAGAGCCTTAATATCGTTCGCATCTGAATCATTACCCAATTTTGTGTCTGCAATATGCCCCCAAGCAAATGTATTATCCGCTAAAAGAACTCCACCTATTCTCAAGTTTTTAGCTGCCCATTTAAAATAGGATCTTCAGCCTGACAAAGTTCCATTACATATTTGTGGATTTTTAAATTACTATTACCAAAAGTCTTTTCCATATTAATCCCTTCATATAAAAATGATTTAGAAATGCACAAATGCGGACACGAAAGCGCCCACTGCTAAGCAACTTTTAGTTGAAGAGATAATCCTAAATTATAAGCGATATCAATTAAACGGTCAGTGGAGATATTTTGGATATTTCCATTGACAATAGCTGTAATAACGGTCCGACCCACATTTGCTTTTTGAGCAGCTTGAACCTGTGTCCATCCATTTTCTTCAATAATATTTCGTATTGCGATGACAAGATTCCGTCGAATTTCAACTTTAGCTGCTTGGGATTGTGGTATTCTTAAAATTCTGCAAAGTTCCTTTATATTTTTTGCTTCAAAATAATGTTTCATAACATCATCTCCTTTAATCGCTTTCTTGCGATGACAATTTCATTTTTTGGCGTCTCCTGAGTCTTTTTCTTAAACATATGACATTGTCAACTTGGTCATGGGAAAAATCTTCATTTACAATTTATAGGCTGCTGAGATTGCTTCTGAAAGCTTGTTGGTTTGAGGGCCGCCTCCTTGAGCAAGATCGGGTTTCCCCCCTCCTTTTCCACCGACGATGACTGAGAGTTTTCGGATGATTTGATCGGCTGAATAGCGCCCCGTGAGATCTTTCGTTACGGCGGCAATCAATACAGCCCGATTTTCAATAATCGCCCCCAATACAACAATACCGGATTTCATCTGATCCCTCAGATGATCGCAGTAGGTTCTTAAAACCCGAACTTCAGAAACATTTAAGACCGTGGCAAGAATTTTTACGCCGCCTGTCTCTCTCACACCTTCCAAAAGTTCTTTGACATGCCCCGCAATCCCTTTTTCCTCAAGCTGGCCCTTTCGTTTCTCAAGCTCCTTTGCGTATGAGACAAGCTGCTTCACTCTTTTTCCGACATCTTTTTCAGTTGTTTTTAATTCATCTTCAATATCCCTTAAGATTTGATCCCTTTTTTCCAAATATTTAACAGCCGCATCCCCTGTAAGCGCCTCAATACGCCTCACACCGGAAGCCAACGCTGTTTCCGAAATAATTTTAAAGAGACGAATTTCGCCTGTTCCATGAAGATGCGTCCCCCCGCAGAGTTCAACCGAATAGTCCCCCACCTGAAGAACCCTCACTCGTTCTTCGTATTTTTCTCCAAAAAGCGCCATTGCCCCAAGATCAATCGCTTCTTTATATGACATGACAGATGCGCTAACCGGATCATTCGCCGAGATTCTCTCATTCATGAAATCTTCGAGACGTTTGATCTCGAATGAAGTCATCGGAGAAAAATGGGTAAAATCAAAACGCAGACGATCCGGGGCAACAAGCGACCCCGCCTGGCGCACATGATCGCCGAGCTGCGCCTGCAATGCGTAGTGAAGCATATGCGTTGCCGTATGGTTCAACATAATATCGTGGCGGCGTTTGCTGTCGACAATCAATTTAAACGTCTCGTTCAAATTGATTGTTCCCTTTTTTACAACCCCAACGTGGACAATAAGATTCGGGGATGGCCGTTGTGTATCAATAATCTGAATTTCTGAATGGTCATTTCGAGCCACACCTGTATCTCCTATCTGCCCCCCCTGCTCTCCATAAAATGGCGTTTGGTCAAAAATCAGTTTCAACTGCGGCTGGTCATTAGAAGTAGACGGAGAAGCAGACGGAGAAGCAGATTGAATCTGATTTCCATCCTGAATAATGCTTTTAAGCTTTCCTTGGATTTCGGTCGTCTCATAGCCTCGGAAAACCGATTTTAAGACTGCCTGGAGTTTCTTATAGAGGGGATCTTCTTTTCTTTCACCAAACCCTTTCCATGCCCCTCTTGCCCTTGCCCGTTGTTCCTCCATCTGTTTTCGAAAGCCTTCTTCATCGATCTGAAACTTCTTTTCCACGGAAATCACACGGATTAAATCGAGAGGGAAACCAAAGGTATCATACAGTTTATAAGCGGTTTCCCCTGAAATCGTGCGCTTTCTCTCTTTTTCCAGCTGGTAAATTTCTTCATCCAGAAGTTTAAGCCCCTTTGTAAGGGTATCTAAAAACCGTTCTTCTTCTGAAAAAATAACCTTTTCTGTAAATGGTTTCTGTTTTCCAAGCTGGGGGTAAGCTTCCCCCATAAGTTCCACAAGCGTCGAAACAAGATGATAGATAAATGGTTTTGTCATCGAAAGTTTTTTTCCGTGGCGAATCGCGCGACGAATGATTCGTCTCAAGACATAACCACGCCCTTCGTTTGAGGGGAGAACCCCTTCGGAAATTAAAAATGCGGATGCCCGCAGATGATCGGCAATGACACGCATCGAAATATCATCTTCTTTGTTTTTTCCATAGGTTCGATCTGTAAGCTTTGCAATCGCACCGATAAGAGCCCGAAACAAATCTATCTCATAATTGCTCTGAACACCCTGAAGAATGGCCGCAACCCGCTCAAGCCCCATCCCTGTATCAATCGACGGTTTGGGGAGGGGAGAAAGTTCTCCTTTTTCGTTTCTCTCAAACTCCATAAAGACAAGATTCCAAATTTCTATATATCGATCGCATAAACACCCGACGTCACACGTTTTTTTACGACAGCCAACTTTTAGCCCTTGATCGTAATAAATTTCAGAGCAGGGACCACAGGGCCCTGTATCTCCCATCGCCCAGAAATTATCCTTCTCATCAAATTTATAAATTCTACAGGATTCAATTTTTATTTTCTTATTCCAAATTTGATAGGCATCTTTATCTTTATCAAAAACAGAAACATAGAGACGGTCTTTTGAAATTTTTAATTCGTTCGTTAAAAAATCCCAGGCAAGGTGGATTGCCTTTTCCTTAAAATAATCGCCAAACGAAAAATTCCCGAGCATCTCAAAAAACGTATGGTGGCGCGAGGTCTGCCCCACCTGTTCCAAATCATTATGCTTCCCCCCGGCGCGAATGCAAATCTGGGAGCTTGCGGCTGTCTTATAGTCGGGTTCTTTCAGCCCCAGGAAATAATCTTTGAATTGAACCATCCCCGCATTTGTAAAAAGAAGCGTCGGATCATTGCGGGGAACAAGCGAAGAGGAGGGGACAATGGTATGCCCCTTGTCTTTAAAATAGTTTAAAAAGAGGGAACGAATCTCATCTAATTTCATTCCAGCTTGTTCACTTATAAGAGTTTGGCAGCCTTATTTTTTTACTTTAATTGCCGGTTTTTCCGGCTCTGCTGGCTTTTTCTTTAAAAAACCGGTCGCGGCCTGAATTTTTCTTTTAATCTCTTCAGCAACTTTTGAATTAGCACGCAAAAACTCAATCGCTTTGTCGCGCCCCTGGCCAATTTTTTCCCCTTCAAACGCATACCATGAGCCCGATTTTTCAACGACTTTATACGTTTCTCCCAAATCGAGCAATTCCCCTTCCACACTGATCCCTTTTCCAAAATAGATATCGAACTCTACTTCCTTAAATGGAGGGGCGACCTTATTTTTCACAATCTTGACACGGGTTCGAGATCCGATCACCTGATCACCTTCTTTAATGGCGCTGATACGGCGAATATCCACCCGCATGGTTGCGTAAAACTTGAGTGCCGTCCCTCCCGTAGTTGTCTCAGGGTTTCCAAACATGATACCGATCTTCATTCTGAGTTGGTTAATGAAAATAACGGTGGTTCTTGACCGGCTGATACAGGCGGTAAGTTTTCTCAATGCCTGCGACATAAGCCGCGCCTGAAGCCCCATGTGGGCATCTCCCATTTCCCCTTCAATTTCGGCACGGGGGGTCAGAGCTGCTACAGAGTCGATCACCAAAATATCGATCGCACCGCTTCGAACAAGCATCTCCGCAATTTCAAGCGCCTGTTCGCCGGTATCTGGCTGAGAGATTAAAAGATCGTCAGTCCGAACGCCAAGTTTTCTTGCATACGTCACATCAAGCGCATGTTCGGCATCGACAAAAGCGGCGATTCCTCCCGCTTTTTGCGCTTCAGCAATCGCATGAAGTGTCAGCGTTGTTTTCCCGGAAGATTCGGGGCCAAATACCTCGATAATCCTTCCGCGTGGAAAACCCCCAATACCCATTGCAAGATCGAGACCCAACGATCCTGTTGAAATCGCAGGGATATCCCCATGCAACGTCTGTGTTGCGCCCAGGCGCATAATAGAGCCCCTTCCAAACTGCTTTTCAATGGCGCCAATTGCAAGTTCAATCGATTTGGCGCGTTCCCCACTTTGGGGAGAAGTGTCGCCTGTGACTACGGTGGTCATAATCCCTCCTTCATTTAGATGTTTTTAAATCATCGAGTAATGCATTTAAAATCACTCTCGATGCTTGATCCCGAATCTCATTTCTTCTGCCGCGAAGCAATAGCTTTTTTATAAGTTGTCTCCGGGGCGAAAGCAATGAGAAACAAACAGTTCCAACTGGTCTGAGAGCTGTCCCGCCCTTTGGCCCCGCGATTCCTGTCACAGCCAAGGCATAATCACTTTTTGAAATTTTTTGAATTGCTTTGGCCATTGCGGAAGTAACCTCTTCTGAAACCTCACCATAAGTCTTTATCAAAGCTGGATCTATTTTCAGCAATTTTCTTTTTGCCTCACCTGAATAAACAACAGCCCCAAATCCAAAAACCTGAGACGCCCCCGGGACTGAGGTCAGCCGCTCAGCGATCAATCCCCCCGTGCACGACTCTGCAACAGAAACTGTTTCCTTTTTCTTTATAAGAGCCAGAATAACTTTTTCTTCCAGCCTCATAAAACACCTGTGTAGATCAGTAAAGCCATACACCCTCTCGTATATGCCCCAGCAACCAGATCATCTAAAACCACCCCATATCCCCCCGGACACCTTCTTTCGAACCAAGGCGCCGGCGGAATTTTTGCGATATCAAAAAAACGAAAAAGAAGAAAGGCGGTCAACACATTTGGAAGATTGAAAGGAATAGCAAGAAGCGCCAGCGCCATTCCGCAGATCTCATCAATGACAATCGTCTGATCATCTTTTTTCGATGAGAGCATCTCAAAAATGTCAGAGACCCAAACCGAAAGAAAAATCAGAGCAATCAACGAAATCAAGGAAAGATAGAGCGGCAAAAATGAAAAGCCATACGCGACACCGACACCGACCATAGACCCCCATGTTCCCGGCATCCAGGGTAAATAGCCCGCTCCAAATCCTGATCCGATAAGTTGGATGAGTTTTTTCATGTTAAATAGTAACTTCTTATTTTTTTCTTGTTTTTATTTTTGTTTATTTGCCGCTCCTCTTTTTTTAAGCCGCATCTAGCCAGACGATCGGCCTTATTAATAGTTGATCGAAATTCTTCTTTATCTTTTTCACTCATTTTTTCCCATTCTCTTCCAAACTCTTCAATAGCTTCTTCAAGTTCTTCATCTGAAGATGGAGCTCCTTTAGCCATTTCCTTAATCGTTTTATCGTATTCTTCATAACTTTTTATCTTTTTTTTCCAATTATCTTCCATCCATTTTTCTCCTCGTTGTCTCAACGGATTTTAAAACACGTTTGAGCCGTAATGGTTCCATTGTTCCGAAATCTTTGATTTCGTCAATAACTTCTGAAAAGAACTTAGAAAGTTTACTCGCGGGATAACGCGCAACATAAGAGGTCACAAAGAACCAAACATCTTTTAATTCTTGATCTCCTAAAGCATTTCCTATTTCCATTTCAAATTTCTCAGTATCCCAGCTTTCAATACGTCTTCTTTCCAAGAGATCTTGAAATTTTCTTTTCCATAGCGCGATTAAAGCTTTATTTCTTTCTCTCCATAGTTTGCTTGTTTCGGAATAAGGCGACATACGATTCTTAGTGAATGCAAATAATGGGCCAGAAAATTTGTCCCTTTTTAAGCTCATGAGCGCTTAAAAAGGCATAAGATGAGGGTCGGAAATCCGACCCCTGGATAATCATGAAGGACATATTTAACACCCCCTCAGTCTGCTGAATCTACAGGATGTGGAACGGATTAATCCAGACGGCTCCAGAGTAGCAGCGTTACGCTCTAAGTGAACCGTAGGGTCGGGAGTTATTGAATGCTCATGGGGCCGATTATATCGATCATAGTTTCTTTTTGAGCTGGCATCTTTTTGACCGGGCATATTGCGTTATTGGCACAAATGGATTATAAGATGTCCTTCTTTTTACCCCTCAGCGCTTCTTTCTATGTAGGAGGACGATTGATGAAGAAGAAAATAAGATTATCAATTCTTTTAACGGCGATAGGGATATTGAGTGGTTTTTCCCCAATCTATTTTTCAGGCATTTCATTTTCAGGAGATGATTTTGGAGAGAGTGGTTTTCACCATTGGCAAAAATGCATCGTTGAAGCAAAAGATTCCAAGAATTTGGTTTTGTTAGAGATGCTGGGAGAGGCGGCAGAAGAATCTGATGGGTTGACCTTTCGGATTTTGCAAATCCATGGTCCCCACCTGTTTTATGGCGATAATCCCAATAACAAGAGAGATTTTCAGCAGCTCCTCTTAAACATTTTTAAAACTCACGATCTTCAAAAATTAAAATCATTTTATGGAATTAAGGATGGCGAAAGTGATCTGCATATCGCTCGTGTTTTTCAGATTGTTTTTTATCTCTACGCGGTTGAGACGGGATTTAGCTATCGATTGAGAGAGAATCTCAAAGAAACTTTGGATTGGCAGTGGAGCGATTTGAAGTCCCCGGAGCTTCTTTCTCAAATAGTAAGAAGCATGGATGAGTTTTTGGGGCCGAAGGTTTCTTATCATATTCGAGCGAGGGTTAAGAATATTCAGAATGTGGGAGGGACGGAAAAAGCAGTGGTGGTGACAGAATGGGAACTTGTTGAGGTTGAAGGCACCTATAATCCCCAAAGGGATGAAATGGAGCAAAAAGAGAGTGTCATTGAAAAGCAGGGGCCTCAGGCAGAACTCCTGGATAAGGGGGAAGCAGAAAAGATTGAAGGGGATTACGGGACAAAATCAGCTCTTCCGCTAGACCGCGAAGCAGCGATTACTCTTTTCCAAAGCCTTTTAAAGGCGTCGAGAATATTTGAAAATCCCTCGCCCCGTGAGCTTGGAAGTTCAAATTGGGAGAGGTTAATATCCCTTCTTCCAGAAGGAATGAACTTTCAACCCATTCCGGCAGGAACATTTGAGATGGGGAGTCCAAATGGAGAGGGAGGTCGTGATAATGACGAAGCTCTTCATAGAGTCAGCTTAACAAAATCATTTGAAATGATGACGACAGAAGTGACTCAAAAGCAGTGGGAAGCTATTATGGGAAATAATCCCTCTTATTTCAAAGGGGAGGATCTTCCGGTAGAAAATATCACCTGGAATGATGCGCAGCTATTTATTTTGAAACTGAATGAGAAGAGAAACGACGGTTGGACATACAGGCTTCCTACGGAAGCGGAATGGGAATATGCGGCTCGTGGTGGAACGGATACTACCTTCTACTGGGGAAATGATGAAGCAAAGAGTGATCTCTACGCTTGGTCGAATAAAAACTCAAACAATAAAACTCACCCTATTGGGGAGCTTTTGCCTAACGCCTATGGGCTTTTTGATATGAGTGGGAATGTCTGGGAATGGTGTCATGATTGGTATGGCGCTTACCCATCTGGGCCGCTTACGGATCCTAATGGACACTCTTCAGGCTCGTACCGTGTTGATCGCGGCGGGAGTTGGCACTACTTCCCGCAGTACTTGCGTTCTGCCCACCGTGACGGCAACTCTCCGGACGTCCGCATCAACTTCCTCGGGTTTCGTTTACTGAGGGCAATGCCGTAACATTTGGCACTTTTAATTTTTTTCCCTTGGCGCCGCGTCGGCAAGCGAAGGGACATAAGGGCGAAGCCCTTTGTCCCGAAGCAGCCCGACGCGGCACCCACGCGTGGGGCAGCGCCGAAAATTTTTTTTAAGTTATCCACACTCTTCCACTTGAGACATTGACTGCGACTGCATTTTACAATAGATGAAAGAGGCTTCCTAGGTGGGCCAACAAGATGATGATAAAGATTATATCCATTCCGTTTAATGCGGTAGTAGCTGGATTTGATGATTCTGAGGTAAGAGAATTCGGTAAGGATAAACAAATCGAAAATATTTGTCATCATTTTTTTATTCGAAATGGGGTGCCATATTTGACGTTTGTAGTGAAATATAAGCTGTCGTGCCCCCCCCAACTTTAAGCGCCTCTAAATCCCAAAAATT
>CAYMPL010000026.1:0-25066 GCA_964392415.1 uncultured bacterium | reverse complement strand
GTGGTTTGTCGGTGTATAGGTAGACAATTGTTTATATTGGGCTAATACTATTATGTTGATGCGTGTGTGGTGGTTTGTCGATCATCCAGAGATTATTCATCGTCTGGAAGGGAGAAGGACCTGCAGCCGGTGTCAGAAGATGTGTCATCTTGAGTTTCATCCCCCCAAGAAAGAGGGAATGTGTGACGACTGCGGGGGGGCGTTGTTTCAGAGAAAAGATGACCATCGTGAGACCATTGAAAAGAGGCTTTTGGAATATGATCGGATGACAAAACCGCTTCTTAAATATTATGAGGATCGAAAAAAACTTTTTCCCGTGAATGGGATGGGATCGATGCAAGAGGTTTTTTCAAAAATTCTTTCTGTATTGGGATTTTCAGGATGATTATCTTAAAGTCGGCTCGTGAAATTGAAAATATACGGCGCGGAGGGGAGATTGTTGGGAAGATTTTAATGGAGTTGAGGAATTATGTAAAGCCGGGGATTTCAACGCTCGAGCTCGATCAGTTGGCGGAGAAATTAACCGGACAATTTCAGGTGAAGCCGGCTTTTCGGGGATATAAAGGATATAAACATTGTCTCTGCACTTCGATCAATGACGAAGTTGTCCATGGAATTCCATCTCCAAAACGCTTTTTAAAGGAAGGGGATATTATTGGGCTCGATTTTGGCGTTATTTATGAGGGATATTGTTCGGATGCTGCGATCACGGTTGGAATTGGAAAAATTTCTGATGAAGCCCAGAGGTTAATCCGGGTTACGGAAGAGGCATTGTGGCAGGGGATTGCTGAGATGAGGCCAAAGAATCGCCTGTTTGATATTTCACATGCGGTACAGAAACATGTAGAACAAAATGGTTTTTCTGTAGTTCGGCAATTTGTGGGGCATGGCATTGGACAGTCGCTGCATGAAGATCCCGCGATTCCCAATTATGGGGATCCGCGGACGGGAATTGAACTCAAGGCAGGAATGGTTTTTGCTATAGAGCCGATGGTCAATGCCGGTGGGGCAGAGGTCCGGATTTTGAATGATGGCTGGACCGCGGTAACCATCGATGGGGGTCTCTCTGCTCATTTTGAACATACAATTGCGATTTCAGAAGAAGGGCACTCTGTGCTTACAGGAGCTTCGCCTCGATGACACCGAAAGAAGGGATGATTGAAATAGAGGGGAAGGTTTTGGAGACCCTCCCCAACGCGCGATTTAAGGTGCTTTTGGACAACGGGCATCAGATTATGGCCCATATTTCGGGAAAAATGAGAATGTTTTACATAAAGATCCTTCCAGGAGATCGTGTGAAAGTTGAATTATCACCTTATGATTTATCACAGGGAAGGATTATTTATAGAGGGAAGTGATAGATTGAGTAGGTTGTTTAAAAATAAGTTGACTTATTTCAGGAGATTTATAGAATACCTCGTTTTAACTGGGTGTGGTAAAAACGGATGAAAGTACGCTCAAGTGTGAAATCTATTTGTTCAAAATGTAAGATCGTGCGCCGCAGAAGAGTTGTACGCGTTATTTGTTCCAATCCAAAGCACAAACAAAGACAGGGATAGCAAAAAGATTATGCCAAGAATTGCAGGAGTTGATTTACCCCGGAAGAAGAGAATTGAAGTCGGATTAACTTATATTTATGGGATTGGCCGCACGTCTTCTTTGAAAATTTTGGCGGATGCCGGGATTGATCCAGGGGTGAAGACAGATGCCCTCTCGGAAGATCAGGTTTTAAAGCTGAGAGATATTATTGAGAAGCATTACGCCGTTGAGGGGGATTTAAGGCGTGAAGTTGCTATGAACATTAAACGGTTGGTTGATTTGGGGACTTATCGCGGGGTTCGGCATCGCAGGGGGCTTCCTGTGCGGGGGCAAAATACACAATCGAACGCGCGGACCCGAAAAGGACCCAGAAAGACAGTGGCTGTGAAGAAATCGATTAAAGCGATGAAAGGTAAAGGTTAAAATTCAGATGGCAGAAACAGAAGTTCAGCAAACAACAGCAGAACAAAAACCAGAAAAGAAGAAATCGGCTCCCAAAAAAAAGAAGGCCCAGAAGTCAGTTCCTCATGCCATTGTCTATATTCATGCGACATTTAATAATACGATTGTTACCATCGCAGATCCGAATGGGAGTGTCTTATCTTGGAGCAGCGCCGGGGAGCGTGATTTTAAAGGGGCGAGAAAAGGGACGCCGTTTGCAGCGCAGATGGCAGCAGAGAGGGCAGCCGGGCAGGCGGCTGAAAGATATGGTGTCAGGACGGTGGAGGTGATGGTGAACGGACCGGGGGCCGGGAGAGAATCGGCATTAAGGGCGCTTCAGAGCACAGGGTTGAGAGTGAATTATATTCGGGATGTTACGCCGCTTCCTCACAACGGCTGCAGACCCGCGAAAAAAAGGAGAGTGTAGTGTCCAAAGTTATTGGCACAGTTTGTACGCATTGCCGTCGTGAGAATTTAAAATTATTTCTCAAGGGGGATCGCTGCTATACGGAGAAATGTTCATTTGAAAGGCGGGCATACCCGCCAGGACAGCACGGCCAGGCCCGATCAAAATTTTCTGAATTTGCGCTTCAGCTTCGTGAAAAACAAAAAGTAAAACGGCTCTATGGTCTTTCTGAGGAGCAATTTTATGTCTTTGTGTCCCGTGCTGAAAAGAAAAAAGGGATTACCGGTGAGACTTTATTAAATAGTCTGGAACTTCGTTTGGATGGTGTGGTCTATAAATTAGGTTTTGCGGAATCACGGAATCATGCGCGTCAACTTGTTTCGCATCGTCATATTCTTGTGAATGGAAAAAAAGTAACAACCTCTTCTTATCAATTGAAACAAGGAGATCGGGTGGAGGTTCAGGAAAAGAGCCGGAAGAATGCCGCGATTGTGACGGCCATTGAAGGAGTCAAGCGCAGAGAGATTCCACCATGGCTGGAGCTTGACGCGGAGAATTTTAAAGGAATGGTAAAGCAGGTTCCCTCCCGAACAGATATTACTTTACCTATTCAGGAAAATCTTATTGTTGAGTATTACTCACGATAGATTTAAGGAGGAGCAATGATGTACCCAGTTTGGAGAAATTTAATTAAACCGAAAAGTGTCGAAACGGATGAGTCGACGCTTTCGGATATATATGGAAAGTTTGAGGTGCGACCCCTTGAGAGAGGATATGGGATGACCATTGGAAACTCACTCAGGCGTGTGCTTTTGTCATCTCTGTCTGGCGTGGCAATTACCTCTGTCCGGTTGGAAGGGATTCTGCACGAATTTTCAACGATTCGGGATGTGGTGGAAGATGTGACAGACATCACTTTAAATTTAAAAGAAGTCAGATTCAGTATGGATGGCGAAGGGCCGAAAACGCTCCGCATTGAAAAAGAGGGGCCAGGGGTTGTGACCGCGAAAGATATTCAGACAGATGGAACGGTGGAAGTCCTCAATCCTGATCAGCACATTGCTACTCTCAACAAAGGGGCTGCTTTCAATGTCCAACTCGTTCTCAAGCGGGGTCGTGGGTATGTGCCGGCAGAGATCAATAAATCTCAAGATGACCCGATCGGATCGGTTGCGCTTGATGCGTTCTTTTCGCCTGTTCGAAAAGTAAATTACAATGTAACCCACGCCCGGGTTGGACGCGTAACAGATTATGATGCGCTGACGATGGAAATTTGGACCGATGGATCTGTTTCTCCGGATGAGGCGTTGGCGGTGAGCTCTAAAATTCTCAAAGAGCAGCTTCAGGTTTTTATCAATTTTGAAGAAGGGGTTGAAGAGGTTGCGGCGGCGCCTGTGCCTGTTGAGCATACGACGGATGAGATCCATGAAAATCTCTATAAAAGTGTCGATGAACTGGAGCTCTCCGTCCGTTCAGCCAACTGCCTCAAAAATGCCGATATTCAGCTCATTGGCGATTTGGTCCAGAGAACAGAAGGGGAGATGCTTCGAACAAAGAATTTTGGGAGAAAATCTCTCAATGAGATCAAAGAAATTCTGGTTCAAATGGGACTTCATTTTGGGATGAAAATTGAGAATTTTCCGGATCCCGCTGTTCAAGCGGGCATCAAGGCAAGGAAAGAAAAAGAGGGACAGTAAAACGTGAGGCATTTAAAGCTCAGGGGTAAGTTGGGGGTGGAGTCTTCCCATCGGGAGGCGATGCTCCGGAATCTCTCGCTTTCGCTCTTTCGTCATGAACATATACAGACAACGATGGGGAGAGCCAAACAGCTGAGGCGGTTTGCAGATCACCTGATTGAAGTTGGAAAACGGGATGATCTTTCCGCGAAGAAGGAAGTTCTCCGATCAATTCATGACAAAGAAATCTTCGATAAATTATTTACTGTGATTGGTCCGCGATTTAAAGATCGTCATGGGGGGTATACGCGGATTTGGCGCATCGGGACGCGAAGAGGAGATGGTGCGGAACTGGGGTTAATCGAAATTCTTCCTGAAGCCAAAATGGAGAACGAACCGAGAATCTTGCCAGGTAAAAAAGGTTTAACCGAAGAACAGCAAAAGAAATTTTTCGAAGAGAAGAAAGCCAAAAAACAGGCCAAAAAAGAAGACAAACATCGTAAAAAAGAAGAGCTTCGTGCCCGGGCCGAGACCCGAAACGCCAAACAGGCTGGCGACTTCATCCATTCCCATAGGTCCCAGGGTCGCAAAACCGAAAAAGGGACCGGCCGTTCGAAGATCAGTAAGAAGGGGCTTACTTAAGCAGTGCTTCCATTTGCTGCGCAAATGGCTTGCAACTAGACTTTCCTAACCCAGTATGTTATAACCAAAGCTTTCGGAAAAGGGTCAATTATAAATAACTCTATAAGAGACTTGAGTTCAAAGGATCTGAAGTATTTATGATGATATTTAAAGTTGGAGATAATGCTGTTTATCCTGCCCATGGCGTCGGGGTCATCAAAGCGATTGAAACGAGAGAAATTTCAGGAAAAAAACAGTCCTTTTATATTCTTAAAATTCTCGATAACGACATGACGATTATGGTCCCTACGGACAACATTGAATCGGTCGGCCTTCGGGAAGTCATTTCAAAGAAAAAAGTCGCGGATATATTTAAAATCCTTCGAAAAAGAAAAGTCAAGCTTGATCATCAAACCTGGAATCGCAGATATCGCGAATATATGGAAAAAATTAAGACGGGCTCTGTCTATGAGATTGCCGCGGTTCTTCGCGATCTCTTTTTGCTTAAAGTTGAAAAAGAACTTTCGTTTGGCGAACGAAAAATGCTCGATACCGCGCGTACCCTTCTTGTAAAAGAACTCTCTCTGGCCAAAAGGGTCACAGAAGAGGTTGTTGAAAAAGAGATCCAAAAGATTTTTGGATCGATTTCTTCATCGTGATTCTTGCGGCTGACGTTTCAACCATGAAAACCTTTGCAGTGATTCTTGCGGCTGGCGAAGGAAGACGTTTTTCAGAAAGTTCTCGTTCTCCGGTTAAAAAACAATATTATTTATTAGAGAATGAACCGATATGGGTAAAAGCAACGCGCCCGTTTCAAAATCTTCCATTTATTTCTCATATTATTCTTGTTGTCGCTTCAGAAGATGTTCTTCAGGTTTCAGACAGAGTAAAAGAATTTGGTTTGTCTAAAACATCAGCCGTCATTGCAGGGGGCCGACTCAGGCAGGATTCTGTTTATGCGGCTTTGTCGTGGCTTGCAGAACATGATCGCGCCGATTTTATTTTCATTCATGATGGAGTTCGTCCATATGCCACAGCCGATTTAATCAATCGGCTGTGGGGCTTGCGTGACACAGGGGCTGTCATTCCGGTTATCCCTATTTCAGATACCGTTAAACGTATTTCATCCGATGCCGTGGTTGAGACACTCGATCGTTCAGGGCTTGCAGCGGTTCAGACGCCGCAGCTATTTTCATTTCCTCTGATCGTTGAAGCCTATGAATGGTTGAAAAGAAACCCTGCCCAAGTTACAGATGACGCAAGTTTGGTTGAAAAAATCCGCGAGGTGAAAGTCATCAACGGCGAAGTTAAGAACATAAAAATGACAACGGTAGACGATCTTTACCCGGAAACGTCTGTCGGACAGGGGATCGATATTCATCCCTTCGAGGATGGGAGGAAACTGATTTTAGGGGGGGTCGACATTCCTCATGAGAAGGGGCTCAAAGGACATTCCGATGCCGATGTTCTCACGCACGCGGTCTGTGATGCGCTGCTCGGAGCGGCTGGATTTTCGGATATCGGGACACATTTTCCAGATCACGATCTTTCTTATAAAAACATATCGAGTTTGATTCTACTTCAGAATGTCGTAGACAAGCTGAGGGGCAATCGCTATAGAATTGTGCATGTTGATATCACGGTGATGGCGGAGAAGCCAAAGATCGCCCCTTTTGTTGAGAAAATGAAAGAAAAACTCTCATCGGTTTTAGGCATTTCGCAGTCGCAGCTTGCGATTAAGGCGAAAACGGGGGAGGGGATCGGTTTTATTGGGAGAGAAGAGGGGATTGTGGCGATGGCAGTAGCGACTGTTCAGAGGGGGATAAGCAATCGTGATTAGAGTTCGCATGGCTCCCAGCCCAACTGGGCATCTTCACATCGGCGGTGCGCGGACGGCGCTTTTTAACTATTTTTTTGCAAAGCATTACCAGGGGACGTTTGTATTAAGAATTGAAGATACCGATCCTGAGCGCTCTAAAAAAGAGTATGAGCAATCGATTATTGAGGATTTGAAATGGCTGGGGATTGAATGGGATGAAGGGCCCATTGTAAAAGGCGCCTATGGTTCCTATTACCAATCAGAGCGGAGTGACATTTATCGAAAATATTATGATGAGCTGGTTAAGAAAGGGAGGGTATATTCTTGCTATTGTACCCCCGAAGAGCTTGAAGAGGAACGCGAGAGCTTATTGCGGCGCCGTCAAACCCCTCGTTATATGGGGAAATGCAGGAATCTGAATGCGGATCAGAAAAAAAAGTTGGAGCATGATGGACGAAAGCCGGCTCTCCGTTTCCGAATAGATGAAAAAGATCCGATTCGTTTTCATGATCTGGTGCGTGGGGATATTGAAGTTGACCCAGCCCAGCTTGGCGATTTTGTGATCAGCCGTCCGGATGGGGGGCCTGTCTATAACTTCTCGGCCGCGGTTGATGATCATGAGATGGGGATTACGCATGTGATTCGGGGCGAGGAGCATATCTCCAATACACCGAGGCAAGTTCTTCTTTTCAAAGCCCTCGGATTTGATCTTCCAAACTATGCGCATGTTTCTATTATTCTTGCGCCAGACCGCACCAAGCTTTCTAAAAGGCATGGGGCAACGAGTGTGGGGGAATATCGGAAAGCCGGATTTCTTCCCGACGCGCTCGTCAACTATCTTTCGCTTTTGGGATGGAATCCAGGTGACGAACGGGAGGTTATGACGAAAGAAGAGATTATCGGTGATTTTATCATTGAGAAAATGACCAAAAGCCCGGCCATTTTTGATCTGAAAAAACTAACCTGGATGAACGGCGTCTATATTCGTCAAAAACCGGTTCCAGAACTTGCCTGCCGGTCATACCCCTTTTTAAAAGAAAAGGGGTATCCGCTGGATGGGAAAGATCCGGCGTGGTTGAACAGGGTTATCGAGGCATGCAAGACAAAACTTGAAACGCTCGATCAAATTGGAGACGAAGCAGCCGTCTTTTTCGATGAAAAATATCAATTATCCGATGAGGCAAAAAAATGGCTTCTTGAGAAAAAGGGTGAGGCGGGAGATATTTTACGAATTTTAGATGATCTTCTTTCGAAGGTAGGGGCGAAGGTGGGGGAGATCAATCAGACAACCTATGAAAAGATTCAATCTGAACTGAAAAAGAAGACTTCCATCCCCCCAAAAATCTTGTTCATGACTCAAAGACTGGCATTGACAGGGGAAATATCCGGACATGAAATGAATCTGATATTTACGATTTTGGGGGTGGAGTCGTGTCGCAAACGAATTCAAGGAATACTTTCGTTACTGGAATGAGTCGAAGGAGCGATTCATGAGCCTTCGCATTTATAACACACTCACTCGAAAAAAAGAATTGTTCCGACCTTTTTTTAAAAAAAAGGTCGGAATGTATGTCTGCGGCCCAACCGTCTATCATCATATTCATGTCGGCAATGCGCGGCCGATGGTCTTTTTTGATGTTGTTTATCGTTATCTCACACACAAAGGTTACGAAGTAACCCTTGTGAGAAATATTACGGACATCGATGACAAAATCATAAAACGCGCTCAAGAAGAAAAGCGGGATGTTTCTGAGGTTGCGAAAGAGTATACGCAGGCTTTCGAAGAAGTGATGCAAGCGCTCGGTGTTTCAACTCCAACCCATTCTCCGAAAGCGACCGATCATATTCCTGAAATGATTGAGTGGATCAAGGGGCTCATTGAAAAGGGATTTGCGTATGAGGCAGGGGGAGATGTTTTATTCTCGATTGAAAAATGTAGGTCCTATGGAAAACTTTCAAAAAAGAAGACCGATGATCTGATTGCGGGAGCACGCGTGGAGGTCTCTGAACACAAAAGAAATCCGATCGATTTTGTTCTTTGGAAGCCAACGAAGGCAGGAGAGCCTTCGTTGGGGGGGAAGCCCGCGAAGCCGGGAGAGCCTTCGTGGGAGAGCCCCTGGGGGAGGGGGAGGCCCGGCTGGCATCTGGAATGTTCTGTGATGTCTACCAAATATCTTGGGAAGTCGTTTGATATCCATGGCGGTGGGGTCGACCTCGTTTTCCCGCATCATGAAAATGAGATTGCGCAGAGTGAATCTTATACGGGGAAACCGTTTGTCACCTATTGGATGCACAATGGGCTCCTTGTTTTGGGGCGGGAAAAGATGTCTAAATCTCTTGGAAATATCGTGACAGTCGCCGATTTTTTGAAGAAAAATCCGTCGGAAGTTCTACGGTTTATTTTGCTGTCGAATCATTACCGCTCGTCACTCGAATTTTCTGATCGGGTGACAAGAAAAGCTATTTTAGCGCTTGAGAAGATTTATAAGACGAAGCTCGAACTGCAAAGAGCGTCATCCCGAGGCGAAGCCGAGGGATCTCTATTGAATAAAGGGATTTCTGCCACTTTTCATAAAGTCATCAAAGGATTTTGGAAAAAGTTTGAACGCGCGCTGGATGACGATTTCAACACGGCAAAAGCGTTGGGCCATCTGTTTGATCTTGTGCATGCCGTAAACCGATTTTTAGATCAGAAGAAGGAGTGGAGTAAAAAAGACAAAGCTTCTATTTCTGAATGTCTGGCGCTCTTTAAAAAAATCGGTTTACTGATGGGACTTTTTGACGCAGATCCTGAAAAATTTCTTGTAGAATTGAGGCAAAAACTATCTTCTGAGACAAATCTCCCCGTTGATGAGATCGAAAAGTGGATTGAATTAAGACGACAGGCGCGCGGTGAGAGAGATTGGAAGAGAGCCGATGAAATTCGAGCTCATCTTTTGAAATATCATATCATCCTGGAAGACACCCCCGCGGGAACGACCTGGAAAGTCGAAACGTAATGTCAAAATTTAAAATTGTCAGCGGGTTTAAGCCGACGGGAGACCAGCCGAAAGCAATCGAGGAACTTTCAAAAAGTGTTTTGGATGGCATCCCACATCAGGTTTTACTGGGAATCACCGGGAGCGGTAAAACCTTTACGATGGCAAACGTGGTAGAGCGTGTTCAAAAACCAACGCTCGTTATTGCCCCGAACAAAGCCCTTGCGGCACAGCTTTTCGCGGAGTTTAAAGAGCTTTTTCCGAATAACGCCGTTCACTACTTTGTCAGTTATTATGACTACTATCAGCCGGAAGCCTATATTCCCCGGACCGATACCTATATTGAAAAAGATTCGGCGATTAATGATCAGATCGACAAAATGCGGCATGCGGCGACGCAGTCGCTTCTTGAGAGAAGGGATGTTTTAATTGTCGCATCTGTCTCCTGCATTTATGGTCTCGGTTCCCCCGAGAGCTATCAGAATATGATGATGAGCGTGAAAAAGGGGGAGACGATTGAACGGCGGGATCTTTTAAGAAAGCTTGTCGAGATTCAATATCAAAGAAATGACGTCGATTTTCATCGGGGGACATTTCGACTCCGGGGGGATGTTGTTGAAATCTTTCCGGCAAACGAAGAAGACCGCGCGATTCGGATTGAATTTTTGGGAGATGATATTGAAGGGCTCTCCTGGATCGATCCCTTGACAGGACTCAAACTGGCAACCATGGATCGTGTCTCAGTTTTTCCGGGGAGCCATTATGTAACCCCAAGGTCTGATCTCGCGCGCGCGATAATTGCGATCGAAGAAGAATTAAAAGAAAGATATCAGGTGCTCAGGGCACAAAACAAATTCGTTGAAGCGGAGCGTCTCAAGACGCGAACTCAATTTGATCTTGAGATGCTCTCTGAGATCGGTTATTGCAATGGAATTGAAAATTATTCAAGGCATCTTTCGGGACGAAAACCAGGCGAGCCGTCGCCGACGCTTCTCGAATATTTCCCGAAAGATTTTCTCCTTTTCGTGGATGAGAGTCATATTACGGTTCCCCAGCTCGGCGGCATGTACCGCGGCGATCGCGCGCGAAAAACGACGCTCGTAGATTATGGTTTCAGACTTCCATCCGCGCTTGATAACCGCCCGCTCAATTTCGAAGAATTTATGGGTGTCGTAAAGCCGCTCATTTATGTTTCCGCAACCCCCGCTTCCTTTGAGCTGGAAAAATCAAAATCTCATATTGTGGAGCAGATCATTCGCCCGACGGGACTCACCGATCCCGAAGTGACGGTAAAACCGGCGAAAGAGCAGGTAAAAGATCTCATCGGAGAGATTCAAAAAGTGATCGAAAAAAAAGAGCGCGTGCTGGTGATGACGCTGACAAAAAGGATGGCAGAGGATCTTACGGAATTTTTGGAAACAAAAGGAATCAAGGTAAAATACCTTCATTCAGACATACATACGCTCGAACGTGTTGAGATTATCCGGGGGCTTCGCCTCGGTGAATTTGATGTGCTGGTGGGGGTGAATCTCCTGCGTGAAGGGCTCGATCTTCCGGAAGTGTCGTTGGTTGCCATTTTGGACGCCGATAAGGAGGGTTTTCTTCGCTCCGAAACTTCTCTCATTCAGTCGTTCGGGCGCGCGGCAAGAAATGTTTCAGGACGGGTCATTCTCTATGCGGATCACATGACAGGATCGATGAAGAGCGCAATTGCGGAAACGAAACGAAGGCGTGAACGACAACTTGAATACAACCGGAAGCATCAGATTACCCCCACAACGATTCGAAAAACCATCCATGAAACGCTGACTTCCATTTACGAAATGGATTATGTAACGGTTGATCTCGTGAAGGAACCGGCGGAGGAATTTAACTCCGTTAACGATCTTTCGAAGAAAATCAAAATCTTGAAAAAGCAAATGCTCAGACACGCGCAAAATCTGGAATTTGAAGCGGCTGCAAAAATACGGGATGAGATGAAGCGGCTGCAGGAGCTAGAATTGGAAATGCGCGATCAGTCATTCTGAGGGATCAGTCATTCTGAGCGTAGCGAAGAATCTCATCTGTCATCCAGTTCGAAAAACACCCTCTCCAAAAGCTTCTGGGTGTTGTCATAAATCCCCGGATACTTCGATTCCCTCGGTCCAGCGATATTGAGGACAGAAGGTTTTATTTTCTTTGTCCATTCAACAATCTTTTTTTGGTTCTCCAAATTTGGAGCAGCCAAATCGACAAACAAATGCTCCTTCCGATAACGATGACAAAATTCATTTGTGAGCTGTGTTCCACCAGACATCGGTAAAAAGCTCAAAATTAAAGTAGCGTCTGAGTGAATCACATTCTGTTTTGTCCGGAACGCATATTCAAGGCTTTCCGTTTCGGTCATCTGATATTTTAAAGGGACAGTCCCGTCTTCAGAGAGCCTCCCCTTTGGAATAAAACCCCCATACGGGAGTCCCGCCGAAATTGCGGCATCCAGCGCCGCCCGATCCACCCCTGTTTGTCCGCCGGAGACGATTTTTATTTTCATAAGTCTATCCTAACCCGTTCCTCAAGAGCGACTCAAGGGAGATTCCATTTTTTCCGATAATGCTTCTTAGGAGGGGCGAATGCCTGCGATTATAGAAAAGCTTTATAAAATGATGGAAACGCTTGCCCTCATTAACTCCACTCAGGACCTCGATAAACTTCTTGATCTCATTATGAAATCGATCAAAGGGGTGATGGAGGCGGAAGCGAGTTCGCTCCTGCTTCTTGATGCCGAAAAAAACGAGCTCTATTTTTCAACGGTTTCGGGGGGGAGTGAAAAGATAAAAGAGATTCGGATTAAAGCGGATCAGGGGATTGCAGGGCATGTGGTTCAAACCGGAAAGGCGTTGATTGTCAACGACGTCACAAAGTCGGAATATTTTCTAAAAACGGTCGATGAAAAAACTCAGTTTAAAACACGCTCCATTATCTGCGTGCCGCTGATCAGTCGAAATAAAACGATTGGGGTTTTACAGGCGCTCAATAAATTGAATGGAAAAGATTTTAATGAGGAAGACGAAAGACTCTTTATGGCCTTTTCTCATCAGGTTTCGGTTGCGATTGAAAATGCCAGACTCTACAACATGGCCTTCTACGACGCTCTCACAAAAGTCTTTATGCGCCGCTATTTCGAAGCCTGGCTCGATCAGGAATTCGCGCGGGTGAAGCGCTATCAGACCGATCTCTCCATGATTATGTTCGATATTGATCATTTTAAAAAGATTAATGATACCTACGGCCATCAGGCAGGAGACTATGTGCTGCAGCAAATCGCGCAAGTTGTAAAAGAGAACGTTCGCGCGGCCGATGTCCTGGCGAGATATGGGGGGGAGGAATTTATGATTTGTCTCCCTGAAACCAAAGTCGACAAGGCATTCCATTCAGCTGAGAGGATTCGCGAACAGATAGAAAAGAAAGAGTTTAATTACAATGGAAAAAAAATTCCGGTAACAGTCAGCCTCGGTGTGGCAAGTTTTCGCGAAACCCCCGAAGATTCCGTTGTCCAATTCATCAAAGATGTCGACTCTGCCCTCTATCAATCGAAGGAGGGGGGGCGTAATCGTGTGACGGTGCATCGCCTGCCAGGACAAAAGCCAGGAAAAAATAAAGAACAAAAGGAGGCGGCATGACCAAAAAAATACCCAAAGAAATACCCAAAGAAATACTACGAAGAAGTGTCGCATTATGGCTTGTATTTCTTTGGATGAGTCCAACCGCCGCGTTTTCTAATGGCCCAACACCCGAAATTGAGAAAGAAAAAGCAGCTCTTCTTGAGATGATGGCTTTTGTCTCCGAGCTTGAAGGATCGCAACTCCCTGCGCTCAAGGCGGTGAGGGATAAAGCGGAAGCGCTCATTGAGCGGCTGGGGAGAAGAGAAGATCCTTTGAGAAAAAAAGAGGCTGAGCTTATCGATGAAAAGATTTTAAAACCGATCGATGCGCTCATTACGATGGGGAGTCTGCTCGAAGCCTGCGGGAGAGGGGAAGAGCCGATTCTTTCGGGGTTGGGGCGTCAATTTGTAAGAGCGATGGTGGAGCGCCTAAACATTGGCGAATGCCGGGATTTGCAGGCCATTGCCATTCAGCCTGAAATTATGATGCTTGCCAAGAATGTCGCTCTGATAGATAAGGCCGCGCAAACCGGCGGGCGTCGTCCAGAAAAGGTCGATGATTCAAAGTTATTTGAAAAGATTTGGCAAAAATCGCGTGACATGGCGATTATTTCTTACTTTAAGGAGTATTCTAAATTGCAGGGAGAAATTCATTTTGATCCCTTTGATGATTCTGTAAAGATAACTCAGGAATCGGCGGATGCCTATTTGAGAATAACCGGAGAGAATATTTTTGAACCGGAGACGTTTAAGTCAGTCTTCTTCCTTTCCCAGGAAAATCGGGGGGTGGCGTGGCCTTTATCTCAGATTCAGCAAGCAAGAAGAGAAGAATTTAAGCGGTCTCAAAAATCGAGTTATGAAGAATTTGTAAAAGAAAATCGAGAGGTCTATCGACAAGGGGTTGAAAAAGCGCTTGAAGAACTGTCGCAAGTTAAGAAGAGGGTTCGGGAAGCGGAAGAAAAAGTACGTCGGTTTAAGCAGCTCCATAATGTCCGGTTTATGCTTCATCCGGATCAATTGACCGCGCTGGAAGCTTCGACAGAGGGGAGGGTTCGGCGGTATGAAGGCCCGCGGCTGACCCGTCGAGGCCCCTTTGGTGGCTTTTATAAGTTTGAGGAGATCACTGCGCCAGAGACAGAAACAGGGCGTTATGATGCGTATGATGGGGTGGCGACTCTTTCATCCAATCCGGTGGATATCGATCATTTTTTGAGAAAGACAATGCTTTCCCCTGAAACGATCTTTCTTTCTCCTTTAGAAAGAGGGGAGAAGCCCTCACATCCTCCTTTAGAAGAAGGGGAGAAGCTTTTTTTGGCCTACCTTGGAGAAAAGGGAGTCAGTTCTGATTTTTCCCGTGCGCGGGATTTGGGATATTATGCCGAGCCCGCAATTCAAAATCCTCAAGCTCAATTCAAAGCGTTTTTTGAGAAGGCCTTTGGTCCCGAAGCATTCCCCCAATTTGAGAATTATTTGGAGGCTCAGTTAAAACCCATTCGGGAGAGATCCAAAAGCCACAGAGTTTCTTTGGATAAAGATGCCTTGGCTGAGCTGCTTCAAGAGGGGATCGCTCAAGTCATGGTCGACGATGCAGGTGGGCGGAGAGTTTCAGTATTGATCGATGCCAAAGAGAGATTGGCTGAATCCCGGGCCAGATATGAGGTTTTGAAAAGTGAAATGTATCGAAATTTTATGGTAGTTCGCCATCATCCGGATGTTCAGAAGATGTGGGAGAATGACGAAGCAAAACCGATTTCTTCGGATGTCATTGCCGATGCATGGCAAAAATATGATCTCAGCATGCAAAAATTTTTAAAAGAGACGCTTCCCACCCTAAAAGCGGAGGGGCAAGAGGATCCCAAAAAGCAGATTAAACTGGCTTTAAAGTTTCATCCTTCGGCTGTTTTGGGGGCGCTTTTAGATGATCCCAGAATAGAGGTTGCCAAAAGAATTTGCCAGTTGGGGGATGAGATAAAGGTGGATGAAGTGGAAGCGGAAAAGTCGAGCCTCACCTGGGGAGCGGGGGCGACTCTTGCGGTTGGGGCGAGCGCTGCGCTTACATACGGGATGGGGCCTCTCTTTGGTTATGGTTTGGGTTTTGGCGCCTACGGCGATGCGATTTTTGCGGGAACCGCCACAGCAGTTGGCGGAGGGCATATGCTTTTTAAAAGTATCCCCGACTATCAAGCGCTCGCGTTCGAAGGGGAGGTGATGGAGGATATTCTTTTGGCTCTGGGGGAAGGGGATCCGAGAGCTGTAGAGGACAAAATGGGGGAGATTAACGCCCATTTTGCGGGGCTCATAGCGGAAGGAGCGTTCAATGCCGCGGGGGCATTGGCATTCATGAAAGCGGTCCGGCATCTTCCAGCAGGACTGAGAGCGGAGGCGATCCGAAAAGAATTAGAAGCATTGAAGCGAATCAGGGGAGAGGGGAGACGCATCGCAGTGGAAAATGTTCAAAAAGGACGACTGGCGAGAGATTTTGATCTCCCTGTATTTAATGAGAAGCGCGTCTATGAGCTTTCAGATAATGAACGAATAGCTTATGCGGAAGGGGCCCTAAAATTCGAACCGGGGGCTATTCAGAACAATCCTCTGAGGCGGCAGGCCATTTTGGATGCGCACAATTTTGATGAAGCGGCGTTGGGGAAAGAACTGATGAAGCGAGGAGAAAGTTTGGATAATTTTTGGCCGGACGAGATTCGCCGCATGGTCATTGCCGGAAAGGCGAGGAGGCTACACCCCTTTACGCCTGCCGAACGAAGAGAAATTCTCGAAACAGGAATTGGGGGGGATGAAGCTTTCCTTAAGGGGACACCAAAAGGTGAAATAGAAAATATGGTGGCTGCGTTGGTGGATCATACGCATAGACTTAGCACCGTTCGCTATCTCACTCAACCCGAACGCCGGCTGTGGGGGTTCCTCCCAGACAAGAAGCCCCAAGTTCGTGAAATGTTAGTCACCGATACCAATCCTGTTCTGTTTATTGATAAGAAGGGTTGGGCAACACCAGGGTTCGTTATGGAAAGTACCGAAGGGAGCGGAACCGCTCTAGAAACGAGAGTAACCTTTGTTCGCAATGGGAAGGTCAGAGGCTCTACGATTAACATGGAAGAAATCACAGAGGTGCGGCCGGTTTTGGTAGAACCTAAAAGAATTTATCTCAGGGGAGCAGAAAAAGGGCCAGAAGTTGGCGATATTGTTTTTTATCGGGTGGAGAGTGGCGAATATAAACTTTCGTTGGTGATTCATAAGGGACCACATCAGCTTTCTTTAGGTCATCTGGATCCAGCTACGGGGAAAATAATAGAAATAAATCCGCTAGGAATGAAAGATGCGATTTCAGGAACAAACAGAATAAGAACGGGCGAAATCCCTGTGCCGGAAAATTCGCCTCTCAAGGGGTTGCCTGAAGTGAAAAGTCCTCCATCACCTCCCCCTCAACTTCCACCAGGCGGAAAATTGGATCTCCCTGGCGCCGCGCGTTTTGTTTCAAAAACGGGGGAGGATATGATTCAGATAGGTTCAGAAGATGTGAAAATTCGCCCAGGAGGCGTTTATACCGTGAGGCTGGAGAACGACTCATTTAAAGGGGCCTATGTGGGAAAGATCGTCACCCAGGATGGGAAAAAAATTTACTATTTTGATGATGGCCAAAATGACATCGGCCGTGCGATCGAAGAGGATAAGATCCTTCAAATAAATTAAGAACGAAGAATTACTTCACTGTCATCGTAAAAACCCCATCCCATTCTTTAGGGGGGGGAGTTTGAGAGTAGAGGCGGCAGCGTTCGAGAAGGGTGCGGGAGGGGCCGTCGTTGGGGAATCTTTTTAAGATCTGTTCAAAGGTGTTTGCGGCATCCCCCCATTTTTGATTTCGGTAAAGAGTCAAGCCGCGAATATAGTGATTGAGCATCTGGGCGAATGAGTTATCAGGCTTTTCTGTCAGCACCTCATAGATTCTTACCGGCTCTTTTTTTCCACGGACGCGGATAAAATCGAGTTCGCGGCAGAAAATGCGGCCTGCGACTTCGTTGTAGACCTCCTGACTGATGATGATTCGGGTTCCGTAGATTTTGTTTGCCCCTTCCAGCCTTGAGCCGAGATTGACGGAGTCGCCGATGACGGTGTAATCAAAAATTTTGGTAGATCCCATATTCCCCACAATCATCTCCCCGGTATGAATGCCGATGCCGATATTGAGTTCGCTGATTCCCTCTTTTGCCCAGGCATCTTTGACCTTCGGAAGTTTTTGGATCATCTCAATCGCGCTGAGACAGGCATCGAGGGGATGTTTTGGGGTTTTAAGCGGCGCTCCAAAAAGCGCCATCAATTCATCACCGACATATTTGTCGAGCATCCCCTGATGCTCATAGACGATGTTTGTCATCTCGGTGAGATAGGTGTTTAAAAGGTGTGTCAGTTTTACCGGTTCTATTTTTTCTGAAATCGATGTGAAGTTTCTGATATCCGAGAAAAGAACGGTGAGTCTCCTCTTCTCTCCGCCCAACACGAGCTGATCCGGGTGTTTTAAGATTTCATTGACGACGGCAGGGGAGACATAATGTTGAAAAGCGGCTCTCGTCTGCCTCGTCTTTCTTTCCTGGACAAAGTATTTGTAGATCGTTGATGTGAGAAAGACGAAAAAGAGATGAGAGGAAATTAAGAAGCTGTTGGCAACCAATCCCTTTTCAAACAATAATTTCTGATCGAAGCATTGATAAGCAAACAACAGAATGAAAAACACGAGCGCCGAGGCGATGGAGTTGAGTTTGGAGAGGATCAAGGGGTAAAAAAGAATTCCAAAAAGGATGATAAAGGCGATTTCTAGCGCAAAGGCTTGATTCGGTCTGATGAGGAAATTTCTATTCAGAATATTCTCTGCAATCGTTGCGTTGAGCTCTACGCCAGGCATAGATGCAGATGTGGGCGTTATTCTGAGGTCTGAGACAGCCTTTGCTGTGACGCCGAAAAGGACGATTTTGTCGCGAAATTGACCGGGGTCGATTTCACGACGTGAGAGATCCGCAAAGCTGTACGTTGGAAATGTTTGGGGAAATGCGTGTGCCGGTCCCGAAAAATTGATCCAGAGCTCGCCGCGTTCATTGGTCGGGAGTTCATCCTGGCCGAGCCGGATTTTTTCTATTCCCTCCTCTCCAAATTGGACGACAATATCTTTATTTTCAACGAGTGAGGCCGTTTTAAGGCCGAAAGAGGGGAAGAGGGTATTTTTGTGTTTTCCGATGAGATGGGTTTTTCGAATGACGCCATCCAGGTCTGAAGAGATGTCAAAGAATCCATGGTTTCGGGTTGCCTTTGCATACGGTTCGATGCTCGATTTTATTCCCAATCCCGTCGGGATTTCTTCAGGCGGGTATTGAACCGTCGATATTTTTGCCGTGATTTTTGAATCAAAGACCGCTTCAAACTGTTTTTCCCAGTCGGTGCTGAGCGCCGCGATGTCTCTTTTTGAAAAATAAAAGAAATAGCCCAAAAGAACCGAAGCAGTCGACTTTTGAATGACGCTGCTAAACAGGGGATCAGAATCCGCGGAAGTGGGGTCTTTTTCCGAGAAGACCATATCAAAGGCAACGAGTTTTGGTTTTCCGTCTAAGACGCGTTCGAGCGTCTGCGCCAAAATGGCTCTGTTCCACGGCCATCTGCCAAACGTCTCAATGCTTTTGTCATCAATGGCGACGATGACGATGTTATTTTGAATCGGTCGGGTTCCCCTCAACCGGAATTTTGCGTCGTAGGTTTTGAGTTCAATCGACTTTAAAAAAGGGAGTCGCTCAGGGGTAAACTCAAGGATGAGTCCGATAAAAACAACAACCGCTGTCATGAGGAAAGAGATTTTAAAAATGGAAAATTTAAGAAGGCTTACCATTTAAACACCCTGCCGCCCCTTAGAACGCGTAGTCTTGAAATCCCACTCCTTTTGATTTCAGAGCGAATCATTTTAAAATAGACCGGTTTTAAATGGTAAAGATAGATCGGCGCTGTGTTGTTTTTAATTTTTGAGAGCTCGCGAATGAGCGTCGTGACGGAGAGATGCTTGGTTTGCCAGGCAAGATCAGCCAATGCCGATGGGAAAGAGGTTTCAAGAAAAATCGCTTTCAGATTTTTGAGTCGATTGGCATGCTGCCAGAGTTCATCGGTGGGGGCGGTGTCGCCGCTAAAAATGACGGCCCCCTTTCGATCTGAAATAATAAACCCAAGGGCTGAGTGTGAATGGGTGACAGGGATCGCCTCTATCTTTAACTTACCGATGGAAAAAGGTTGTCTGATCGATCTCAGGCGATAAATCGGTTTTTCGGCGGGAATCCTGCTAAAATCGGGCCAGACGATTCCATTGAGAAGATTTTTTTTAATGTCTGTCAGAATCGCATAGGTTGAAAAGATCGAGACAGATCCCCCCGCGCCGGAGAGCGAGAGGTTCTCCGCAAGAAATGGCAGGTCTTTGATGTGATCGAGATGTCCGTGTGTAATGAGTATTTCTTTAATCTGGTGCTGTTCTTTGAGCGAGAGCTTTGAGCAGATGGCGCCCGCATCGATGATAAGATGATCATTAATAAAGAACGATACCTGATCAAAACCGGGGAGCACACCGCCATCGCATCCAAGGACGCGGATTTTCATGATACTTTAGTTTAGCAGATTTCGCGGTTCATTTTAAAGCCTAAAATGCCGATAAGTGGCTTAGATGACTGGTAAAATCACAAATACAGGGTTCAACCATTATGATTCGGGGGGCATTGATAACCTCCTGAAAATAAAGAGAAAAAAGGTATACCCAAAAATCGGTTTAAAGGGGTCGTTATTTCTCATCGTGTTTTCGTTTGTCCTGGCGTGGCTGCTCATTCCAAAATTTACGCTTCCGCGGCGCTCATTTGTGGAGGGGGAGAAGGCTCCCTTTCAGATCAAAGCCCACCGGAGTTTTGATATTGTCGATGAAGAGGCAACTCAAAAATTAAGAAACAAAGCGGCGAGCGATGTGAGGTCGATCTATGATTACGACCGGGATCTTTACTCAAAAACCGTAAAAAAGCTCTTCTCTGCTTTTGAGCTGATGAAGAAGGAATATTATATAGGCCCCGCGGTAACGCTTTCTGAGACACAGAAAAGAGGAGCGGCCAAAAAAGCGTTTGAAGAAGCGCTTTTCGGAATTTCAATATCTGACACTCTTTTTGATTATCTTGAAAAGTCAAAATTCAATTGGAAAATTTCGTGGAGTGTGAACCGCCTTTTTCAGCTATTGAGAAATCGCTATATCATTTCTGACAAAGCGGTTTTGGAACCGGATATCAATCGCGGGATTCTGATTCGCAATCTTTCTGAAAACAAAGAAGAGGCATTTGAAGACTTCGGCCAGTTGTTGGATCTCGAAGAGGCGAGACGGCTTGTTGTAAGGGGGACAGACACGATCCGTAAATGGTATTCGATATCTGAGCAGCGGCAAATTGCGGAAATCGCAGCCGGACTCATGCTCCCCAATGTTGCATTTAATCAGGCAGAGACGGCCGCTCGAAGGAAATCGGCCGAAGAAAATATAAAAGCGGTCATTGTTAAGGTTGAAAAAGGGAGCGTAATTGTTCGAAAAGGGGAGCCGATTCAAAAATCGCAGCTTGTGATTTTAAGGGGGATTCAGAAGCAGTTTACGGAGCAGCGCCCGATGCTTTTTGTCTTTTTTACGGCAATTTTTCTTTTCTTTTTATTTCAAATAATCGGTTATTTCGCGATCGGGAATCTCACAAAATTTAAACCCTCCGGCAGGGATGTCCTGGTGCTGAGTTTTTTGGCATTTATTTTTATTCTTGCGATCCGGATTTATCTCTTTGCGGCGGGGGCGATTCAGGACAAAATTCTCTGGCTCCCCCCCTCTGTATTCATCTATCTCATTCCGATTGCCAGCTGCGCGATGATTGTTCGCTTTTTGATCGGCATTGAGGGGGCGCTGATTTTTTCAATACTCCTCAGTGTGGCGTTTAGTCTGCTTCTTGAAAAGAATTTTTTCTACGCCATTTATGCGTTGACAAGCTGTCTGATCGGGATTCAGGAAATTTCTTACTGCCGATCGCAGCGCGACATCTATCGGGCGGGGATTAAAACAGCCGTTGCGAACATGGCGGTTGTTTTTTCAATGGTGATTCTCTCATCGCTTGGCGGGGGGGAAACTTATGAGAAAATTTTGGCCGAGCTTGGCTTAAGCACAACTGCCGCCTTTTTATCGGGACTTCTTTCAGCGGTTGTTGTCATGATCTTTACCCCCGCGTTCGAATATCTTTTTAATTACACAACAGATCTAAAGCTTTTGGATCTTTCCAATTTAAACCATCCGGTGCTTCGGGATCTCATGCTCAGGGCCCCGGGGAGTTATCATCACAGTATCGTTGTCGGCACTTTGGCTGAGAACGCGGCCGAATCGATCGGCGCCAATGTCTTGCTTTCGCGCGTGGGGGGGTACTATCACGATATTGGGAAGATGAAGAATCCTCATTATTATATCGAGAATCAGTTTCGGGGGTATAACATCCATGACCACGTTTCCGCCCATCTCAGCCGGATGATGATTATGTCGCATGTGAAAGAGGGGGTGAAAATTGGAACTGAAAGAAATATTGGAAAATCGGTGGTCGATATTATTGAGCAGCATCTGGGAACGACACTGATGAATTATTTTTATCAAAAGGCGAAGAAGGAGGCGCAGGCTCGGCACGCGGAGGATCCCGTTTATTCAAAAGAGGTTGATGAAAATGAATATCGTTATCCCGGTCCGCGCCCTCAAACCAATGAGGCCGCCATTGTTATGATGGCCGACTCGGTGGAGGCCGCCGCGCGCACGCTTAACACTTCACATCTGCCCCGAATCCGGACCGTTTGCGAAAAAATGATTCATCGGTTATTTATTGATGGTCAGTTAAATGATACAGAATTGACGTTGAAAGATTTAACGAGCATTGTCGACAGCTTTTATCATGTTCTCGTTGGCATCTATCATCGAAGAATCAGCTATCCGGTAGGGGGGGTTCAGGAAGAAAAAACATATGGGACAGGTGATGATGAGCGCTCGGGCAAGGGTGGGGGTATCGAAGAAGAGAATCCGGCGGTGGATGAAAAAACTATTTTTAAAAAGATGGGGAAGTGAGAAGGCAAAGAGGGTTGAGCTTTCCATTTTATTTGTTCGTGATAACGAAATTCGAAAGCTCAACCGAAAGTATCGTCGGAAAAATAGACCGACGGATGTGTTGTCGTTTCCATTGTGCGAAATAGGCGCTTTAGGTGACATTGTCATTTCCGTAGATACGGCTAGGCGCTATGCAAAGAGAGACGATATGAAGTACGAAAACAAAATAAAATTTCTATTAATTCATGGCTTTTTGCATCTTTTGGGGTACGATCATGAAATTTCTAAAAAGGAAGAAATTCGGATGCAAAAAAAGGAAGAGGAATATATAAAGATATTGGAGGGGATATAATGGAATTTTCAGAGGTAAAGAATCTTTTAGAACAGTGTCGCGGCCGTCTTCAAAAAGTTCGAGGTCATCTTTGACGTAGATCGCATTTTATCGCGCATCCAATCTCTAGAAACCGAGATTGCAAAACCTGACTTCTGGAATCGACATCAGGAAGCCCAAAAAATCTTAAAAGAAAAAAAACAGTGTGAACGGACGGTTGATCTCTGGAAAGGGCTGTCAGACGAGTTTTCAGATTGTGAGACGCTGCTTGATCTTTTTCAGGATGAGAAAGATCAAGCCTTATTAAAAGAAGCTGATGAAGGGCTGCGTGCCCTTCAGAAAAAAATACGAAAACTTGAGCTCGAGCTGCTCCTCTCCGGCGAACACGATTTCAATAATGCGATCGTAACCCTTACGCCTGGCGCCGGTGGAACGGAGTCGCAGGATTGGGCTGAGATGCTTTTTCGCATGTATATGCGATGGGCTTCCATACGGGGATTTGGAGCGGAGGTTCTCGATTTTCAGAGTGGCGAAGAGGCGGGGATTAAAGGGGTGACGATTCTTGTGAAGGGGGATTACGCGTATGGTTATCTGCGCGCTGAGAGGGGGATTCATCGCCTGGTGAGGATTTCGCCGTTCGATGCGAATAAGAGGAGACATACCTCCTTTACCTCTGTTTTTGTCATTCCTGAAATTGAAGAAGAAGTGGAAATGGAAATAAATCCTTCTGACCTTCGAATCGATGTCTATCGCGCCTCGGGACCGGGGGGGCAGGGGGTGAATACCACCGATTCGGCGGTGCGGATTACGCACCTTCCGACAAAAATAGTGGTTCAGTGCCAGAGCGAACGGTCTCAGCACAAGAACAAGGCGCAGTCCCTGAAAGTTCTTAAAGCCCGTCTATACGAGCGAAAAAAGGAAGAAGAGGCTGAAAAGATGGGACATCTTCATAAAGAAAAGAAAGAGATTGCCTGGGGGAACCAGATCCGCTCATACATTCTTCAGCCCTATCGGCTGGTGAAAGATCATCGCACATCATACGAGACTTCGAATGTGGATGATGTTTTAAATGGCGAGATTGATCGGTTTATTGAAGAATACCTGGGGCGGAAGAAGGAGTCTTGACCCATCGGGGCTCTTTAGATAACGTGAAGCCTTGTGAAAGAGACTTCAGATCAGTCAAAAAATCGTCTGGAAAAACTGGAATTTTTCAAGAAGAAAAAAGGGGGAGCATACCCCAATGATTTTAGGCCGACAGCGGTGGCAGCATCGATTCATGAGAAGTACAAAACGTACGACCGCTCTTCGCTTGAAAATATAAAAGATTCTTATCAGGTTGCCGGAAGGCTTCTTCATTTTCGGAGTTTTGGAAAGACGACTTTTTTTGATCTCCTCGACCGGTCTGGAAAGATTCAGGCATATCTTTCGAAAGAAACATTGGGAGAAGGGGCCTATAAAGATTTTCTCGATTTTATCGATATCGGAGACATTGTCGGAATTGAAGGGGCGCCATTTCGGACGAAGACGGGGGAGCTGACTCTAAAAGTTACGTCCGGGAGACTTCTTGCCAAATGCCTTCATCCCCTTCCTGAAAAATGGCATGGGCTGACCGATGTTGAGACGCGCTATCGTCAGCGGTATCTCGACCTCATCGTGAACCCCCGGGTGAAAGAGATTGTAAGAATTCGTTCCAAAATTATTCAGAAAATCCGTGATTTTTTCCTGAAGCGCGATTATCTGGAAGTTGAAACGCCGATGATGCATCCGATTGCGGGGGGGGCCATTGCGCGGCCATTTATCACCCATCACAACAGTCTCAATATGGATCTCTATCTTCGGATCGCGCCTGAGCTTTATTTGAAGCGATTGGTCGTCGGCGGACTTGACCGTGTCTTTGAAATCAACCGGAATTTCAGGAATGAGGGAATTTCGATTCAGCATAACCCTGAATTTACGATGCTTGAGTTCTATGAGGCGTATGCCACTTATTTTGATTTGATGGATGTGACTTCAGAGCTTTTGATTTCCTTGAGCAAAGAAATTTTTGGAAAAGAAGAATTTCAATATCAGGGTGAAATGATTTCTTTAAAAAGGCCTTTTGCGCGGTACACCTTTCGAGAGGCTATTTTAAAGCATACAGAATTAAAAAAGGGGGATCTGGAGGATACTCAAAAACTGAATCAGTTTTTGACTCAAAAGGGGATCGATCTTCCGACTCAGAGAGATGAAGATCATCTGCTTGAGGCGGTCTTTGCAAATTTTGTCGAACAAAAATTAATTCAGCCAACGTTTATTACGGAATACCCGCTCGCCATTTCTCCTCTCTCCCGAAAGAACGAAGCAAATCCCAAAGTCGTAGATCGTTTTGAACTCTACATTTTTGGCCGGGAGATCGCCAACGCCTTTTCAGAATTGAACGACCCACTTGATCAGAAGGGGCGATTTGAGGCGCAGCTCGCGGCAAAGGCAGGGGGGGCCGATGAAACGCATGAAA